>CAYTJF010000237.1:0-9480 GCA_964437945.1 uncultured Granulosicoccaceae bacterium
TAGATGTGTTGCGTTGTAAGACACCTGAAATGGTCGAAAAAGAGATCTGGGTAGCGCTGTTGGCCTATAACTTGGTGCGCTTACTCATGGCACAGTCAGCGATACTTAATCAGTGCTTTTGCTCGCAGCTGAGTTTCAAACACACTGTTCAACTTTGGCTTGCGTGGTCAGCACAATCAGCTAAGCCTGATTCGGCTGCACTGTTTATCTTGATTGCACAACGCCGAGTTGCTAAAAGACCCAACAGAGTGGAACCACGTGCGGTTAAACGACGGCCAAAGAAGCACCCTAAACTGCAAGAATCCAGAGCCTACGCTCAGAGCAAAATACGCAAATACGGCCATCCGCCTAAAGTTAAGTAAGTGCCATTAGGGGATACCCTAAATATTGATGATATGGAGCGTTTGGGAGTTGTCTTATGAGTTCAGGTCAGTACATCGAAAAACTTGATTCTCCAATAAAAGAAATTGTCATTGAACTCAGGGCTATTGTGAGTACGTCAAGTGAGTCACTTCAGGAGGCGATAAAATGGAACGTGCCAACGTATTCTATCAATGCAAATATCTGCTCGATTGTGGCGCACAAGAGGCACGTGAATCTTCAGATATTTTTCGGTGCGCATATTGAGGATGCCAATTTGTTGGACGGTGTGGGCAAGGACATGCGTCACATAAAATACACAACAATTGAAGATATTGACGACAAGCAGATAATAAAGATATTGAATCAGGCAATAGCGCTGGATAGTGCAGGCACATAGCGGATACCCCAATGTTAACCGCACAGTTTAGTGATACTGTATTTACCATTCCGATAACGAACAATACCGGGCTGTTGATATGGATAGTGAGATTGATGTTCGGCCGGCACGTGTTTGTGATGCCGACGATTGCAGTATCGTACTTTGCTCTTCAATCCGGCAATTGTGTACGTTAGACCATGGTGAAAATGTAGATATTATTAATCAATGGGTGGGAAATAAAACACCTACGAATCTAGCTAAGTGGATTCAGAATCCAACGTCAAACTTTCTGGTTGTCGAAGTTGCAAGCGAAATCGCGGCTGTGGGTTCTTTCAATGAATCACAAGAAGTGGAATTGAACTACGTGTCTCCTGATCATCGTTTTTGTGGTGTGAGTAAAGCGTTGCTGACTAGAATGGAGTTTATGATTGCTGAGTCTGGTGCCCAGACAGCAAAGCTGACAAGCACAGAGACGGCTCATAGATTTTATTTGTCGGCAGGGTGGCGCGATGTTGCAGACCCAGTAATGTGGTGTGGAATGGCTGGCTATCCAATGGAAAAAACCTTATGAAACCTGTGCCGAAAGCAAGTGCTGAGCAAGTGCGAGTTAATTTGTGTACCAACAACGTAGCAACTGGTATTGGCCGAAGCACCGAATGTTATCTCCAGCGCTGCTCCAGAAGAGCTATTGTTGTGCCTGGTGTTTAAGTAGTCATTGTGGGGAGTCATGGTATGAGTAAACGCGAGGAATTGGCAGAGGAATTTACCCGAATATCTGAGGATTTGGAAAAAGCGGCGGCGCATTGCAGAACCACAAGTGAACGATTCAGAGGTCACGATGTGACAAGTGCCTGTGCTCATATAGTTGCGTGTTTAGGTCATGTGTCCAAAGCTCAGAAAAGTCTTAGTGACTGTGCTGAAGTACACTCGGAATTTGCAATTCTAAACGAAACTGAATCTTAAGCTAAATCGATTTGTGCGAAGCGTGCCAACACGTTTCATAAGAATATCAAACTTATGGCGCGCACCTTTGTGATGGGTAACTTTGTATTGAATGATGTATTAGAAAGCACCGCGCGTCTGATGCCTGTGTGCGAGTCGTTCGGGCTCTGGAGAAACTATGGCAATTGAACCATTCATTAAATGCAGCGATATAGCGAAGTCACTGGAGTTCTACTCTGGTATTCTGGATTTTATCGTCGTCCAAGCCCCCGATCCCGACCCAACATCTTTCATGTCAAAGTACTCGTTAATTGAAAGAGATAGTTGCCTTGTACATCTTTCGTCGCATAAAGGAGATGGCGTTTTTGGGAACGTAATCTATATTCGAGTGAGCGACATTGACCCGCTGTATCGTCACTACGTTAACAATGGGCTTAACACACATGCACCCGATGAGAACCCGTCTTTAAGAATACCGCCGATCGAGCAAACCTGGGGCATGAAAGAGTTTTCTGTAACCGATCCGGATGGAAACAAAATTACATTTGGCCATCAAATTTTGCCTTAAGAATTCTGGTAAGGCGTTTGCTACCGATGTTATATACAATCCCGCATCATTCATGCTCACGATTGCCGGTCATACTACTTTTAAACCTGCTCAGGTGGAGACATTCGGAGCTTTAACCCAAGGTACTTCTGTTTTACACTCTGAAAATGATGCAACGTTCCCAACTGAATTTTCTGTTTCTCAACGTGGGCCATTTTTTGGACCACTATTTTATGTTGATTTTTGCCACGGCAGCAGCGTTGCGGTTGATCACTGAATGGAATTTAACGTACGCCGAACTTATACCTTATGCAACACCCGGCTTTATTGCATTCGGAGTCTGCGCCATACCTGCTGGTTGGCTGGCGGATAAATGGAGTCGTCGGGGAATGCTGTTGATATTCTTTATCGGCATTGGTATCAGTTCTGTGCTAGCAGGCATGGCAAACAGCCCTTTTCAAATTGCGCTGAGTCTGACTGCAATTGGCGTTTTTGCAGCAATTTATCACCCGGTTGGTCTGGCTATGGTGGTAGAAGGACGCTCTAAAACAGGTGTTCCGCTAGCCATCAATGGCATATTCGGCAATATGGGCGTGGCTAGTGCCGCACTGCTTACCGGAATTTTCATCGATACAGCAGGCTGGCGCAGCGCATTTATCGTTTCAGGTGTAATCTCTATTATTGTTGGAACTCTCTATCTAGTTTTCGTGCGCTCAGAATCCGGGGTAATCGGTGATACTTCCAGATCAAAAAAAATAACAAAGAGCAGTAAATCTGCAGTGGAAGCGCAAGAACAAGCGCGAGCAACACTACTCAGGTTTTTTATAGTCATCTTAATAACGACAGCAATTGGTGGTTTGGTTTTTCAGAGCACCACGTTTGCATTACCCAAGGTGTTTGAGGAACGACTTGGTACGCTTGCGAATACGGCAACTCAGGTAGGCTGGTATACCTTTCTGGTTTTCTCAATAGCATCTTTTGCACAACTGGTTGTCGGTTATTTGGTGGATAAATATCCGGTGCGTCTTGTATTTGTAAGTGTTGCTCTATTACAAGCTGTGTTCTTTGCCTTAATGATAGAACTTACCGGGTTGGCTGCTCTGGTGGTCGCGATCGCTTTTATGCTAGTTGTATTTGGTCAAATTCCTATAAATGATGTGCTGATAGGAAGAATTACTCGAAGCGAGTGGCGTAGCAGAGCGTTTGCGCTTCGATACGTTGTAACGTTCTCAGTTGCAGCATCGGCGGTTCCATTGATTTCATGGGTCCATGGTACTTGGGGGTTCAGTCAACTATTTGCGTTGCTTTCAGTTGCTGCGTTTTTGATATTCGTTGCAACTTTGTATCTGCCACGAAACGAGAACCTCGAAATCCCTTCTAACGTATAGCATTGTTGATCCACAAAAGGTCTTATACACATTTAGTCTATTTAGGTGATGACAGTCGATGGTCTTTTGCGATTTCATGTCATCTGCGATCTTGACAACGCTTAGATCAAGGTAAAGCGCAATAGTGGTTTCAATAGAAATTTGAAGTCACCACAATCATTCCAATGATAAATAGTTTGGCTTTTCGTCTTGGCTTATAGTTGAGATTGAATTCGTTTTTCTGTGGATTTCATCGGGTGTGAATCGATTTTCGTATTTTTTTGTATTTGAGTCTCGTATTTAGTGTTTTAGCATGAATCCAGAAACTTCAGGCATTGGCATACGCACTATCGCTGTTGAATTAGAACCTTTACAGCTGGAACGTGCTCAAGCCATGTTTTCAGACACCGACCGTTCAGCCGCTTTCTTTTTCGATGGGAGTATTGAATACACAACCAGTGGTGCTGAGACTATCCAGGGTCGACTTCATCGAATGTTGCCGAATCTGCACTTCATGTCATTTCTGATTTTTAAAGAAGACCATTACGATCCTCTGTTAATAGTGGAACTCAACTATGACGGAGAGCCCGGACAACTATGGCCTGCACTCGAAGATTGTATAGGCACGGAACTTCGAGAATTACTTCAATGCACCAAACGTCCCATGGATCGATTGGGAAGTTTGTACGACGAAGCCATTCTTTCCGACAGAACGGTACCACTTGCTCCCTACCTTGAAGCAATTGCATCGAAACCTGTAACGCCTTACCGAGGAGCGCGTGGTTTGAGTCGTGAGCAGATTATTCAGGAATACGAGCTGTACAACGATACCCAGGCAATTTTGGATAATCCAGGCTCAAAAGTACCGACTAACGTCCAAGATATTCATCAGTTTTTGAAGTCTTCATTGTCGGAAAAGTATGAAAATTACTTTCAGCAAAACATTTCTGCAAAAACACCTTGGCGTGTACGAATTAAGGATTATCTTGTTTTTGTATTTGTAATTATCATTGCCTACAGTTTCATTGTATTTTTACTGGCATCACCAGTTGTTTTTTTGTATTTAGCAGAAGACGCATTTCAAATCAGTTTGGATTATGCAACCAAATTATTATTGGTATTAGTTCTTTCATTTTTTGTGCTTTATATTGCAAAGCAACCTGCAATTGATGTTTGCAAAAAAATAGGCAATGAAAAATATGGTAATGATTTTGTTTATAGTTTGGGGGCGCTACTAATAGCAGCATTAATCAGTTTGTCATTGCTTGGGATTCAGTCGCTAGTGTTCATTTTTATCGTTACTCCTTTTTTGGCTTTGTTTGATTTTTTATTTAACCATTCTCAGATTTTTGCCAGAGCTATGCAATTCGATGCATCATTAGGTGTTTGGGGTCAATTCGAGCACGTGATGTTTTACCTTTATTCGCGCTACAGCCTCTTTTCCTATGCTGCCTTTATCTTCGGAGTTTCATTATTCTGGGCCTGGTTGCGCTATCGAGAGGTTGTTGACAGCAGCCATGATGGTGCACAAGTTGATGAAGAAATATTATGCGCCATGGCTGCGCGTGAGAATCATGTTATTCAAAACCACATGGGTAGCCTATTAACGGTCAGACCAGGAATTCTGAGATACGTATTGGTTCAAATTAGTCATAGTATTTTAAACAGTCTTGCCAGAGTGGTGTTTTCGAATGGAATCCTTGGGTCTATGCGTACGATTCATTTCGCACACTGGATTTTTGTTGGCAAAGGAAATCGATTGCTTTTTTTATCAAATTTCGATGGTAGTTGGGAAAGCTATCTGGACGACTTTACAGAAAAAGCAAGTGTTGGAGTGAATATAGCCTGGTCGCAATGTATTGGTTTTCCAAAATCAAATTTTATTGTTGGAGAGGGTTCTGAACGTGGTGGTCTTTTTAAGAATTGGGCTCGCCATTCAATGACGCAAACTTTGTTTTGGTATAGCGCCTACCCTGAATTAAGCGTGCAAATGATTCATAGAAATCACCGTATGGCCAAGGGTCTTTGCCAGGAAACCTTGCCTGACTATAGCGAATGGGCACGGGGGTTATAAGTGGTCAGGGTTGTTCACAACGACAATAAATGGTGGATTCATAAGGATTGTGCTGATGACGTGCAGGCTATTATTGGCGGTGGTTTCAAGCATTTGCGTTTTGGGTCGGTGCTACTGTTCTCAATAAACAATGCCAATTCGACCTGGCTATCGGCTCTCGAATCTGTCGCACCTCCAACATCATCAAAAGACACCAGAGAAAATCAAACCCGAGCTGCCGTTTATGGATTCACAGCTGATGGGCTTAGGCATTGTGGCCTTGAAGCAGCCATAGTTAATGCCTTTGGTATTCAGTTTAATCAGGGTATGACCAATCCAGACCGCGTTCGCCAATTAGGGGATGTTAAAGGTACTCAACTTGATTGGTCTGGTAGCCAGGATTCGCTTTCGACGGTGCATTTTCTGTTGGTGTTATATACCAATACGCTTAGCAACTTGAATGACTGGACAAATCAAGTCCTGGAAGAGATGGGCAAACTGGGTGTTCATGTTAATAAGCCGATACCGTTAACACCACTACCCGAGTCTGGACCTGTTCGAGAACATTTTGGCTTTGCTGACGGAGTATCCCAGCCTCTTCCGGTTGACGTTGAAAAGGATTCGTTTGCTGCCATCGAGCATATAAAAATAGATCCGATGGATCTCAAGCAAATTAAGGGTTTTCACCAGGTGAATTCGGGTGATTTTATATTTGGACGACTGAACTCTTATAAGGAACTTGCGCCTTCGCCATTTGTTCCTGAAAACCGGTCTGTTGAATTACAGAAAGGTCGGGCCCCGAATGGGTTTAGAGATTTTGGTTACAACGGTACTTTTCTGGTTGTAAGGCAACTTGAGCAGGATGTCCATGGTTTTTGGCAAGAGTTTGAACACCTCGCAAGTCAAAATGGAATGGATGCAACGCATCTAGCGGAACAAGCAGTTGGTCGAACCAAAGATGGCGAGCTGCTTACGCCTGACGCGTCAACGAAAAATAACCACCGTGGATTTTATGAGCACGATCCTTATGGCCAAGGGTGCCCGTTGGGCAGTCACGTGCGTCGAGCGAATCCTCGTGATGGCAGAGCCAATGCAAGTAAAGATCGTGCGCAGCATATTAAAGCAAGTAATAACCATCGCATCCTTAGGCGGGGCCGGAACTACGGGTCGCAGGCTCTACCTGATCAGGCAAAGGACTCAGATTCCCGAGGGTTGTTTTTTATGTGTGTGAATACCGATATTCGCAGACAATTTGAATTTATCCAGGAAAACTGGTTGAACAGCAAAGGTTTTGCCAACTTGAATGAAACTGATCCGTTACTGGGTGTTCCGGGAAAATTCACAATGCAACATCCGATTCTTCGTAAGAATGTCACACTGAACACGCACGTTACGCTTAAAGGAGGGGATTATTTCTTTCTACCTGGTTTGAGTGCGGTGAAATACCTAATGCAAACCTTGAAAAGAAAAAAATGAACGTAGTATCCAAACTTATGCGCAAAGTATCGTCCAAACATTTGCGCTTTGCATACAGCCTGTTGCGCTTTATCGCTCCAACACTAAAGTTTCGCAATAATATTATTTTAAGCAGGTACGATCATGTTAAAGAAGTGTTAAACAACGGCCATCTGTACAGAGCACCGTATCAGGAAAATCTTAAGACAGTCGCCGGCGGTAAACTGGATTTTATATTGGGCATGGATCCTGGAGCCGACTACGATAAGCAGCGAAAAATACTCATGGGTCTGGTTCGCCCCCAGGATATAACCGATTTGCTTCCTGGCCGGGCAAGTGCGGAAATGATAAAGCTGATTGGTAATGAGAACGAAATTGAAGTAGTGGCTTTGGTGCGAAGAGCAACCAGTAAGACGCTTTTAGCTTATTTCGGCATGGGCGACGATTTACCCGAAGAAATACTATCTGAGTATGAGGACCTCGCGTTACAGGTGTTCAAATATCAGTTTATGGAAGATGGTACTGATATGGAAAAAAAGGAAGTAGCTAAATCACAAGGCCAACGCCTGAGTGCACTTATTAAAGAACAGATTCATGTGGCGAAGCAATCGAGTTTTTCAGATGATAATTTGTTAGGGAGATACCTGACAGCCGCCGAAGGGAATCAAGCACTCTCTGACGAGTTAATTGAAATGGCATTGTTTGGTTTTATCGTTGGTGGTCTGCCACAACCTGTCATGGTTATACCGAACGCTCTAAATGAACTATTGCTCAGACCTGACGCGCTAGAAATGGCGATGGGTGCTGCCAAAACAGATGATGTGCAGCTACAAGCCATTTTCTTTGAAGCGCTCCGGTTTGACCCTCTAGCTCCAATGCTAAAACGCACGGTTGTCAAAGATACCGTGTTGGCCGCCGGAACAAGTAAAGAGACAAAGCTTGTAGAGGGTAATCAGCTGTACGTTATGTTTGCGTCAGCTATGCAAGATCGCCGTAGGGTGGAGAATCCAGCTCGTTTTATTCCAAACAGACCCAAGGCAGCATACATCCATTTCGGTTTTGGTCATCACGAGTGTTTTGCAGCAGCTATTAATCGAAAGATGTTGCCGGCAATGATTAAACCGCTGCTACTGCGTAGTGCACTTAAAAGAATAGACGGAAAAAAGGGGTGTTTGATGAAGCGAGAGCTTGCTTTTCCCGAGAGTTTATATCTGAACGTAGCTTAGTTGGGTCAGAATCATCTGAAGTCCAACGATTGTGACTATCGCAGGTTTGGGTGAAAACTATGAAAAATAGCAAGTGAAGGAGCTTATTTATAAAAAGAAGAGTTAATCTATACTTGGATTTGTGAGGCTTTTTTCAGGGCTCCAATAACCTGAAGCAATACAGAATTGCCTGGTGGCTTAGCGAAAATTTCTGACGCATCGCACCATGGGTACGGTAGACCCGATACCCATCTCAACACATCGGGCACTGCTTCCGCAGTATCCGTTTCCATAATATTTATTGTAATAATTAACGACTGGACTCTGTTGTCTGACAAATTGAATTTCCAGTCATATCGTCCGCATCCAATTCGTAGAGCACCATTTTGTTTTTCCGTCATGACAACCAACCAAGGGCAATTAAAATTATTACCGTCAATCCCTGATTTATCAGCAATACAAAGGGTATAGATATTCTCGTACTTCTGATTAAATTCACGAACAAGAGTATCTGCGATATCGCTTCGACCAGAAACAGAAGGTGGAAATTTAATTGAATCCGTTTGCACATCCATTTGAAGCATTGCGTCTTCGGTGAACGCATCGTTGAGTAGAAATGGACGATTTCCGTCTTTTGCGAGAATATAGGCTTGAATCGCGTCTGTTTTATTTAGCATACTCGAACATTATTCATTAACAGCAGATTTGTTATTTTAGTTTGGCAGGATGTACATTCCATCCTATCTGTACCGAAACAAGGTTTGTAATGAGATCCTAGCGTGACCGATTAAACACCACGTAAGAACAGTTCAAATTTGCAATTCTAATGGTGGATGGTCTCCATCTTCTGTATGGATTTCGTCTGTTTTCTTAAAACCGGCGTGATGATAAAACGAAATCGAATCTTCATTTGGCCAAACGATCAACAGCTCCAACTTCTCTTCTCTAGCAGTTTTCAACAGAAGTTGAATCAACTCACTCCCGATATCCATATTGCGATGTTCAGAAGCAACATATGAGTTAGTGACATATCCCCAACCGCTTGAAACTTCATAAGGGCTGGGGACAGCTTCTACGAGTTGTAAGTTCATACAGCCAAGAAGTGTGGCAAGCTGACGAACGTCAGATGGATTCATTGTGGCCATCCCAAGTCCGAAACGGATTACTAG
>CAYTJF010000238.1:0-9384 GCA_964437945.1 uncultured Granulosicoccaceae bacterium
ACGCCCCCAAGAACGCAACCAGATACTTTAAGTTTGTCATCGCTTTGTAAAGTCATTTTTGATTTATACCATTCTTTAGTGTCAGGGGCGTAAATTTTGCCTCGCTTATATGATGTGTCAGATTTCTTTTTCATGTCTCTGAGTATTTCGATGCCAATGCTATCTTTATTAGGTGCATCGAATACATCAACAGCCTTGCCACAGAGTCTACCGTTACAATCAAATATCTCTACGGCCATTGAAGAACCTGTTTCAGATTTTTCCGTGATCCATACGCCGATGAGATCAGCTGCTTGAATGGTCGCTGTGGAGCATAGTAACGCCAGGGCAGCCGCCCATTTTTCTAATGACAACATAATATCTCCTGATGCGCTTTTTCGCGTTTGTTTAAGCGATTGGTTAAGTTTAAGTGTTCCGGTGATTAAAATGAAATTTGACTCGCGCAAACCTATATAGTGGCCTTGAATTAAAGACATTTTTCTAGAATTTCTACGAAGTGGTATGCACGTTTCTGCGTACAGTCGGTAATTTGCGAGCGACAACTGAAGCCATTGGATACGATAAGCGTATCTGCATTGGAGCGGTCGATAGCTGGTCCCAAACTGGTTTGAAACAAAGTATTGCCTATTTTTTGCGTTTTTTCGTGCAGGCCAAAACTACCTGCCATACCGCAACAACCAGGTTCTGGCTCAACAATGGATTCAAAACAGGAACGCAACATTTCTGAGTCGGCAGAGTCAGCCTGAAGACTATTCTCATGACAATGGGTATGCACCAGGCCGGCTTTAAGCCTTCTTGTTGGTTTCATACCTTGCTGATGTAGAAACTGTGCAACAGACAAAGTACGTGCGGACAGATCGATCGCCGTTTCGTTGTCAGGGAAAAGTTTCATGATTTCATCTTTGAACACAGAAAGGCATGAAGGTTCAATAACTACGATTGAGGCGTCGCTAGGCAAGTTTGGACAAAACTGATTAACTATAGTGTTTAGTTGTTTTTTTGCCTGTTTTAAGAAACCGAATTCGTAGAGTGGCCTGCCGCAACAAAAGTGCGCCTTCGCTATCGCTACCCGATGTTGGCTTTGTGTAAGAATGTTTACCGCGCTTTGCAGAAGGTGTGGTGAATAATGCGCGTTTACCGTGTCAGCCCACAGGACAACGGGTGGATGTGTCGCACTACCATGCCAGAAGAAATGCTTGTCGCTGTGCGAAGCATTGTGTTTGGCCCAACTTGCAAAAGTTTGTGCTGCAATAGTGGGCAACGATTTTTCCTTGTCAATAGATAGTTTGCTGCGTATTGCGTTTCCTATAATACCGTGCAACATAAAGTTGGAAACTTTAGAGATACGCGCAGCAAATGGTAACCAAATGCCTACAAAACCAAACACAAAATGATGCAGTGGGCGTCGTCGTTTCCCAGCATAATGGTTTTGCATAAACTCGGCTTTATAGGCAGCCATATCGACTTTCGTTGGACAAGAAGATTTGCACGCTTTACAGGACAAACAGTGTTCAAGAGAGTCAGCGATATCGGTGTTGTCCCAGGCATCCTGAATAACTTCGCCACGCAGTAGTTCATGCAGCAGATGAGCGCGTCCGCGAGTAGAGTAACGCTCTTCTCCTGTCGCTTGATAGCTGGGGCACATAGTCCCGCTGGCCGAACGACATTTACCCATGCCGATACATCGTTCAGTAGCTCTACCGAAGCCTTGCGCATCATCTGCAAAGTGTAGGGTGCTACTAATCGTTGGTGTTTGATAGTCTGGCCCATAACGTAAGTTCTCATCCATAAGGTATGGGTCAACTACCTTTCGTGGATTCATGTGTCCGCCCGGATCCCAGATCGACTTGAATTCGTTAAAAGCGCCAATAAGTGTCTCGCCGAACATAATAGGAAGAAATTCTGCCTTGGCTTGACCATCCCCATGCTCGCCAGATAATGAACCACCAAATTGCACGACTAGTTTGGCTATTTCCTGACTGAATTGCCGCCATTTCGCTACACCAGCTGGTGTGCGTGTATCGAAGGTCATGCGTGCATGTATGCATCCATCGCCAAAGTGGCCGTATAAACTGGTTTTGTATTCGTAGTGGTCCACCAGTTTATATAATGCGCGCAAATAGTCGCCCAGCTGCAGGGGGTCAACGGCAGTATCTTCCCATCCGACTATGGGATCGATGTCGCTCGGGTTTAGTGCCAGTGACGTCGCCGAAGCACCTTGCTCCCGAATACTCCACAGTGCTTTCTCGTCAGTTGGTTTTGATACCTTGAAAACAGAACTGACTAGATCATTATTCTGCATCGCCGCTGTAAAGCGATCGACACTGTCATCTACAGCGTTTGGCGTGTTTGCAGCAAGTTCAATGAGCAACCATGCACGGCCTTCTGGTAGTAAACCGACTTCGCGTTGACGCAGGTTTCGATCGTTAAGCCCTCCGACAATGTTCCAGTCGAGCCCTTCCATGGCTATGGGTGAAAATGGCAAGATGTGCGGCACCGCATCACCAGCTGAAAAAATATCTTTAAACCCTAGCACCACCAGACGCACATGGTCCGGGTTCTCGATTAATCGTACTTTTGCCCGAAGAATAGAAACGCACGTTCCTTCAGTGCCAACCAGTGCACGTGCTACATTAAAATTATTCTCAGGTAGTAATTGATCAAGATTATAACCAGACACTCGTCGTTTAATTGTCGGATATTTACGTCGAATTTCGTCTGCGTGTCGATCGACCAGTGACTTTAACCGAGTGTAAATCTCAGCCCGTTTTCCGCCAGCATTGACAATCGCTGCAAATGTTTCGTCGTCGGTTGGTCCAACCCAGAAACTGTGGCCGTCAGTGGTAAGAATTTCAAGTTCATGAACATTTTCAACTGTTTTACCAGCCAACATAGAGTGTGGACCGCAAGAGTTATTGCCAATCATGCCACCCAACGTACAACGACTATGGGTAGCGGGGTCGGGTCCAAACGTCAGACCGTGTTCCTGAGCGCTTGCTTTAAGCGCATCGCAAACAACACCGGGTTCGATAAGTGCCGTGCGCTTTTCTACGTCGATATCCAATACTCGTGTCATAAAACGTGAGCAATCCATGACAATAGCTTTGTTTACACATTGTCCGTTTTGTGATGTGCCACCACCGCGCATCAAAACCGCATGACCATGCTGTTGGCACAGTTGAACAGCAATTTTAATATCTTCAGAATTACGTGGATAGACGACACCGAGTGGAATCTGTCGATAATTTGAGGCGTCACTGGTGTACATGGCAACACCAGCAGCAGAAAAGTCGCAGGTACCGCTTATAGCATCTGATAGCTGTGCACTAAACGAATTTAACTCTGTATGAAAGGCAACTGGGGTATTCACTTTAATGTTGCTCAACCAAGTGTCGTGTTTGCCGCTTCGCTACTTGTGAATTGATTTTACTAGCATTGTCTATGGCTATATTGTCAAATTTGGGACGACCTTTCAGCTTGTTATGTATAAAGTCTGCTGTCAAAGTAGTTTTTGCAATATCTGGACTAATGCCAAGATGGTTGACGAATAGTTGATACAAAATGGTGAATAACTTTGGCAAGGCAATTTTATGTGTTTGCCGTGTATGCGCGAAAATCCAATCGCTCGAGGATAAAAATCTGTCAAACGCGGACTGACCAAGCATCAGCGGCAGGCTGTCGGGAAATCGACCAGAATTAGCTATGAGATCCCAATAGCGTGCGAAACGAACCATGCGTTGCACTGTGTTAAAACTGACATCAGCGTTGGATAAAATTCGATAGGGTGGTGTCGCCTGATATCGCATATCATATGCTTGTGTATGTCTGGCAATAGGTGTTCCTCTTAAGCGTTTTAATATGCCAACCTGTATCTCTTGTGGTCCAAGATTCAGTAGTTGATCAAAACCTTGCCCAAAACTTTCGATGTTCTCGCCTGGTAATCCAAAAATAAGATCGGCGTGTATATGTGCCCTTGTATTAGTGCGTAGCCAGCGAATGTTATCGCAGGTTGTATTGTGTTTTTGTTTACGACTGATGCGTTGTTGCACTTCTGTATTAAATGACTGTATGCCTATTTCGAATTGTAAGCATCCATCAGGAAATCGAGGTAGTAGTTCTTTTAATGTGTTTGGTAGTCGATCGGGGATTAGTTCGAAGTGTAAAAACAGTGTGCGTTGATCATCTTCAATAGCGGAAAGAAAAAACTCAAGTATGCTTCGGCTGGTGTCAGTTTTAAGATTAAATGTCCTGTCAACAAACTTAAAATGTCTCGCTCCGCGATCCACCAACTCGCGCATTTGTGTAAGAAACTGTTCAAGGTCAAAGGCGGTGGCTGTTTTGTCTAGTGACGACAGGCAGAACTCACATTTGAATGGACATCCGCGCGACGCCTCAACGTATAGAACGCGGTTTTTTAAGTCGATACTGGTGTATTCCGGGTACGGCGATTGTAGTGTGTTCAGATCAATCGGCAATGGGCTAATAAGTTTCGAAGGTGCGTCTTTTTCATTATTGAGTATTTGTTTACACGTCTCGCGGAACGCATGATCAGCCTGTCCGGTGATAACGTGATCGGCGACTTTGTACAGCTGTTGCCCAGTAGTTTCAAAACTGATTTCAGGTCCACCCAGCACTATAGCAATGTCTGGCTTGACAAGCTTCAGCATGCGAACAACATCCAGTGTTTCTATGCTATTCCAAATGTATACGCCAAAACCAACAATGTGTGGATTCGTTTGTAGTAGTTGTTCAACGATATCTTCGGTTCGGTTGTGCAAAGTAAATTCAAGTAACTGAGTCTGCTTTTTAAGCTCACCCATGTTAGCCAATAAATATCGCAAGCCCAACGAGGCATGAATATACTTTGCGTTTATTGTGGATAGAACAATATTAGCCATGAGCCACGGCGTGTTCAGCTGGGGGTGCTTGGGTTTGCAGCAAGCTTTGTGCTCCAGCATCCAGTACCTGTTTTATCATGTACGTCTCGCCGATCGGTATGCGTACGATAGGGTGCGATTTGGATGCATCAATAATTTGCAGCTGGGTCAGGATGCTTCGCAAGTCATTGGGTGCGTGCTCACCATCAACCAGTAACCAGTCAAACCCTGAGCTGGCCGCGATTTCGGCTGCGTAAGCGTCGGCCATCCCGATCAAGCATCCGTAGGTTGTTTCGTGATTCAGCAAGGTCTGCTTGAATGCGTTAGTTGGTGCTGGCATTGCTTCCTGACTGCGGTAGCGTCGCGGGCTTCTATTCTAGGTGCTTTTACCAATAAAATCACTCGAATCATGACGCTCAGGCACCTGTTTGTCCTCTGGTCCAGAGGTTCTATTGACCATTACGCCTCGTTTTACGGCAGGTCTTTGAGCGATAGTATTTGCCCACCGATTAAGGTGCACATAGCTGCCAGCATCAAGAAATTCTGCGGCCTCATAAACTATGTTTAAAACAACTTGGCCGTACCATGGCCAAATGGCTATGTCGGCAATAGTGTATTCGTCGCCAACCATATACTGATTATTTTCCAGATGCTTGTCCAGAACGTCGAGCTGGCGCTTGGTTTCCATTGTGAATCGATCAATACAGTATTCTATGGGAAAAGGTGCGTACTTGTAGAAATGACCAAAACCACCACCAAGATACGGTGCACTGCCCATTTGCCAGAAAAGCCAGGATAAACAGGCGGGTCGATCGACCTTCTCAGCAGGCAGAAATTGTTCAAATTTTTCCGCCAGATAGAGCAAAATGGCTCCTGATTCAAACAGGCGAGTAGGTTGCTCCGTGCTATGGTCCATCAGCGCTGGTATTTTTGAATTTGGGTTAATATCAACAAACCCGCTGCCAAACTGTTCACCCTCACCAATGTTAATCGGGTAGGCGTCATACTCCGCACCGGTAACACCGATTTCGAGAAGCTCTTCCAGTAATATTGTTACTTTCTGACCATTTGGTGTAGCAAGAGAATGTAATTGAAGTGGGTGTTTGCCCACGGGAAGTTTTTTATCGTGAGTAGCGCCGGCAATTGGGCGATTAGTCTTGGACCACTTTCCACCATCTCGTGCATCCCATTTCCACACTTTGGGTGGTTCGTAATTGGTATCCTGAGTCATGGAGCTGATTCCGCATTTGAGAAGTAGATCAGCCCATTATATCGAGGCAAGGTTCATCTGTACTGGCTAAATGCGTTGCAGTCTAATGATTAAGTGCGGTCCACCTGTACTGGTGATGTCCAATACAGGTTTGCGTAAGCGGTGAGTGAGTTTCGGGGAAGGGGATGTACACAAAAAAGCCAGAATAATCTGGCTTTCTCAAAGCAGCAAAATGGTTTAGGAAGTTAACCGGCTTTTTTCAATACCGCTTCGTTTTCGTTTATCGCTACTATTAAATCAGCCAGAACTTCTGCAGCCTTGTCGTTGTCTATTTGGCAAGTACCAGCCGCACTATGACCACCACCACCATATTGCAGCATTAGTTCACCAACATTTGTTCTGCATGATCGATCGAATATGGACTTGCCTGTGGCGAATACAGTATTCTGATTTTTGAACCCATTCATTTGATGAATTGAAATATTGCAATCCGGGAACGCCGCATAAATATGAAAGCGACTGCCAGGATAAATAATATTTTCGTTGCGAAGATCAAGCACAACCAAATTGCCATAAACAGTAGAGCAGCGTTTCAGCTGATCTTCAAAGGCGGGTTTGTGTTGTTCATACAGTGCTATACGTTCCTGGACATCTGGTAGAGCTAATATCTGTTCGATGTTGCTTGTACGGCAATGGTTGATTAAATCCATCATTAACTGGTAGTTCGAAATACGGAACTCACGAAATCGGCCCAGACCTGTTCTCGAGTCCATGAGTAGATTCAGCAGTTCCCAGTTTGTTGGGTTCAGTACTTCATCCATTGAATATTGTGCAGAATCGGCTTTGTCTACTGCCTCCATCATATCGTTCCATGATGTAGGGAAAACTGAATTACCGCCATAGTGTCGCCAAACTACTCGTGCAGCAGACGCTGCGTCAGCGTCGATAATATAGTTTTCAACGTTAACGTCGTTTCTCTTGGTTTCAGATTCGTGATGGTCAAAAACCAAATGTGCGTTCGCCACATAAGGTAGGTTAGTGGTTATATCAAGGGACGTAATGTCGACTTTCCCGTCTTGCATATCCTTGGGGTGCACGAACGAGATATCGTCGATCAGATTTATGTGTTTCAACAGAACTGCGCACACCAAACCATCAAAGTCGCTGCGTGTTACTAACCTGAATACTTCACCCATGTCCATCTGCCTTTGGCCTGTTTATCAATAGCACTAGCGACCTGTAGATCAGTACCTATAAACGATGAGCTAAAAATTGAGACAAGTGTCCAGTCGTAGTGCCTTGTCGACATTTTTTTGTGAAATAAGTTGTTTATTGGGTGAAAAAACATGAAGCGAAAGAGGCTAAGTGGCTGTAGTTGAGCTTGATTACCAAAATACATCAAAGCAAGAAAGAAACTGCTAAAGCAGGGCGCTTATTGGCAATTGATTCCGCCTCATACCCCATTTAAACCGCGTATAATTGCAAATGTGGTACTGATTTGCTACGGGCTGGCAATCGGTCAAATAAACGTCGTCGGAGATTCTATTGAAACCTTTGCCAATTGTCCCAACACCCAGACAAAAACACTACGACGTTATTATCGTTGGTGGCGCCATGTACGGTTCATCGGTCTCGTGGTTTTTATCCAGCAACCCTGATTTCACTGGATCAATATTGGTAGTTGAGCGTGATAACACATACCAGGCTTGTTCAACCACTCATACCAATAGCTGCATGCGTCAGCAGTTTTCATCTGAACTCAATGTGCGTATCTCACAATTTGCTGCAGACTTTGTTAAGAACTTCCGCAACTACCTCGGCGGTGAAGAGCGTGTGCCGAATATTATTTTGCAAAGTTATGGCTATATGTATTTGGCTAATAACCAACCTTTCGCCGACGTGTTGCGAGAGAGTCAAAAAGTTCAAGTAGCATGCGGAGCAGGAACGAAGGTAATGTCGCCAGAAGAAATCCTGCGAGATTATCCGTTCTATAAAGTTGATGATATCGTTGCCGGTAGCCACAATCTGATTGATGAAGGCTACTTCGACGGTGCTACCGTGTTTGACTGGTGGCGTCGACGTGCTCGCGAGAATGGCGTCGAGTATGTGGAAAATGAGGTCGTTAGTATGACCAGGAACGATGCCGGTACCAAGGTCACCTCAGTCACTCTAAAATCAGGTGAGACCATAGGATGTGACACTGTTGTCAATGCTTCTGGTCCACGAGCGGTGCTAACGTCCCGAATGGCAGGTATCGACATTCCGGTTGAACCTCGCAAGCGCTACACTTTTATTTTTGATGCAGAACAACCACTCGATCGCGATTTACCGCTCACTATTGACCCATCGGGTGTCCATATGCGCACTGACGGTACTTACTATCTTGCTGGTTGCCCACCAGATGACGATCCTGCCGTCGATTACGACGACTATGAACAAGACCATTCAATATGGGAAGAAAAAGCGTGGCCTGCTATTGCGAACCGAATTCCGCAGTTTGAAGCTATTAAGTTAACCAACTCGTGGGCCGGTCATTACGCTTTTAATGTGTTCGATCAAAACGCAATTCTGGGGCCGCACAATGAGGTAGAGAACTTTATTTTTGTCAATGGATTTTCCGGGCATGGTTTTCAGCAATCACCGGCAATGGGTCGAGGTATTTCAGAACTCATCATCTATGGCGAGTATCGGTCTTTGGATTTAACGCCGTTCAACTATGATCGCATTGTCAGGAACGAGCCGTTCATCGAAAAAGCAATAATCTAGAGCGTGTTTTCAATTACCCCGTACGCCATGGTCAACCCCATTGTTAAGCTCCACCAGTTAATCCCACTGGTTAATCGCACTTGTTAGTCCCAAGAAGGAGCCCAGGGTACGAGTTCCTTATCAACAATTCGATAAGCTTGTGAACCGAGTTTATCGATGCGAGCCATGTCTACGTTTGACAAGCTAAAATCAAGAATGTTGAAGTTATCAGTGATGTTTTTGGGTTTGGTGGACATGGCGTTGACACTAACGCCTTTCTGTAAAATCCATTTCAATACGATTTGAGCTGGTGTGCGGTTGTACTGTTTTGATATCTCTAGTATCAGTGGTTCTGTTAACGCTTTTCCACGGGCAACAGAGCAATAGGATGACAATGGTATACCGGTACGGTTTGAAGCTTTCAACATAATCGACTGATCGAGTAGTGGGTGAAATTCAATCTGGTTGCAGACAAAGGTTTCATCACTGATGGTCACCAGTTCATCCAACATGGTCGAGTTGTAGTTGCTAACACCTACGTGTTTGCACAAA
>CAYTJF010000239.1:0-9354 GCA_964437945.1 uncultured Granulosicoccaceae bacterium
TACCGATTGCTGCAGAACGTGGCGCTTTTGTGATTGTGGTGAATACAGAAGCTTCAGGTGCGTCTTGCAATATTGAGTTACTAGGTAAAGCTGGAGACATTTTGCCACAGATGTTTTAGTTTGAAATGGTTACATCTGAGAGCTCTAAAGCTACATTGCGAAACAGCTCTTTGGCCGTATGCACCTTTTTGGCGTCTGATAACGTCCATCAACGCATATATTAAGCCTCATATATGCTAACTTAATTATTAGTTTCACCTGCATGAACCGCAAACAATTGCTGGTTCTGGAATCCTGGTTAAAAAAACGCAAGCGCAAACCGTTGATGATTCGCGGTGCCCGTCAGGTCGGAAAATCGACACTGGTTAGGATTTTTGCGGAAGTGCCATCCAGGCCACTCGCAGAGATTAATCTTGAACGTCATACCGATCTTGCTGTGCTGTTTTCTCAGAATGATCCCGATGCTTTGATTGATGTGCTCGAATCGTTCCGGAATATTCCTTCGATCAACGATCGGGCACTGTTGTTTCTGGATGAAATCCAGGCAACGCCGGAAGCCATACCAGCGTTGCGATATCTATTTGAAGATCGTTCGGAGATCGCAGTATTAGCCGCTGGCTCGTTACTGGAGTTCGTGATGGCAGAACACGATTTTTCCATGCCAGTTGGCCGTGTTGAATATTTGCATATTGGGCCGATGACGTTCACCGAATATATTGACTGTGGTCTTCATGACCACAGTACTCAATTGAAAGCGTAAATTAAAAAAACACCGAATAGTATATCGATCAATCCACTGACCATCGATGGAACTAATTCGAGATCAATCAGCGGCAGACTTATTGGTTTGCAGCTGGCAATGTGAATTTGAACGCACTCCCTTTACCCGGCTTGGTGTGCAAAACAATATTCTCGCCATGAAGTTCCACAACTGCTTTAACAATTGCGAGCCCCAACCCGGTGTGCAAGCCCCGATCTACGCTTGAGACTGTGTCGCTTCGACTGAAATGTGAATCAAAAGCGTGTGCTGCCTCATCTTCACTCATGCCAACACCAGTATCAACAACGGCGATGCTGATTTTTTCATCTCCGATTCGCCTGACGTCGACAATTATTTCACCCCCGGATTGTGTAAATCGAATTGCATTGTCGAGCAGGTTTTCCAATACTCGGTGTATCAATGCCAAGTCTGCAAATGCATGTAGTTTATGGTCGAATGACTGGCGCGGTACAACACGTGCAACGACTCTTTTTTGTTTCGCTTTTATAGCAAAATCTTGTACACAATCATAGACAAGTTCAAGCGTACAAAAATTCGCAGGATATATTTTAAATTCACCGGAATGGAGACTCGATAACTCCAATACCTTGTCGATCAAATGACGTAAACGTTTGCTTTGCCTTAAAGCGATTTTCAAATACCGTTGTTTTTGGGTTGGTTCAAGAACGCCATGTCGCTCATTAACCGTTTCCAAATAGCCCTCCATACTCGTCAATGGTGTTCTCAGATCGTGGGATATAGCGGCGAACAATTCCCGTCGATTGCTGTCGGCTTGCTTTAAGGATAAATTTTGCTCTAACAATCGGGACATCATTTCTTCATAAGATGCCGCCAGTTGTCCTATCTCATCCCGTGTAGGACTACCGCCAATGCTTAGCAAATCTACTTCACGCGCTACATTTGGAATTGCCTCAGAGTTGTCTGACTTATCGTGCAGATGATTTGCATCTACTTCCAGATTTGAATAGTAATGCTGCCACTGACTAATACGTAGCGACAATTTCCGCAATCGCTTAGTTAGTATGAAAAATATGCAAGCACCACCTAATACTACTAACAGCAACACACTAAGGGTAACTATGGTGGCAGTGCGAACTGAGTAGCTAACCGTCATGGACTCAAAAAGTGACCGATGCATAGGCCCTGACAGCACTGCATACACATAGCCAACCGTCTTACCACCAACATTAAACGGATGAGCAGAGAAAACGGTTTTTGTTCCGGTACCGCGGGGGTTATCACCAAATAACGGGAATTTAGGTTCGAATAGGCTAATTCGTTCAGCAGCTGAGTAATCTGATGTCTCGTCCACACTGTTAATAAATCGAAGTATGGGTTCCAGGGAGACCTGTTTTGACTCGATTGTGTTCGCAGAAGCCGTTTGTGCCACAACGTATCCATCCTCATCAAGTAAAAATACGTCCATGCCTGGGTTAATAACCATGACTTGCTCAGCCAGTTCGGCTAATTTTTCTTTGTTGATTTCGCCATTTGTCATCAGTTCAGCATTGTCTGCGATGTACATCGCAATAGACGCATTGAGGCGCTGATTGAATTCGTGGAAGTAGGTTTTTGAACTTCGAATTGTCACCCATAAGCTAAGGAGTGCAAAAATCAATAGCAGGCAAAATAAAACCAATAATAATCGCGAAAATAGGGAATGGTAAATACTGGCTAAGCGCACAATTTATATCCAACACCCCACTCTGTGACAATATATTGTGGCTGTTTCGGATTTGGTTCAATTTTCTGTCTTAGCCGGTTGATATGTGTGTTGACCGTATGTAGGTACCCTTCATAGCTCTGCCCCCAAACCAACTGAAGTAATTCGGTTCGTTTGAATACTTTATTAGGTGCATTCATAAATTGAAACAGCAAATCAAATTCCTTAGCCGTTAACTTAACCGCTACAGAATCAACATGAACCTCTCTGGTAACTGTGTCTAACACGAGACTACCTATAACCAGAGTGGTCTGAGATTGATCCATATTCTGTGTCGCCTGAACACGGCGAAACATTGCATTGATTCTGACAACAAGCTCACGCGTACTAAATGGCTTGGTAATATAATCATCAGCTCCTGATTCAAAACCTACGATGCGATCTGGTTCGCTGTTTCGCGCCGTTAACATGACAATTGGCAATTGAGGTTTTGCTTTTCTAACTATTCTGCAAATATCAACACCATCACAGCCTTGCAGATTCAAATCCAGTAGCACCATATCCCAATTTTGCTGCAATGCCATTGAAACACCTATTGCGCCATCGCTTGCGTGCTCTATTTTTGAAGCGATATGCTCAAGATGGAAAGCCACCAACTCTGCAATTTCAGGTTCATCCTCAATCAACAAAATTTGTCGGGTAGATGCTGACATCAATTTTATTTGTAACTCCTAAATATAGCGCTTCAGGTTAATATAAGCAGACCTGGTTCCCTAAATTACGTCCAAGCTTTATTGCCGCACCTACTGTATCGAGCTATTGGCACCGCAACGCCTGTTAAATTCACACCTTCTAATCAAAATACGCAACAAATTCACCAGCGAGCATCTCTGTTAGAAATTCGTTAGAAATTCGTGTACCTGTGTTTACAACTCTGTCAACTGGTTTGAGTATACTCTCGCGCAGAGATGCTGCTGCCAAAAATTTGTCGCTCGACCTAGCAGTGGTTACACGTAACCGGATAAAAAGGGGGTGCCGGAAATGCCAAAATATAGACAATCAGAGGAAAGCTTACTGACCACACAAGTTGCCGTGAGCCCGCAACGTGCCGATTCACTACCTACAGAGCAGCTTACTTCTAGATACGACAATGGCTGTGACAGAAAGTTTAGCCAAATCAATATATTATCAACATCCAACGGATTGTTGTCACATTTACCCGAAAGCCAGAGAATTCAATTCTGTCAGTACGGACAGGGACCGAAAATAAAGCTAAGCCATACCGCTATTCATCACGCGGTTGAGGATCAAGCGCGGTCGCACCCTGACAACATAGCAGTCGTTTGTGCCAATGAATCGTTAAGTTACAAGACGCTTAATTATCACGCAAATCAACTTGCCCAATTGTTAGTGGACCGTGGAGTCGGAACAGGAGACACGGTTCCACTGTTTCTTGAACGCAGTACGTCCATGGTTATTGGCATACTGGCGATACTGAAAACTGGCGCTGCATACGCTCCACAGCATGTCGGTGTAGCTCCTGACAAGCAACTGAGCCACGTCGCTACCACCGTCGGTGCAAAGGTAGTTTTGACTCTGTCAAGATTTAAAGATCAAGTTATAAGTTGTACTGATCAACCCTGTGTTGCAATTGACGAATTTACGTTATCACAATCAAATACCAACAAACTTGGGTCATCCGCTTTGCGTTCGGATTGTGCGGTAACCAACAAAGTCAATTGTTCACCGCAAGACCTGGCAATGGTTCTGTTTACCTCCGGCACTACAGGTATCCCAAACGGTGTTCAGATAACACATCAAAACCTGTGCAATATTCTACTCACATCACCAGGAAATCTTGGCATTCAACCTGGTACGAAAGTCAGTCAGATTTTGAGTATCTCCTTCGATATGGCGGCTTGGGAAATTTTAGGCTGCCTCGGTAATGGTGGTACGCTGCTGATTAGAGGTAAGGACATAGCTCAAACTGCCAGCCGCGCTAATGTCATTATTGCCACACCATCTGTTCTCTCCAGCATTCCAGAATCGCAGTGCAGCGAAATACACAGCGTTGCTGTTGCCGGTGAACCCTGCCCTAGAGAACTTGCCGATCGATGGTCGAGGGTAAGCCGCTTTTACAACTCTTGCGGACCAACCGAAACAACAATCGTCAACACCATGCTTGCACACAAAGAGTCAGCTGAAACGCTAAGCATTGGAGTGCCAACGCCTAACAACACCGTTTACATCCTGGACAAGCAGGGTTTGCCTTGCAAAATTGGAGAAACGGGTGAGATGTGGGCTGGTGGCTACGCCGTTAGCGCAGGGTATCTGGACAACAAGGAGCTCACCGACAAGCGATACAGACCTGATCCCTTTCTTGGTGGGGACGCGATTATGTTTAACACGCGAGACCTTGGTCGGTGGACAAAATATGGCACTCTGGAACATCTGGGTCGAACAGATGATCAGGTAAAAATACGTGGTTTTCGTGTCGAACTGGATTCAGTGTCTACCATTTTGGAGGCGCAGCCAAATTGTACACGAGCAACTGTGCTCAAATTGGATGATCGTACATTAATTGGATTTATGTCCCCACTGGGTACCGATGCAGAGGCAGCTAAATACGCAGTGGCCGCAGCATTACCTTACTACTGCGTTCCGAAGGAAATACATATCCTACCGAAGCTGCCACTAACTTCTCGAGGTAAAATCGATAAACGAATGTTGCTCCAGGCAGCAGAGTTCCGGCGCAAGCACGCTGGTGAAAAGCAAGCACTATCATCTCAAGTTTATGTTGAATCAGGCTCCGCCGGGACTATTGAGGCCAGGCGATTAACATCAGGTGATTCTTCATGGGTACAACAAAAAAAAACTGCTGAACGCCCATTAAGCGACAATTCACATCAAAATACAAAGGCTGATGCAACTGACCTACAAAAAACTCGACTAGATAAACACGCGCTACATAACGATGCCCGAATAGCGCGGTATCAGTTAACACCGCTACCCGATGCACCAAACACGATCGCTGCAAAACTTACCGAGCACCGTTTCTATCATTACTGGAGACTGGTTGCAGGACTAATTTGTGCGAACTTGGCTATTGCCGGATATGGCATGGTGTTTGCCGATTGGTGGGCACCAGGCCAGATCAGAGTTGATTTAATATTGAATATGGCTGTGGCTAATCTAACGCTTGCGATCTTGATTCGACAACAGTATGTAATCAATATGCTGTTTAAGATCGCAACCAGCACACCACTCTGGGCACCACTACGCTTCAGACAGCTGATGGGCAAAGTCTATCATTTTGGTGGTATACACATAGGTGGTGCTGTTTGCGGCACCATTTGGATGATCGTGTCGGTCATTACGATGTTTGCCGTGGCCTTATTCGGTAATTCCGCGAATCCACCATCGGCTATGACCTTATTCGCAGCCTCACAACTGTTGTTCACGTTAATTTTACTGGTTGTTATGGCACTGCCTGCTATACGTAAAAAATTCCACAACCATTTCGAATTGGTTCATCGTCTGGGCGGTTGGTTTTCACTCTTTATATTCTGGGTGGTCGCTTTGTCTTTTATCAATGACAACAATAGAGATTCCTCTTACTTAACCGCCTTGTTCCATTCACCTGTATGCTGGGCGCTCGTTTTAGTGACGTTTAGCATTGTTTTGCCATGGTTAAGACTAAAACGAGTCCCTGTGCAATTCACCAAACCCTCCGATCATGTGGTACTGGCCAATTTCGACTACGGAGTAACACCATTCGCCGGGTCTTCAACAACGCTTAGTAGAAGCCCTTTAATCGAATGGCACTCGTTTGCCAATGTTCCAACCCCGGGTAAGACCGGTTTTCGCCTCACCATATCCCGAGCAGGCGATTGGACCGGTCAGTTAATCGATGACCTGCCAAGCCATTTGTGGGTTAAAGGTATCCCCACTGCCGGTGTGGGTAATGTCGATCAGCTATTCAAACGAGTCGTTTGGGTTGCTACCGGCAGCGGCATTGGGCCTACCCTGCCACACCTGTTAGCTCAGGAAGTTCCAGCCCACCTCATTTGGTCTACACGCAACGCCCGAAAGACCTACGGCGATGACTTGGTAGACGATATCGTGCGAGTTGAACCCAATGCACTTATTTGGGACACAGACAAACACGGCCGACCTGATCTTGTGCAGCTCGCTTTTGCTGCTGTACAAGATTTTGATGCCGAGGCAGTTATTGTTATTGCGAACGAAAAACTGACAAGACTCGTTGTACACAATATGGAAGCCAGGGGTATTCCGGCATACGGCGCTATTTGGGATTCGTAATTGATTGATCACTACGCACGAAATTGAATCTTCTTGCGCAGCAAGATTAACTCCTAATGTAGTCTGCACAACGCGGAGCAAAAATGATGTCTGTAATTACTGTGGAGCAGCAAGATCGCGTTTTGGCGATCACCATCAATCGTCCACATGTACTCAACGCACTTAACGCAGCAGTACTAGAGGAGATACTGGATACCCTGACACCAAAGGATAGCTGCCAGGATACTGGTTGTTTTCTAATAACGGGGTCAACAAAAGCGTTTGCCGCAGGAGCGGACATATCTGAGCTGGCATCGCGAAATTTTCAACAAATGGCCGCCGAAGATGTGCTTGGCCAGTGGGAGCATTTTGCTAAACTTCGTACCCCTAAAATTGCCGCCGTTTCAGGTTATGCACTTGGAGGCGGCTGCGAACTGGCTATGATGTGCGACATCATTTATGCGTCCACCAACGCAAAATTTGGCCAACCTGAAATCAAACTAGGATTGATACCAGGCATGGGGGGCACACAACGATTAACAAAGCTGGTTGGTCGGGCAAAAGCGATGGATATGATATTAACTGGACGGTTTCTTGACGCGGATGAAGCTGAAAAAGCCGGGTTGGTGTCCAGGGTGATTGAACCTGAGCAACTGCTGGAACAGAGTTGGCGAGCGGCACACAACATCGCAAATTTTGGAAAAACGGCAACCGTAGCTGCCTGTGAGGCGGTTAACCGAGCCGAACATTCAGGTTTGAGTGAAGGAATGCTGTTTGAGCGTCGAACTTATCATTCGCTGTGGGCTACTACCGACGCCATCGAGGGGATGAATGCGTTTCTGGAAAAGAGAGAACCTCAATTTAACCGTTAATGTGTCTTTAAGAGAATACGATATCGCCTGGAGCGACCTCTCTCATAAATTCATATCTTGGTGTTAAAGTCGATGCATCAAACCAGTTCACTGGTGATGCAGCCCGTGAGTTTTTTGAGGATGCCGGCTTTGAACCACATACCGCATGCGAATCCAGACTGGGCCGGCGTTGTCGCGATTCAAATCAACGCTGTTGATGCTGGTTACCGGACCAGTCTCATCTACGGCAGCTAAATCTACGGTGCGCCCAACCTGCCCAAACTGATCCGCCAGGGTAATCTTGTAATGCACCTTGCCACTTGAGTCATCCACGAGAACCGCCCCGGTATTAAGTGTATACATACCGGCTGCAAGATCCACCCGATACCAACGATCACCAGCCGAGCTACCCTTCTCGGGTAGGAGCAAGGAATCAACAGTGTCGACACTTAACGGGTTAATCGTTGGACAATCACTGAAAAAAGGCGTTGGCATCGGACACCCATTTGCGACTATGCCTAACAGATAGTCTTCTGCAGCAAAGCTCGGTGTAAGACGCAACAACACGTTACGCGCCACGGCCACATTTAAATAGCCATGTGAGCGGCTGCGGTAATCATATTCGTCGTTATCGAAGAACAGATCAGTGACTCCGCCGTTGGCATGTAGTTCGCTGAGCCTGGTACCCAAGTTGGTGAGAGAGCCGCCCGCACTTTTTGAATCAAGTACGACATGATAGTCTCCTGGCTCCAGCACAATGCTCCAATAGTGTACTCCGTTGGTAGCAGACCCAGACCCGATGATGCCGGATACCAACTGTCCAGTCGTCATGGCCGTGGGTGCCGACACAGCGTTGCTTTGCACGACAGTTGAAATTGGCAGAGAGCCGCATGCACTGGTAACAAACTGCTCTACTCCGGGAGTGGGTAAACTTAGCGTATTCGCATCCGGTTCATCTACTGGTTCGTCAGTGGGTTGCGTTTCGGTAGTCGTATCGGGAGTGCCTGCATCCGCCGCTCCCGTATCTGCTGCAGTTGTAACCGTATCCATGCCCGCTGAATCGGTTATATCCTGACCCAATCCAACTGCTCCATAAGTGGCATCAGTACTTTCAGGACTATCTGCAGTTAAACCAGAATCGTCAGGACCTGATTCATTAATCTCACTTGCACTCGCAAGTGCGTTACCGGCGTTGGCATCTTCATATACTTCGTTGGATTCACCACAAGCAGTTAGCGAGATCAGTAAAGCAGGTAAAACAACCGCGATGGGGCCAGAAAAGCTAATACATGGTCAGTATACGCACACAGACGTTGTATCCAGGCAGTTGAAACCAGTTCAACAGCGTATTCATTAATGGAAAGTGTACATATAAGAGGGGTGGCGCAACATTAATAAACGCGATTGGGAAAGGCAGTCCGTATTATCAGGCCTTTCGTCTCAAATGTGGCGACTGTAAGTGGAACAAAGTGAATACGACTTTAACTCGAGTAGAGCCAGCAAAACTGCAATTCGTGTCCACAGGGTTACACGATACAGTGCGCATCGCGATACTGGTTGTTTGTAATGGAATACAGCCATGAAAAAGCGACGCATGAACTGCCGCCAGCTGCCTTGAAGAACAAGCCGGTAACGAAAACAAACGGCGCGTAGCCTTGCTCGACTGACAGTACAGTCGCTTTACGGTCTGCATTGGATTCCATATTGCCGGCATTGGGTATTTGCCAGAAGTCGGCTGTGGCGTGGGCGAGTTCGTA
>CAYTJF010000240.1:0-9343 GCA_964437945.1 uncultured Granulosicoccaceae bacterium
TTAGGGTATCCCCTACTTATATCCAGTGTCCTATTTCCTTAAACTGCAGCAAAGACTGGGAAAACTCTGGGGCCCGTTAATTATGTTAGTCAATAAATCACAGCATCACCTGACGCAACGACAAGCTTTGAGTAATAACGTTGGTGGAAAAGGCAATTCCAAGCATTCGGACAATACCCTCGGAAGTCCCGTAAGAGACGGCCAGTCAGAAGGCCAATCCAAGGCGTATGACGGTAATGTGTTCGACAACGGTGCCGAAAAGCACTCCAGCCAAAATTCAGATGGAATGCCTTTCAACAACCCGATGGATGATGCCGATACGCTCATGCGAGCAATTTTGGCCAACTACGTTGAATATAAGCCGGGCAACAAGACTGAGACCAATTCGCAGGCGGGTCAGGCCGGTGCTCTGGCAGGCGAAGATAAAGCCCTGGCGGATATAACCAAACAATTCCAATCGCGTTTTCAAGATAATGCATCCGACCCTGAAGCTTTCCACTCACTGATGCAAAAGAGCTTTGGTGATCAATACGATCAAGGCAAAGCAGAGGATATTCGGCAGCAGACACTCAATGGCGACTTCAGTTGGATGCCCGAAGTTAAACTGGTCGATGGCGCTACACTGACTGATGTTTCCGGCCAGCAGAACGGCGCTACCGGTATGGGAGCGTACAGCACAGACAACGACACTATTTATTTAAGCCGCGATTTGCTCGCATCGGACCCTGCTAAAGCCGAAGAAATTCTCACTGAAGAAGTCGGTCATGCGCTGGATGCGCGCATTAATACATCAGATGCTGCGGGTGATGAAGGGGATATATTCTCCAAACTATCTCATGGCGAAGAGATCTCAAGCGATGAGTTAACAGCACTGCGAAGTGAAAATGACAGCGGAACTATCATGATTGATGGTCGCGAAGTGGAAGTGGAGTATGGACTTTTTAGCAAGATAAAAAAAGGCATAAAAAAAATCGGTAAGGGCATTAAAAAAGGCGTCAAAAAGATAGGCAGTGCCATTAAAAAAGGTGTGGAAAAAATTGGCGATACCATTCAAGACGGTATCGACAAAGTCAAAGACGTAGTTAGTGATCACTGGAAGGCAATCAAGAAAGGCTTCAAGAAGATCATGGAGAGCGAGCTGCTCGGTAAGATTATGATGGTTGCCCAGTTCATACCTATCCCCATTGTTCAAGTTGCTGTTCGAGTTTACAACATTGCCAAGGCTGCCTATGGTGTGTACCAAGGTGTGAAACACGGCAGTCTTGCCATGATTGCTGGAGGTGTTGCTGGTGTTGCTGGAGGCGCAGCCGGTCTTGGTAAAGCACTCGGGTCAACGGGTAATTGGATAAACACGGCAGGTAAGGTAGCGAATGTAGCAAAGGGTGTCGGGGCGGCACACCAGGTTATTGCTGAAAAGAATTTGGGTGCTGCGGCATCATTGGCCAGTAACTTTTTTGGTGCAGATTCTACGGCGGCAAACGTGTTGAACACGGCTGTCAAAGTCGAGAATGTGGCTAATGCTGTCAAGAATGATAACTTGTTTGGTGTTGTTAGTAGTGGCACGTCTTTGCTGCAGGATTTCACCGGACCAGAGGGCGACGCCTTTCTATCCACAATAAACAAACACACCAATACCATTCAACAAATTGATAATGCCAGAAAAACTGGTAACTACGCCGGTGCAATAGGGCTGGTCCGGCAGAACTTCGGCAATAGCCTGAATATTCCACAGGGTACGCAGGAAACGCTGCAACGGGTAGAGAATGGAATCCGCTATGCGCAAACGGTTGATAAGCTCATCGACAATAAAGACTTTGCTTCAGCGGCCAACATGTTGTTAGACACCGCGTCATCTCACGTGACTAACCCGCAAACAAAACAGAACTTACAATCACTCTCGAACACAATCACCAATGTTGATAACGCTGTTGTAGCGTTCGAAGACGGTCGATTTAACGACGCAGTTGGATTTGCTGCAGATACCTTTGGTCAACCACTTAGCACAAAAGCGCGCAACTTTGTCGACACTGTACAGTCGCGTGCTAACACAGCAGAACAGTTGGTGGAAGCTGTTAAAGCCAAAGATGTTCAGGCGTCAACGGCACTATTGCGTGATTTGACTGGTGGCAAGGGTGGCGAATTTATCGATCTCATTGAAAAAGCAGGCTCGGCTGCAGATAAAGTCAAACTGATTAAGAATGCAGTCGATAACAACGATTTCTCTACAGCCATAGGGCTTGCATCTTCACTGACCGAAGATGTGACCGGTAAAGCATCACCAGACCAAGTGACCGATGTACAGAGTCTGGTTAAAGCCGTACAAGACGGTGATGTGCAAAAATCTGCATCGTTGATCGATAATCTGACCAATGGAAAACACAGCAATGTCTTGAATTTTATCCAAACTGCTGACAATGCGGTAGGTAAGGTGGAAGATCTCAAACGTGCCATCGACAACAAAGATTTCACTACGGCTGCTGCATTAGCTAATTCATTATCTCAAGACGTCAGCGGCCGAGCATTGCCAGAGCAACTCACCACCGCAGCCAATCTTGTTGATGCTGTCCAAAACGGTGATATCAGTGGTTCATCGGCATTGTTGCGTGAGCTGACCAATGGCAAGCACAGCAATATTATTGATGTATTTGACAAGGTGGGTGTTGCTACCGATCAAGTGAAAGCCTTAGAGACAGCCATCGAAAACAAGAACTTTGCAGAAGCTGCAGGCATTGCCACTTCGTTATCGGAAATGGTTACTGGCAGTGATAGCAAATTAAGCAACACCTTGGGTGATCTGAGTGATGTGTTGTCAGGAAAAGTTCAGGTGCCTCTGAATAGTGTGCTGGTAGGTGGACCAGGTATGACACCAGGAACCAATCCTGCAGGCGGTGGGCAGCAGGCAGGTGATGTTGGTTTTACCCCAATTAATTCATTCGGAGGTGGCGCGGTTGGTGATACAGGCTTTGGCGATCTTAGTCTGGGTAACTCGGGTGCTAGCGCGTTAGAACCAAAGTTGATTACTGGCGCTATTGAACCCAGAACCCCTACAGCCGCCGAGCTAGGCGCTGCTGCTCAACGAGCGGAAGCACGGCTCGACGCAGGAGATCGGGCTGGAGCGTATATTGAGTTATATGAAGTAACTGGTAGCGAACAACTGTTGTTGCAAGCGCAAATAACCACTTACTCCGGTGCCGTAGGTGGCATGGCACTGGAAGGTAATTTCCGCGCTAAGCATGCGAATCCTGATAAATACAAAACTACACTTGACCAGTTTTCCTATGATATTGATAAAGAAGTTGTTGACCTGGCAACAAGGTCTGCTGAAATAGGTGAGCCTGAAAAATTTGATACGCTTGGAATAATGGAAGCGGATCGTAGGGTTTGGACACGGAATAATGTTGAGTCCCATTTTCCTGGAAACGTTCAGTTTATGGATATAGATGGGTATGAAGATGTCGTGCAGACGCCCGGAAGCGCAGAGGCCATTCTGGCTCAGGATGAAATGGAACTCGGTAGACGGCCGTCAGAGTATGCCAACGACCCACGCTACACAATTAATACGAGTGACGATGGTCGCTTTACAACCGTATTAAACAACGAAACGAATAGAATTGAAGTGTTTTTTGACAACGATTTTGAGTCTGACCGTGGCACACCAGTCGACGGCGTTGCTCCCGACCTGGAACAACTAAAGGATGAAATCCCATCTGACAGAATACTTGCAGAACGACAAGCAAAAATGAATTTTGTACAAGCTGGCGAGCATGTGCCGAGGGATCAATTGCAATCATTTGATGAAAACAACCTGAAACCGGTGGCGAATCTAGACCGTGTATTTGAATATGAAGGCAAACTGTATCAAGTGAGTGATCGAAAATTGTTTGAACACAGTGGTGTAGAATTTGGCGATCTGACAGATGCCGGTACATTCGATTTAGGTATAGGAAGAAGGTTCGAGGGTGCACAGTACTTGGCAAGCCTTAAACATCTTGGGCACGATGTGGATAAGATGATTGAAGATCGGGATTACATTACCGACGTCGGTCGTGAACGAGCTTTCGAAGCAATGAAAAAGGATGGCAGGATAGTTGAGTTAACACCTGATGAAGTAAAAGCACATAATGAGATGCTGGAATCATTGAGCGAGCAAGGATTAGATTCACCGTATCAGTCTACTAGCGAAGCACACAAAGAGCTAGAGAGTCAGCTCGTATTTCGTTAATGATCAGTTTTCGTTAATCGGTTTTCATTAATGATCAGTTAACGTGTGTAATCGGACAGCGATATAAGTGGTATACAAGAGTCCCAGGATAATGGCTAAATCGCGAAAGGCTATTCAACGATAGCTTGCTGGATTAAAGATCGTGCTTTGTTCTGGTATTGTTTCCAGTTCACTACATCTTCCTTCCACACCAATACGTGATTTAGCTCTAGTGTATCATTTACTCGAGCGCCTTCAAGACTGCAGTACCAGGCACCGGTACTGCAGCGGATGACGCTACCGTCATACGGTTCACGTTCCTCAATTAAATAATGAGTGTCGTAGCTGCGTTCGAACTTTAATGCTGTGTTATTCCACACTTTGCTCACGTGATTGGCATTCACTGCTGAATTAGGGTTTTTAAATTCGCCGTCCCAATAAACTGATTTTGCAATTGCTGCTGAATCAGAATCGGCCGATACAATATCAACGCTGGCAGATAGCTTGACTCTATTGTCAATCTGGTCTTTTTCAGGGTTTTCCCGCTCCCATCGCCTCCATGGCTGACCAGTTTCGTAGTGCCATTCCATGGTTAAGGACTGAGTGTGAGCTGTTAATTTTCTACGGCTGGTAACCAGAGACTGGTGAATGAGAAACATGTCTAGTGGTCCACGAAACGTGTACGAGGTCGCTTCGTCATCCATTGTAACTGTCCATATGCTATCTGGATTGTTAGCGTGTTCACGAACTCTTTTGTGATCCCAGAAATACAATCCAGCAGCCATTAACACGCAAACCAACATGACAAGCATTGCTGGTGGTTTTTTTAATAAAATTTGGAGATTAGCCATTGTCTCGACTCGTAAAGAGAGTTTTCGACAGTATGCCACTTAAAACTAAATGGCCGAAGCCTCTAACCGGGCAACCACTTCGTTTGCGCTGATGCTGGTTTTCGCTGGCAGGTTTATCGTATTGATGCGTACATCAGTCTCGGCATCGATTAAACCACCCAGCGAACCCAAGGAGTCGCGCACCCGGTTTGCCGCATCTCTAGAGACTGGCTCGTCGTAGCTGGACTGAATCAACAGCAAGGCATTTTGGTTTATACGACCCAGAATGATGCCAGTACCTAATCGTTTCTTCAGCGCATCAGCAGCTCTAAATAAAGTTAAATCCTGAACGTTTTTCGACGCACCGCTTTGCTCACCTGAATCTTTATCAGTGAGAATACTAACCAGCAAGGCAGTAAATCGTGGTGCTTTTATTTCAGACGCCAGCACCTGCTGAAATTTTTTCAGCACTGAAATTCGTGCCCTTAAACCAGTTGCACTGTCGCGCGGTTTGTAATTGGCGATAACGTTTTCCACTACTGGCTGTTGCATACTCTGGAGCTTGGCTTCAATCTGGCGGACAGATTTGTGCTCAGCGTCGTTGGCCGCAGTTAGTGCGAAGGAGCGTTTATCACTCATCAATATTGATTGTAGATAAGCCACTTGCTTCTCCAGTACCTGGATATGCGCTTGCAGAAAGCGTAGCTTCTGTTTAGACCTGCATTCAGCGAGCAATCGGCTGATGGCATGTTTGGCCAAGTACGTATTGCCTATACTAACTACCTCCGTCGCGCCTTGTTGAATCAGTTTTCTAATTTTCTCAGGTTTTCTAGTGGCAGTTAGCGCCACGACCGGAATGTGAGCATGGCTTAAAATACTGGCAGGCAGGGTGATCTCGTGTTTTTCCAGCACAACAATGCATAAATGAACATGGGCTTTATTCAGGTACTTGCCCAGACTCGAATCGTCTGACACTGCGGTTACACTTCCCACATAATTACACTCGCCCAGCCAGGTGCTCACCAACTTGTGATGTTCATGCCGTTGTGACAGTACAAGGCAGCTAAGTAGTGGATATTCTGGGTTCACGATTAATGGCTTTTTTCTCGGGCAAAGTATCCGGGGTGTATTAAAAATCCGCAACTATTCAAGAGAGTGTAGTTAGCACAGCTCAAATTGCACATGAATTTCTGCCAAATAGCGCCGTGAGAGCTGCGTGACACGCCCCCGGCGGTCTATAATGTGTGATTTCGTTCACCACAACCTTTAAAAACACCAATATGGCCAATTACAACACCAACGAATTCAAAGGTGGTCTGAAGATCATGCTCGATGGCGACCCTCACACCATCGTGGAGAACGAGTTTGTAAAACCGGGGAAAGGTCAGGCTTTTACACGTACTAAGGTCCGCAATCTGAAAACGGGCCGTACCGTTGAACGAACCTTTAAATCAGGTGAATCGGTTGAGGGTGCGGATGTTATGGATACTGAAATGCAATACCTGTACTCCGATGGTGAAATGTGGCATTTCATGGACCCAAAATCATACGAACAGCTGGCTGCTGATAAAACCGCGATGGGCGATTGCCACCTTTGGTTAATCGAAGAAGCAATGTGTGAGGTTACTTTGTTCAACGGTCAGCCTATCGCGGTAACACCGCCAAATTTTGTAGAAATGGCCATTAAGCAAACCGACCCCGGTGTTCGCGGTGATACTGCCACCGGCGGTAACAAACCCGCGTACATGGATACTGGTGCTGTCGTCAAGGTGCCTTTGTTTATTGAAGAAGGTGAGGTCATCAAGATTGACACCCGAACCGGTGAATACGTATCGCGAGTCAAGAACTAGGCATTGAATCAAACGGCTTGAACAAACCCGTCGGCGCTTGGTTATATTCATTGGTGTTATGTTCGTTGCCTTTATGTACTTTGGTCAAGTTACGTGACCACTAACAACTGGAGGCCGGGTGCATCACTTGAAGTGCTAGAACACAGTGCGGCGCTGCGAGCTTGCGTCCGGGACTACATGCAGGAAAAAAGCGTGCTTGAAGTTGTCACGCCAGCGTTATCGATTGCAGCTACAACCGATCCGAACATCCACAGTTTTCAGGTCGGCGACCATTATCTCCATACATCTCCTGAATTCGCAATGAAACGTCTGTTGGCTGTATATGCGACCGATATCTATCAAATGGCTACTGTGTTTCGTGATGGTGAGGCTGGACGCTTTCACAATGCCGAGTTCACTCTGTTGGAATGGTATCGCGTTGGTATGAATCACCGTGAGTTGATAGCGGATGTTAGTACCTTAATGCGGCGCGTGTTTGAACTGTTCAACAGACCATGGGTAACACCTGAATCCGTTCGGTATACCGATGCTGTATCAAACGTATGTGAAAGACCATTTAGTGAGATTGACGTTCTTCTTATTGAGCGTGTATTTGGCCAACATCAGCGCTCCTATCCCGGAGCCATCGGCGATGACCTTGATGCTGCTATGGATTTACTAATGGATGAATTTGTGGTGCCGATGTTCAACGACAACTGCGTTACCTATGTATTGGATTATCCGGCATCACAGGCAGCGCTGGCTCGGATAGTTCAAGACCAAAATAATTTACCGATAGCCGAACGTTTTGAAATGTATTGGGGTGCGGTGGAGCTTGCGAACGGATTTCATGAACTATGCGATGCATCCGAACAAAGAACCCGGTTTGAAAATGAGTTACGAATGCGTGCAGAACGAGGGGAAAAACAAGTACGTCTGGACGAAAACTTGTTGTCGGCTCTGGCTTACGGCCTTCCCGATTGTGCGGGAGTAGCGCTTGGGCTCGATCGGTTAATGTTAGTACTCGCTGGGGTGGATCACATTGACGATGTTCTCGCGTTTTCCGGGAGTCGAGCGTGAACGTCCCGTGAACGTTCTTAGAGTCGGTGAAACAGGTATTGAATGTCTGCGAGCACTGTTTGCACCTCACGGATTAACTATCGATATGATTGCAACCGAGATTGACATCCCCGGAAGTCACTGGGGTGACGAGGAGGCGGGATTGATCAGTAACACGTTATACGCCAGACAAGATACACCGATACACTCTGTTTTGCATGAGGGCTGTCATTGGCTGCTCATGGATGCTGAGCGTAGAGCTGAATTACACACGAATGCAGGTGGCACGATGATGGAAGAAAATGCTGTGTGCTATTTGCAGATACTACTTGCTGATAAATTGGAGAACGTGGGGCGTGAACGCATGATGATCGATATGGATACCTGGGGTTATTCGTTCAGGTTGGGATCAACCAAGGCATGGTTTGAAGGTGATGCAGAAGATGCACTTCAGTATTTGCAAACCCATAGCGTCGCGCTATCGCTTGGTCTTGCTTTATAACTGAATAACACATCGGTGAACAAGAAAATTCTGATTACCGGCGCAAGTGGTTATCTTGCGCAAGCCTTACTGCCTTGTGCAGTACAGCGGGCTAAGGTGGTGGGCATTGCTCGAAATATCGATGCCATTAGCTCTGCTGTGCACGCCATCGCAGTTGACCTGACCGATCATGCAGCTGTAGTTGATGTGGTGTTATCGCAAAACCCGGATGCCATCATTCATTGCGCAGCGGTTAACCCCGGTGGTAGCGATATGGATATGGTTGCCGTTAATGATGCGGGTACGGCTAATATTGCCGAGGCTGCAAGCCAACTAGGCTGCCGACTCGTTTCAGTCTCCTCAGATACCGTATTCAATGGTCTTGATGCGCCCTATGCTGACAACGCGGATGCATCACCTCTACCGGAAAACAATTACGCGACCACCAAGGCTTGTGGAGAAGAGCATATTAGCAATCGGGTACCCGGGTCCATCATTGTTCGTACCTCACTGATCTACGGCATCGATAAAATTGATCGCGGTACCGCAAGCTTTGCGAAACGGTTGGAGCAAGGCGAAACAGTGAAACTGTTTACCGATGTTATCCGCCAACCGGTCCACGACAAAGCACTGGCAATTGGATTGTGTGCATTGGCACTTGATTACGCAGATGAGTCCGGATTTATCAATATTGCAGGAGACGAGTCGATGAGCCGATTCGACTTTGGCGTACGTATGCTCAACTATTGGGGTATCAACTATGCCGATCAGCTTGAACCGGTCAGCGGTGTTGGCATTCCTGGATTGGTATTGGATGCAAGACTGTCAATGCGTAGGGCAAAAGCGTTGGGGTTAGCAACACCTGGCGTATCAACGGTTTTGGGAGGCACTAGTAGTCCGTCAACCAAATAAATTAGGATTCAGCGAGTCTGTCTGCGTTTTT
>CAYTJF010000241.1:0-9340 GCA_964437945.1 uncultured Granulosicoccaceae bacterium
TACCAGTATCAGCTGTGCCTGTGTCTGCTGTACCAGTATCAGCTGTGCCTGTGTCTGCTGTACCAGTATCAGCTGTGCCTGTGTCAACTGTACTTGTGTCAACTGTGCCTGTGTCAACTGTACTTGTGTCGGCTGTACCTGGATTAGCTGTGTCTTCCATGACTCCCATGTCGAGTGTGCCTGTATCAGTTATATTTTCATCAAACACTACTGGACTTGTGCCGTTTAATAACTCCTGATAATTATTGGCACCATCGCCATCATTATCAAAATTTTCGACAACATAAGGCACCTTGGATATGTCAAACACCCGGTTCAAATTGACGCCTACAACTAAATCAAATGTCTGCGATGCGTACTGAACAGCAATGCCATCAATACCAGCCGCAAACCAGACAAGTTCGAAGGTAAATCCGGTATTCGGGGGTATGGTGATCTGTGGGGTTTCCCACTGATTGCTCGTACCAACACGCGACATTGCAATAGCCGCCGTCGGTTCCTGACCAACCACGGACAAAGTGTATCTTGCTTGAATACTACTGACTTCAACTGCCCTCAGCATTTGATCACCACCAGGTACAGTAAATTTTGTTGACGACGAATCTGCTTCATTTTCAACATTATTAGTACAAGCAGTTAAAAGCAGTACCAAACCAAGAATACTGATAGCAGGCGTGATTGAAGCTACGCAACCGCGGATTTTAGTTATTGCCGTCGTCATACCTTTACCTAATGGAACTGGTGTGTCCAGTTTTTTGTCATAAAATATCTCAAGCTAAATATTTCACTAATATTTCATTGAAGAGCAGTGCCAACAAACTTTACATCGCATCCTGCCACCTGACATTCTTCTGCACCACCGTCACCACCACTAGCTACAGCACCGACGACAACTGCAGCCGCAAGAATTCCAAGTACGGTATACAGTGTGCGGTTTCCCGACTTCACATTCGCAACAGGTTTGGGTTCGGCAGCTTGATTTATGGATTGTTCAGCAGTTACAGTCGTTGATTCGATAGCATTCGACTGCAGTTCAGCACTGGCTTGCGATTTGGAGGCAGGAGTCAATGTCCACATTTTCGGACTGAATTTGTACCCACTAAAAGTGATATTACCTGCGGAGTCCGCAGCTTTTATATAGTAATAGAACGACGTCGCTGTACTATCATTGGGTAGTGCGATGGCCTCAAAGCTATTTTCCTGCGATTGCTTCATTGAGTCGGCGATAAAATCCCCCGCCTCCCCAAACCGGTAATAAAGCGTTGCATACTCAATGGCAGAGTCATCTGTAATGGTCACGATGACGCTCTGCGGTTGGCCGACTACACCACCTTCCTCCAGAGGTTGAGAAACTCTGGGGGCATCAATATCATCATCAAATCCTTGCGCAAACAAGGCAGAAGAATTGATTGACATTGCCGCCAGGCACAAGCTAATAAACGCGCATTTGAGCTTGAGAGCAAACGATGACAAGAACGGAGCTGTTCGCATAACTTAAATGTCCGGTAGAACCATATTATTATAAGGATACGCTACCGGATTAGCATGTGACCAGATATTTTCAATTACTTTACTGCTAATTTGTACCGATATGTAACGAAACCACAGGATGGACCGTAGTTTACACAGCTTGGCAGTTCCAACAAGTTGTGCGCCCAACGCCTATTTTATCTTTCCTACCGCCCATTACCGGGTGATAAAGCTTACCGGGTGACAAAGCAGTTTGCGTTGTTTTTGTGTCATTACATCATTTCTGTGGGTACAATCAAGTATCACCCATAACTATCTTCGAACAATCTGTGCGTGCGAGTACAATACTATGTTAATTACAAATCTTGAAATAGTGCCCAATGTTCGAATAATAAAACACATCGGATTAGTACAAGGCAGCTCTGTTCGTTCCAAACATGTTGGTCGCGATATTATGGCTGGGTTAAAAAACATATTTGGTGGCGAATTGCAGGGATATACCGAATTGCTGCATGAGTCTCGTAAAGAAGCCACAGAGCGACTAATCCAACAGGCCGAGTCCATTGGTGCAAATGCTGTAATAAATGTTCGATACAGCACATCAAGCATTGCCGCCGGCGCTGCGGAAATTTTCGTATACGGATCGGCAGTTCAAGTTGAATCGTTGGGCGATTTGCCCACGCCTGCTGTTGAGTAGTAATTAACGTGTATCAACTACTATTGTTTGCTGTGTTTCTTGGCTGCGGCTTTGTATTTGGACAAATGGCGGAAAAAAAACACTATAAAAGTATTATCAAGCGCGAGCTTCAAACAAACGACTTACCAGTCATCGCGAGCAAATACCCACCAGAGTCTGATCCCTATCATCAGCAATTGATAGCCGGCAGTGTTGTGATTGCGTCGGACTACTTTAAATCTTTTACCGCCGGACTGATTAATATATTCGGAGGTCATGTAACGCCTTATGAATCGTTATTGGACCGTGGTCGACGCGAAGCCATATTACGAATGAAGCGCGAAGCACAAATGCTCAATGCCGACTATGTTTTCAACATCAAGCTTGAAACAACTCGCATAGCGACGGGTCGATTGGGAGCGATAGAAGTGCTTGCTTATGGTACTGCCATGATTCCGTTTAAAAATTCTGCTGAACAGCAAGAAATGCGACAGGGTGTAAAACAGGCAGCACCTCAGGATACAAAACAGGGGTAGTCCAGTGCGCTACGAAAATCGCCAAAGTCCTGAAGGCATAAATGTTACCAAAGTCAATCCGCTGTCCCAATTCCTGAAATTATTGGTGTCGGCAGCCGTTCTCGTGGTTTTGTTAGTGGTCGTATTGCAGTTCTTTGGCAGTGCACTCGCGAAACGAATTCCATTCAAATATGAAGTTCGGCTAATGAACAATCTCGACATCAGTCTTAGCGAGGTCGAACCTTCGGCCGAAATAGCGCAGTATTTAAATGAACTGGCGGCACGTGTCGCTACTGAAATACCTTTGTCAGAAGATAAACAAATATTGGTTCACTATAAAAATGAATCTGTGTTCAATGCTTTCGCCACAATGGGTGGCAATTTGCTTTTCTATCGTGGTCTGCTGGAAAAGATGCCAAACGAAAACGCGCTTGCAATGGTTATGGCGCACGAGATAGCACACATTAACCACCGTGACCCTATAAGCGGTGTGGGCGGAGGTGTCGCCAGCATGATTGCATTATCGATGGTAACAGGTGACACGGGCTTTGCCGGAAAATTATTGACGCAGGCCGGCACTGTCACGGTTACCCAATTTACGCGAAGTATGGAAACAGCTGCAGACACTGCGGCGCTCGGAGCAGTATACGGATTATATGGGCATGTAAACGGGGCGAGTTCTTTGTTCGAAATTATGGGTAATGTCCGGTCAGACAATAAATCAGTACCAGATTGGTTAGAGCGCTTCGCAGCAACTCATCCTTTAAGTAGTGATCGCGTTGATGCAGTCGCTGAATTGGCGAAGCGCAATGGCTGGGCGGCCGACGGTGAGCTTACGCCATTACCCGAATCATTTATGGATTGGCTGGAAACCAACTAACTCGCCCTCACGGACTCTATTACCAATTAAAACCGACTATCACAGGCTAGCGATAAATCTTTGTTTAGGTTAATTTAACCAATCAGATAATCGAGACCGCGACTATGTTACTCATTGTTATTGTTCTCACTTTTGCCGCTTCCTGGCTGGTACGTGTATGGATGATGCGCACTTATGATAAATGGGGTGCTGTACCTAACGCCGTTGGCGCTAATGGAAATCTGGTAGCCAGACATATACTTGATACCAATGATTTGCAACATGTGCAGCTGGAGGTGTCCAAAGGCAAGTTAAGCGATCACTACATTCCCAGTCAAGATCTTATGCGTCTCTCAGAGTCTATAAACAACGATGCTTCAGTAGCATCGATTGCCGTAGCTGCGCATGAATGCGGTCACGCGCTACAAGACAAAGAAGACTACTCAATGTTAAAACTTAAAGCTGCTATGATGCCAATGGCGGTTCTTGGCAATCAGCTTGGCTTACTACTAACTCTTGGCGGTGGCACACTGGGTAGCGCGACTATTGCTAACATCGGGTTAATATTGATCGGTTTCGGTGTGCTAATGCCAGTGCTAACCCTACCGATTGAGTTTGATGCCAGCAAGCGTGCGCTTTCGGAATTGCAAAGACTCAATCTGGTTGACGAAAAAGACTATGACGGTGCTAAATCCATGTTAGTAGCAGCGGCATTGACGTACGTGGCAAGCGCGGTTTCATCCATGGCACTCATTGGGGTATTTCTGCTCAGGTTTATTAAACGATAAGCGAGATTTTCCAGACAAATAAAATCAGGCTGCATGTTGTTAAACTGCCAGTTAGTACTAAGCCAATAAAACGTTTCTCACACCGTGTCTACTTCACATAAACGATAACAATCGAATAGCAGAACCGATAAAACACCAAAAACTACTCAATCCTCTATCCGTCTTATTCAGATGACATATCATCCTGCCGTTGTAAGGTCATAAAGCCTTATATTCACGGGTAGGCACAGTGATATCAAAAAACACCCAAAAGCTCGGACAATCGCTTACGTTTTCCGAAAAAGCAGGCTACTTATTTAGCCTGATACCAGTAGCGAGGAATATTTACCCCGATGCTTCACCATTAAAACTGATGAAGAAAACCGTTGTATTCTGCACTAATGGTTTACGCTATAGAGATAAATTAGAGCATTTACGACGTGTCTTTGCGTGTAAGGAACTATCCACTGTTCTGCAACACTTCCCATCAATACTCGAAAAATCGTTTCATCCATACGTCTGCATCCACTGGCCCGTTGATCGACGCTTTCAAGAAGTAGAAAATCACTTCATCAACGTAAAAAATACGTTTGCAGAGAAAGCTAACGAGATTTATAAGTCAGAGGGCTATTGCCTTTTCGAATTCACCGCAAGTGACAAAGAAAAGCACACCGTAGAACTGTGTCCTGGATACCAATGCGAGGGCTCTATGGGTATTCGATTGCGCGACTCTGAAAAACGCGAGGTGTATGCACTGTCATTTCATCTTTCAGACCAGGCGACCAACGCCTGCTACATTAGTGGTCTGCAAGGACCAAATGACAGAATTCCGGATAGACAAAAAACCATCGTCACCATCACCAGAAGTTTACATGGCTTACGTCCAAAGAGCTTAATGGTGGAGACGGTTTACATGGTTGCTGGTGCAATGGGTATTCAAAATATTTATGGCATAAGTAATGCCGGGCATATTGTTCAGAGTGATTTGTATTCGGACAAAAAACGCTCTCAAGTGGAATTTGACTACGACGAGTTATGGGCTGAATACCAGGCGAAATCTGAAGTTGATCAATTCTTTAATCTGCCTGCAACACCAGTTAGAAAAGATATTCAATCGCTCAAATCTAAAAAGCGTTCGCTTTATCGTAAGCGCTACGCATGGCTCACTGAGCAATCTGAAGCCGTTCGCATCGCTATGAACGAGCTCCTGGTTGCAGATCGCCAGACCCATCCGCCATCAGATGAATATGATCAGGCTGCTTGAATATTAATCGACATCCAAAACCAGCTGCCTTGTGCAGCTGGCATTTTTGTAATCCGCTAAACGATTAGTATGAAACTAACGACCTAATGCATCCACACCCGAAAACCCGAACTTGCCCAGGACCCTGAGCGCACCCAGTCTGAGGCACCCACAATGTCTCGCGACAGTGCCAACAATATACCTATTGCCAAATCAGCGACATCGTCTGTTAATACATCCGGTGTGTTGGTTACCTTTATTCCCTATTTCGCAGCATGAACCACGTCAATGGTGTTCTAGCCAACACCATAGTTAGCGATTAATCCCAGATCTAAGCTTCTCTGTAACCATTCTCAGGGTCAAAGATCGAGCTATCACCCATGGCTTTGGCACCGTCCATATTGACAACCGCCGGCGCGGTTACATAGCCAGAGCACTCTTCACCAGAAACAGCGCGATTTAATTCATCAACCAACTGCCACCCTTGTAAGTTCAGAGGTTCTGCTACGGTGATAGATTGGTATTGACCGGTTTTAATTCGCTGAAAAGAAGATTCAGAACCATCACCAGCACGATGAAAATGCTTAACGATGCCGAAATACCGATTGTCGAATTTTGGAATCTTAATACCAGCCCCATTGATATGTCAGTTGGCTTCAACGAATTTGATACAGGCTTTGAAATGGCACGGCACGCCACCATGAAAAGCTATAAAAAAGCAGCACTACTTGGATCAGCCCACGATTGGAACACCGGACGACCGGACCGTTTTAAAGGCTTTGAAAAATGCTTTAAAGAAGGCGGGGGGTAAAATAGCAGGCCGGGTTGGACACGAAGCTGCACCTATATTGGTTGAAAGGCTGACCACCACAGAGCTGCCCATGCGAAAAATTGGCACCTTATCGGCAGAACTGCTGGTAAGAAAACTACGTCAAGAGCCAACCGATGACGTAACAGCGGTACCTGCACGACTGGTGGATGGCACTACGCTCTAGAGAAAGTATACTTATAGAAAGAAAAATACGCCCGTATTCTTTGTCTTTGCCAACTCTAACAAGTCTTGGATTTTGGTGATTTTATTTTCATTTATATTCAGCTTGCTAGAATATTTTTCATAAATATCGATTGCGCTGTCCATATGACTATTTAAGATACTTTCGTCCTCAAATTCATCAATCATTAACCCCAGCGATGAATTTAACTCGCCAATTAAGCCAGATTTTTGAAGTTCATCAAAGTCACTTTGATCTAAAGCAACTTCAACCAAATCACCATCTATGCAAGAATCTGTATCCAGTCGTGACATTGCTTCTGCGGAGGTTGGCACACAAATCGATTTCATATTCAATTCTCTATTTTGAAATGCGTCACCGAATTATACTCGGCTTGACTTCTACCAGCCTGCGTACCGTTCTCAAGTGTTTTGTTATTCGGAATGTTACCGTCTACATCCAGATAACTTCGGCGGCCAGAAATACTAGGGTCGTGTATTCTGAAGTAACTGCCATTCAGATCTTCAACAACCTGTATACCAGTGTCAGGATTAGTGTAAATCTTTTTACCTGAATCGGTAAAAGTAACAATGGGCGAATCACCTGCAAACTTTTCAACTGCATCATCCAAGCTGGCAGTTGGCCAATTGCTACCAAATTTTTCTGCACGTTGGGCTCCATTAGGTTTTTCATCAGGTGGCTTATTCGGACCGTTTGGTGAACCCGAAGGTTTTCCTGTAAGAAAATCGTCGATCTTGGATTTTAACGCACCAATTGCATCCTGAGCACTTTTGGGTAACTTGCTAAATACAGAATCTGGAATACTATCAATACCTTTTGAAATATTTGATAATACCGGCCGAGCTACAGAAGCAAACTTTTCACTCTTTCCTGCCGTTTCAATTACATTGCTAACGGTACTAGCCCATTTTCCCAATTTGCCGAGTTTGGCCAGGTCGCCAACGTATGGGACTATGCTGAGTGCAGACAAACCCGCGCCCAGCCAGTCGCCTCTGAACAATGAGATTATGCCGTTAGACCCATCGGCAAACGGTGTAGGTTCAGCGATACCAACAATATCCAATCCCAGTTGAGCCAGATCAAGATAGAGTTCTTTTTCTTCATCGCTCAGCCCGTCAGGCATTTCTATATTGGCTGCTGCTGCTCTTTGAACACCTTCAACAAACTCTGTACGAGTGGATGTGTCTGCCTGACTTAGCACTGCATCTGCCAGCATCGGTTGGTGATCATCACCAAAAGTATTGGACAGTCTTACCAGTTGATCAGCATCCAAGTCTTGAGCCAGGTCAGTAAACAAATCATTACGTTCATCAACACTCAGCCCACCGATAGCGCCATCCAACTCTTTACCCCAAGTTTCAAGAACATCGTCAGGCAGGTCGGCAATAACCTCATTTTTCTCCTCTGCTGACAGATCATCGAGTACCTGGTTTATCTGCTTCAGATCGTTTTCAGTTACATCCCAGTCTTTCCAGCTTTGCGACAAATGATCGATTATTTTATCGACCGCTTTATCGACTATATCGTTCTTATCAGATGAATTGCTGTTACTACTGCTACCACTGTTGAACCTGGCGCTTTGAGTTGTTGAATTAACACTAGACATAGTTGGCTTTCATCTGTGGCATTTCCAGTAATGTCAGTATATTTGATACAGCGGTTTAGGCAATATAGGAGTTACCCTAAATGACACTTAAGTCAGAACGCTAAACACCCTGCCGATTCAAGGAAATCATGTATACACTGCTTGTTGCAGTGATAAACAATTTGTGTTTTTGCCGCCCTCCGAAACACACATTTGACACCAATTCGGGCACCAGTATTTTTCCCAGCAATTTCCCATCCGGTGATATGCAATGCACACCATCAGCCGCAGATGACCAGATGTTCCCATCTGTATCTAATCTAAAGCCATCGGCACAACCGGGAGAGACGGTATAAAACACATCACCCCCGGACACCGTGTTTTTATCGACAGAAAATGCCTTAGTATGCTGTGGATCTGTTCCAAACATGCGACCTGTATCCGACACATAGAGACGCGATTCATCCGGCGAAAAAGCCAACCCGTTTGGGCAATGCATATCGGTAACTACCGCATCTATGGCGCTCGAATCAGCACTCGAATCCGGGTCGACCCTATACACATGACATGGCAGCTCCTGCTCTGACTGATATCCCTCATAGTTGGTCATGATGCCGTAGTGCGGATCAGTAAACCAAACACTGTTGTCCGATTTCACCACAACATCGTTAGGCGAATTAAGCGGCTTGCCATCAAAGCTATCGGCTATAACTGTAATGGAGCCATCGAACTCTGTGCGTGTAACACGGCGCAAACCATGCTCGCACGAAATTAGCCGCCCCTGCCTGTCGCGTGTATGTCCGTTAGCAAAATTGGATGGCTCTCGATACACACTCACACCAACACCAGGTATGTAACGCATGATGCGATTGTTTGGAATATCTGAAAATAACAAACAATTTGCATCCCCAAACCACACCGGCCCCTCCACCCAATCAAAACCACTGGCAATTTGTTTAACGGGGGCATTACCTAACACATAAGTATTGAATATTGGGTCAATTGCTTCGAAGAAACTCATTTTGGCGTAGCCGGTTACTGCAAATAAAAGCATGTTAACCGTAATAACTTTTACAATTCAATTACTGACTGTCATACATGCGGATAACACAATAATCCAATAATTGACGCAATCCCATTATCTATCTCCACGACGCTTAGGGTATCCCCTACTTACTACCAAAAATCGTTTTATGTACGATTAGTCGAGAC
>CAYTJF010000242.1:0-9334 GCA_964437945.1 uncultured Granulosicoccaceae bacterium
TACATTTTTATAATTTTCTGTTGTGAATTCGGGCGCGATTGTGGCAGTGACAAAAATGCGTGTGCCGCGCTTACCAGAGAACGGTTCCGTATTCTCAAGCCGATAGTCTCCGTTTGCTTGTACGGTGGCGGTACCACCTTTTCTCAATGTGGCCGAATCACCAGGCTGGTAGTCTGCTATGGCTTTTGAGCTCACACCCCACGCAGAAATACCAGATGACTTACGCCCGGCAAACAAGTTACCTTCAATAACAAATTTACCGTCAGCATCCTGTTGATCTGCAGGCGGTGCTGCTCGCAGTGTCAGATTTTGCTCCGAATCGACCATCGACTTCCACCAACCGCTTGTGGCAATTTGATCGCCTGTTCGAAACGACGATACAAACAACCCGGCGGTTGGAAACAACCATAACAATACCAAGGCGACCAAAGATAGATGAACCGCCCAGACCAGCGTGGACTTTTTGCCCACCATGCCATCCATCAGCGCATCTCCTTGCGAGCGTTGTGCACGTTCCATATAAGGATGGGTGTAACCAGCAACATGATGATCATTGCGCCTGCGCTGCCGACTCCCCAATCATTAGCGCGGAACATTTTGTCATACATGTAGTTTGCCAAAACTTGCGTTTCCCACTGACCATTTGTCATGGCATACACAATATCGAAGACTTTGAGCACAACGATGGTGATCGTCGTCCACACGACAACCACCGTACCCATAATTTGTGGCACTTTGATTTTGAAAAATATTTGAAACGGATTTGCACCGTCCACAATAGCCGCTTCTACTGTTTCTTCAGGTATCCCGCGCAGAGCTGCCGATAAAATCACCATGGCAAACCCGGTCTGTATCCAGATAAGTACAACCATCAGGAAAAAACTATTCCAAAAAGGAATGGTCAACCATGTATTGGGTTCTGCACCACCAAAATACAAATACAGTGCGTTAAGAACACCAATTTGATCTTGCTCTATTGGGCGTATGTCGTAAACCAGCTTCCATATTACAGCGGCTCCAACAAACGAAATGGCCATCGGCATGAATATGATCGACTTAGCGACATTACCCCAGCGAACTCGGTCCGATAATTGTGCGGCGAGTAATCCGAATGCTGTGGACGCAGCAGGTACAACAAGTAGCCATAGCATATTGTTTTTCAAAGCTTCCCAGAATTTGGGTTCAGCCATCATTTGCTGATAGTTTGCCAGACCGACAAACTGCGACTGGTTATTGGGTAGTCGTTCGGTCAACGAGAGGCGCAAGGTCTCAAAAACCGGATACGCCAGGTACAGACCAAGAGCTGCTATAGCAGGAAATAAAAACAACCAGGGCCGCACATAATTGGCTCTATTAATGTTACGCCCGGCATTTGGTCCGCTAGCCGGGAATATCACCTTATCGAGAAAAAGATTGGAGAAGTAGAAGTAACCTACACAGCCACTGACGCCAATAAGAATTGTCAATAAGCCTTGGAACACTGGATGCATAAAACATCTTCCGCAATTAATGAGGCATGCTGTGAGTAGCAGAATTAAAACGACAAAATACTAAAGATAACAAGCCGAATGGGGCAATGCGGACGCCAGCTAGACATCCGCATTGCCACAACCATACAAACTTACTTCAAAGCATCCCAACTTTCCTGAATGCCTTTTGCTACTTCTGCGGCATCTTTACCACCAGAGTAGTCAACCATTCCTGTCCAGAAAGAACCTGCGCCAACACCACCAGGCATCAGGTCAGATCCATCGAAACGGAAAGTTGTTGCACCAAGCAGAATATCGCCCATGCTGCGAAGTGTATCGGTAGCATACATATCGCTGTTTACACCTTTATGTGGCGTAAGAAAACCTTCCTGCGCCATCCATACTTCATGCGCTATTGGTGATTTCAGAAACTCCATTAGTGCACGAGTACCCGGGCTATCGTTGGTGATTGCGAACAATGTACCGGCACCCAATACTGGAGAACCTAAATCCTTTTCAGCATAGGCCGGAAAGTAGAAGAAATCTGCATCTGCACCCACCTCAGTTCCTTCTGGAAAGAAAGCTGGAATGAATGATGCCTGACGATGCATGTAGCACTGCGCAGGAGATGAGAACAGCCCCTTTGGGCTGTCGCGAAAATCAGTAGAAGCGACAACGCCTGCTCCACCCGCAACGTACTTATCGTTGCGTGCAAAAGTGCCGTACTCTTCAATGGCCGCAACAACGCGCTCATCGTCGAACGGAATTTCGTTTGAGACCCATTGGTCATAGACATCAGTGGGCTGCGTGCGAAGCATCATATCTTCAACCCAATCGGTTGCAGGCCAACCGGTTGCGCCACCAGACCCCAGACCGATACACCAGGGTGTGCCACCGTCTTCAACGATTTGGTCTGTCAATGTTTTTAACTCTTCCATTGAAGCAGGAATCTCGTAACCTGCGTCTTCGAAGTTTTCAGGTGAGTACCAGACCAATGATTTGACGTCTACTTTGAAAAAGAAACCATACAGTCCGTCTTTTCCATCGCCATCAGCATAAGTACCAAGGTCTACCCATGATTGCCCTGCTGCGTAGTTTTCTTTTATCCAACCGGCCGTTTCTTCTCCCAGTGGAGACAGAAAACCCCGCTTGGCCATATCAGCAGCCAGACCTGGTTGAGGAAAAACCGCAATATTTGGAGCGGAACCAGCCTCTGCGTCAATCACAATCTGTTGTTCAAAGCTGTCAGAACCTGTGTACTTGACATCAGCACCGGTCGCTTCAGCAAAATAGGCTAAAACACTTTCAACCAGTTCCTGATCAGGCCCAAGCCAAGGGCCAAACAGGGTCACTTGCTCCCCTTTTAAATCGGTTTTCTTCAATTCTTCAAAACTTGCCCAGTTGAAATCCCCCTCACCTGGTGCAAATTTCAAATCGGCCGCTGCCACCGAGGCACTGGCAATCACAGATGCTGTGATGCCCGCCGCCAGAGCAGTTTTTAATATGTATTTCATGCTTCCTCCATTCCAGATTGAGGCGCGGCCAGCAGAGAATAGATAATTTCCTACCAAAATCCAAAGCGCCTTGAATGGTCGAGTATTAATTAGCAGAGAAACAGTGTCAAGCCGAAAATAACGTGTAGAGCTTATATCTACAACCTTTCAGAGGTTATGCTGGCGTTCAATGCTTAATCAATTTGTCGAGTAGTTTTGACACGAGTTCGTCTATTCGGCTAATATTTTTAAGCGATTTGGATATGCACAATCCAACGAATCGACGGCTGCCTTAATGAACCTCAAACAATTAGCAGAAAACCTGGGACTTTCTCAAACGACGGTAAGTCGTGCCCTAAACGGCTACCCGGAAGTCAATGAGACCACGCGCAAACGTGTGGAGCTAGCCGCAGCCGAAGGAAACTACAGACCTAACCTTCGCGCGATGAGCCTGGCGACCGGCCGCGCCATGGCGATTGGTCATGTTATTCCGGTGGCAAGTAAAAATGATGTCGTGAACCCTGTGTTTGCAGAATTTGTTGCTGGTGCAAGCCAAACCTACAATATGTATGGCTATGAGCTGATGTTAACCATTGCAGAGTCGAAGAATGAAGAATCCATATATCGAAGTCTTGCTGCAAAGCGCGCTGTAGATGGCGTTATCGTTCACTCACCAATGCGCGACGATCCCCGTTTGGCTTTGCTTAATGAAATTGGTTTGCCGTTTGTTGTACATGGACGAGTCTGCGACAGCAAATCAGACTACAACTGGATTGACATGAACAACCGGCGCGCGTTCAAGCAAGCAACCCAATTACTGATTGATCTCGGACACAGAAAAATTGCGCTCATTAATGGTCAGGAAACGTTAAGCTTTGCCTGGTTACGAAAACTCGGGTTTCTGGATGCGTTAGAAGAAAACAACATTGAAGAAAATGCAGACTTCTTAGCGTCATCTGAGCTTACAGAAACCTATGGATATCAAACTGCCACGCGCATGTTGGCTTCAGAAAACGCTCCAAGTGCATTTCTGGTCTCTTCTTATATTGTCGCTCTTGGAGTCCGTCGAGCAATCAGTCAGGCCGGGCTCATAATTGGAAAAGATATTTCAGTGATCATTCACGACGATGAGCTGTCTTACTTTCACAACGGTGGTGCCTATCCACAATTTACCTCAACCCGATCATCCGTTCGAGAGGCAGGCATACTCGCAGCAGAAATGCTGCTAAAACAAATTGACGACCCTAATCTGTACCCACAAACGATATTGTTGGAATCCCACTTGATCATGGGTTCTTCCACCGGGTCGTTGCACAAATCAGTGTAGTGAGACCGCCAAAACACACCGTGATCGCCGCTTTCTGGCAAATGGGGTGTATACAATCGACCTAATTTTTATATTTAGTATTATTGGGTATTTCAACTAGCTTGGTTGAGATTTCTTCATTGAGGTTGCCGCTAACCCCTTGATGTTAACTGTATCGAAGTATGCCATTTTGTACATGGTTATCAAAAATACTACGTTTAGGGCAAAAACCGATATACAGATGCACTTGCATCCATTTATGATACTAACTCGTATGTTACATTGAGTATCAATTCACTTTTTAATGAACCAACAAAAGTGCTAGTGAATCGAAATTTTTAATGTTATCAATATTTTACAACAATTTTTTGACTTTCACTGTTAGCTTGAAAAGCGATAACATCACCCAATTTAATCGGAATGCACATAATCGGATTGCACAGAATGCACAAATGGTTAATGTTCTTTTCTTTTTCAATAACTTACGGCATTCATCATCGACCTCGTGTCGGGGCCTTCGTGAAATCTGTTTTTACAGCTTTTAGGTAGTTAGGTTAAAACTACTTGGGACTCTGGACTACCCCTATGGATGAGGCGAAAATTATCAAGACCGACAGCGCAGCACCTAATCGTGAGTCTGCTATGTCCGCAGCTTATAGCCGTGCAGCAAAACTGAAGACAGCTAATATTGCTGAGAAACGTACCAATACGTCAGTAGGCAACGACAAAGTGTTGGTTGGACTTCATGTGCCAATTGACGTAAATTTTGATAAGTCAGTCGATGAAGCACTTACCAAAAATAAAACTGGAAGTGAAGTGCGGCGCACAATTGTCGCAGACACCGAACTGAACGAGAAGAAAAATGAGAAGACACTTATTGTTATTGCATTGATGACAATATTTTTGTTTCTGTTAGCCGGAATATCGATCAAATACACTAACAGTGCGGCCACTAACTCATTAGCAGCGCTGATTGGCTTGAACAAGCAGGCAGAAGCGCCAGATGTTAACGCATCAGTAATCGCAACAGATGATGCATTTGGTTCGCTATCCGATATATTATCGTCACGTATTGCATTGATATCCAGCAATAATCCCAAGTTCATTGTCACAGCAGATGGAAAAAAAATAGTGCCTAGCGATATTATTGATGGCAGTTTGACCGTGGTTGATATCCTTGTCGATCACATTGTAGTAACTTCAAATGGATCGAACCTAAAAATAGCCTACTGAGAGTTCACTCACAGAGGCTTAACTCAAGCAGACCATAGTGTGACGACAAAAGCGGGTAAACTTATTTTACCGCTCTCATATGTCGCAGATCTCCCATACAAAACAGCTAAAATTTTAGTTAATAAAAACCGGGGATTTCATCTACCGCATCTACATTCGCTTTTGTTTCCGATGCCGCTGCATCACCGCCTTCTGGTTCTAGAGGGGCAACAACAACCTCCGCATTCTGTTCTGACGTAACCGCATTTTCAACATCGTCTTTCGGTGTTACGGCTGCTTCAGCATCCTTCTCTGGTGCGGCTGACACATCAGCATCCTGCTCTGGCGTAACGGCTGCATCAGCGTCCTGCTTCGGCTTGACTGCCTCTTCAGTACTTTGCTCTGGCTCTACCGTCACTTCAGCGTCCTGCTCCGGTGGTGTTACAGCCACTTCAACATTCTGCTCTGACGGAACCGGCACTTCAGCGTCCTGCTCTGACATGACAGCCTCTTCAGCATTCTGCTCCGGCGTCGCCGCTGCTTCAACATCCTGCTCTGGCAGGACTGCCTCGTCAGTATTCTGCTCTGGCGTCGCCGCCACTTCAACGTCCTGCTCTGAAATAACTGCCTCTTCAGTATTCTGCTCTGGCGTCGCCGCCACTTCAACATCCTGCTCTGGCGTGACTGCCTCGTCAGCTTCTTGCTCCAGCGCAATTTTTTCTTTAGCAACCTGTTCTGCCACTGCTTCCAATTCAGCATCTGGCTCCGGAGTCACAGCACTTTCTGTGTCCTGCCCTGCCGTAGCTGCAACCTCGGCCGCTCGTTCGGGTATTACAACATCAGGCTGATTACTGAGCACTGATGGCGCACTCGCAGCGGAGTTTTCTGGCAATTCCAGACTCGTTTGATCCACCGGAATTTTGCTATCAGTATCCGATATCACAGGAACTCGAGTTGTCAGTAGTTCCGGAATTATTGAAGCTGCGTTAGACATATCAACCTTCAATTCCAACTCCGTCCTTCTGACAAAATCGGGATGGCCACCGACTATCAGTCGATTATCCTCGCGATTGACAAAATTGCCTGGTGGAATTCTGGTACGAAGATCTGTTAAAAACGCTTCTGGTGAATAGTTATCATCCATAAGCAATACAGTGCCCTTTACAAAACTGGATTCGGGCACCACCGAAATAGTGTCTTCACTTATGTAGAAAAGTACCGGGTACTGATGGGACAAGGCATTGATGGTATCTCTCAATGTGCCACTAAACGTTCCATCGACACTGATTTTTATTGAAGTATCAGCAACGAGCTGGTAGCCCGCGGCGTCCGATAGATAGGACAGAAATGCAAGCAAATCCATGTCTGACAATTGAAACTGATAGTCAACCGGAGAGGAAAAATCAGAATCCCGCCACAACTTATAAACATCATCAAGCACGGAATGGTCAATGCCATACCGGTTGTAAAGATCACCTAAGAGATAATCGATAGACCCGTCAAACTGACCATCAATTGTGAAGTCTGCGATGGATTCGTCAACCTCTATCGAGATAGATAAGCTCTCTTCAACCGCTGCGGCAAATAATCTTAGCGGCATAGAACTAACTGACAGCACTACATTATCAGAAGTTAATTTGTCGTCGGGTGAACTCTCATTGGCGGAAACATCATCAACAGAAACATCATCAGCGGAAACATCGCCGGCTGAAATATAGGCACCATTCAATAAAAATATCAGAGCTAAAGGCAAAGCCACAGCGCGTGAATTAGGAAACCGAGTAAACATGGTTATCAAGGTTGTGCTTTCTCTTTAAGATTCAAAATAATTTAGTTAGAGCCACAATATCCAAAGGCAATACCGCAAGGCTAGTGTCACTCCTAACCACTATTTCGAATACTAGTTAATGTTCCTTAATCCGGAAATCGTCAGTGTCTCCTACAACCAACTCGTAATATTAAATGAAGTTACTTATTCGTCGAGCAACAAATGTATACCATTTTGTCACCGCTATTGGTGACTGATAACAATGTTTTCTCAATGGACCATTGTTACTTTCCACTGCGTTCGGGTCAAATTGCCAATATACAAAATAACGCTATTTTATTGACACATATGGCACCAGCTTTACCTCATACCAAAAGATTAATCTGAAGCTCTGCCGCCACAAGATCATATCCCAAAAATGGCAGAACAATCTTTATCCACATCCAACAAATAACACAACGAACCAACATAAAACTGACTTTTATTGCCAGCTTTGTTGTCACCCTGACATGCTATCGGCTGAATAATCAGATCAAATGGTAAAAAACCCCGGAAACACACCTCCAGCGAAGTTTCACATTGAAAAGGTCGGATAGTGTTCCGGCGATAGCAAGGTGGTTGTTCTCGATTATCGTTTCACTCGATAACTGCAACATCATGAGCTCACAATCAAGTCTCAAGTAATTTTGATTTCTTTTGCCATTATTCAAAGGAAATCAAGTGTGATGCGGTAGAGTCTAAATACGTATTCTCAACCGAAATACGCAAACTGGCGGTAGCACCGGAACGCCGGAGTTGCTATCCAGTGAGCTACAAATGTTATAGGAGGTGCAGCGTAAGCAGCCTTTGTCAAAAAAATACGCTGACCGAGTACGATTTTGTTTGCTGTGTACTCCGCTTAACACAAAATAAGGTGAATAGATGCATTTCCCCGATCTTCATCGCGCTATCAACTATGCTGTCCGAGCGCATATGGGCCAGGATCGTAAATACTCCAAAATTCCGTACATCGCCCATCCAATCAATGTGATGCAAATCGTGCGAACTGTCACAGACGATGAAGCCATGCTAGTTGCAGCTGTGCTTCACGATGTTGTTGAAGATACCTCAATCACAAGCGATGAAATCTACTCAGAGTTTGGCGAACGAGTTGGTGATCTGGTTGCTGATTTAACCGACGTGTCCAGACCAGAAGATGGCAACAGGACGTATCGAAAAAGTATGGATTGTGAACACACTGCAAAGGCTCACGCAGATGCGAAAACCATCAAACTTGCAGACCTCATCCACAATGCCGAATCAATTATCATTAACGATCCGCACTTCGCCATCATTTTTATGCGCGAGAAAGAAGCACTACTGGAGGTTTTGAAAGAAGGCAATACAAGACTGTGGGAGCGTGCTCAACAAACGCTACAACGTTTTCAAGAGCATGAATTGCACAAGCGATTGACTATCGAAAATTCGGAACCGAGGTAACACCGACGACATGCTGCGTTTGCTTTAACAAATCTTTGAACCGGTCGCGGTTTAAAAGTTGACTATTGGATCACTCTGCTACCGACTATCTAACTACCTCTTACTACCTTTAGAGTAAACCAATTGATTTATCAGCCACAGATTCGTATACCAAAATCGGGTAATAAAGCCCAATCGTAAGCATTAAAGCGTAATGGTATGATAATACTGATCAAAAACGACAATTTACATCCTGCAAAAGACATATTTGCCAGCAATCTCGTCACTGTCAAGCCTATATAAGTAACTACTCGCTATCGCAATTACTCATACCCATAGTAAACTCAATGTAATTACTCATCCGGTAAACACGTGCTTGCAAGCTGAATTAAAAATGTAAATCAACCTGTGAATGCGTGTAGTACCTATAAGCTTTTCTGGCCATTTGCTTTTGCAACCTTGCACCATGGCCCGCTAGTAGTTAATTGGAGGCAATAGTTTGAGATATCAAAAGGTTTTTCTTATGGCAGCGTCAACCGCCGCTATGGCGGTCAGTCAGACGACCATGGCGGCCGGTTTTGCGATATCTGCACAATCTGCTTATGGCATGGGTAACGCCTATGCTGGT
>CAYTJF010000243.1:0-9274 GCA_964437945.1 uncultured Granulosicoccaceae bacterium
AACGCAGACAGTCACGCTGAACTCGAACGTATCAAGTGGATGGACCACTAGTGCCATTTAAGTGAACAAACAAAACAGGTTCTTCACAGTATCGAGCAATGCAATCTCTATAGGAACGTTTGAGAGCCGAACAACTCGCAACGATTTTACCGTTAGCATCGCGCATGGCTCTACTTAACGTTTCAAGCCATGGCCATCGATCGTCATCGGTCAGGGCTATGCCTGCAGCCATTTTTGTCTTGTTTTGCGTAGAATGGTAGTCGTCACCTTCAAGGTAGACTGCGTTCAAACTCTGCGATAAGCTTTTGCCGATAGTTGACTTACCACAGCCCGTAGTGCCCATGACAACGATGACTCTGGCTCGTCCGAAATCTTTTTTGTTACTGGTTTCTATAGACAAGCAGTTATCCCACCGTCTACAAAAAGCGTGTGTCCGTTAATAAAGCTTGCAGCGTCAGAACTTAAGAATATACCTGCACCGATTAATTCGTCCAGTTGACCCCATCGGCCTGCGGGAGTGCGTTTCTCCAACCATGCGCTAAAATCACTGTCTGCTACTAATGCGGCGTTGAGCGGCGTATCAAAGTACCCGGGGGCAATGGCATTAACTTGCAGTCCGTACTGTGCCCAATCTGTTGCCATGCCTTTGGTCAGATTCGCCACAGCACCTTTGGTAGTGGTATATGGTGCAATTCCGGGACGCGCCAATGCTGTTTGTACTGAGGCGATATTGATAATTTTTCCGTTACCGCGCTCGATCATGTGTTTTGCAACCGCTTGGCCCACATTAAATACTGACGCTATATTGGTCTGTAGCATTTGATTAAATACTTGCGGATCGAAATCTTCCAGCGGTGTTCGGTGTTGCATGCCAGCGTTGTTTATCAACACATCTATATCGCCAAAGCTTGATACCGCATGGGCAACGGCGTAGGCTACTGCTGTGTGATCAGTGACGTCAAACGGTAGCTCATCGCATGCGATACCCTGCTCCTTGAGACTGTTTGCAGCGTCAGTGACTTTCTCTTTTGTGCGCCCGTTGATCACAACTGCGGCCCCTGCCTCACCCAGTCCGCGCGCCAGCGTCAGCCCAATACCCTGACTTGAACCAGTAATTAGCACACGTTTTCCAGTTAGATCGAAGAGTTTTATGCCACTTGCCATTTCAATTTCCAGTTGTATTTGACGCTCAATAAGCTTAAGCTTTGCTTAAATGTTATCGGTAACATTATACATCGCTAATTCGTATTCACAACCGTAAATGTGAGAAGAAACCGCTAATTTGGCAAATTAGTGGGAGTAAACTGTTTGCGTGTGAAAAGAGATTAATTCTCCAATAAACCTTTAATACAGGACTCCAATGAAAGCTCTGGTTATACATGCAGCGAAAGACCTCAGAATTGAAGAAAAAGAATCAAAGGCACCAGGTATTGATGAGTTGGTCATCAACATATCAATTGGCGGTGTATGCGGTTCTGACTTGCATTACTACAATCACGGAGGCTTTGGACCCATTTCACTAAAACAACCGATGATCCTGGGCCATGAGGTTTCTGGTGTCGTCAGCGAATTGGGAAGCGATAAGTCGGGATTTGAAGTAGGTGATCTTGTCGCTGTATCTCCGTCTAGACCCTGTTATCAATGTACCTATTGTTATGAAGGAAAGCACAATCATTGCGAGCACATGCAGTTCTATGGCTCGGCTATGCCTATGCCACACATACAAGGTGCTTTTCGTCAACAGTTAACGGTAAAAGCAAGCCAGTGCGTTAAAGCAAACGGACTTAGCGCAGGTGAAGCAGCAATGGCTGAACCGCTTGCGGTTACGCTGCATGCAACAAAACGCGCAGGCGATCTATTGGGTAAGAAGGTACTTATTACCGGCAGTGGCCCAATTGGAGTGTTGTCTATTATTGCAGCCAGACGTGCTGGCGCAATAGAAATTGTCGCCACCGATATAGCTGATAATGCGCTTTCAATAGCCGCTAGTTGCGGTGCCGATAAAACAATTAATGTGTTGACAGAGCCAACTGGTCTGGAGTGCTATAACGCTGGTAAAGGGTACTTCGATGTTATGTACGAATGCTCTGGAAATGTACAGGCTTTAACCAGTGGCATTCCGGCACTCAAGCCTGCAAGTGTGCTGATGCAATTGGGTCTTGGTGGTGATATGTCACTACCGATGATGCAATTAACAGCGAAGGAAATTGATTTACGAGGCTCTTTTCGCTTTCATCCGGAGTTTTATACAGCGGTAGAATTGATGTCTTCAGAATTGGTTGACGTAAAGCCATTGATAACGCATACAGTAGGGTTATCTGATGCAGAAAGTGCCTTTATCATTGCAAATGATCGAAGCAAAGCCATGAAAGCACAAATTAGCTTTCATGGTTGATTGTCAGCAAATTTAACGTCTGTAATTCCAGGTGCTTTTTAGCACCCGGATCTATACGCGCCCCAGACTCTGCATGGCAGGCTTAATTATTTATATTGCTATGAATTATCCACAACATCCAAAAGCACGTTCGCCGCTTCTTCCAGAATAATATCCGGAACCTCTGCCTCGTCACCATCATTATTTGTGTCAGTACCAGATGCGCCAAACGCTTTTCGAAACAGCTGCAGACGCTCTTCGCGATCAGCCCCGCGTTCCTCATTTTGCTGTTGTCTGATTGTCTCAACCAGGCTTATATTCTGCTGTTCTCTGTCGGCTCGCTGGGTTTCGAGTTCTTCTATTAATGTATCAAACCAGTCATTGTCGCGGTACCGGGATTCGTGTCGGGTTTGTAGCTGATTAAAATCGGGTTTGTTTGCCGACCATTTGTCATAGTCACCCGCAGTAACTTCGGCCCATTCCAAAGCATTATCAAGCCCGCGTTCGCCTTGCGCGACAGAGTCCATGGCGGTAGGAAACAACACATCTGGTACAACGCCTCGGTGTTGGGTCCCTTCCCCATTAACACGGAAAAACTGCGCAATGGTTATTTTTAGCTGTCCCAGCTTGCCTTCCTGATCAAGAGGTACCACGCTTTGAACAGTACCTTTGCCGAACGTGGTTTCACCCAATACAACACCACGACCGTAGTCCTGAATGGCTGCGGCAAATATCTCAGAAGCAGAAGCGCTGTTACGATCAACCAGTACCGCTAATGGCCCATCATAAGCGACGGTCGGATCCTTATCTTCTTGTGCGCTGACTTCCCCGCTCGCCTCCCTGATTTGTACAACGGGGCCGTCCTTTATAAACAGGCCTGTCATCTCCGTAGCCTCTACCAATGAACCACCACCGTTACCGCGCAGATCGATCACAATACCGTCAACACCCTCTTCAGTGGCTGTAAGCTCGGTCAGTAGACGCTGTACGTCGCGAGTGGTACTACGGTAGTCGGACTGTCCTTCAGCCCGCGCTGCAGAGTCGAGATAAAAAGTTGGCAAATCAATAACGCCAATTTGCCTCATTTTCTCGTTTCCTGGCACCTCAACAACCGAGCTTTTCGCTGCTTGTTCTTCGAGTTTTATTTTGTCGCGAACCAAGGTAATAACCGTTGGTGGTGTACCTGCTGGTGCACTAATTGGTAAAATCTTTAGTCGCACTGTGGAGCCTTTCGGGCCTCGAATTAAATCAACTACGTCATCCAGAGGCCAACTAACTACATCTACAATTTCCTCTTTTTCACCGTTGCCAACTCCAACAATTCGATCATCAACGCTGATTTGCTCACTAAGAGCGGCCGGTCCACCAGCGATAATTCGTCGTATGACGGTATATTCATTTTCCGTTTGCAGAGCAGTACCAATGCCTTCCAACGACAGACTCATGTTAATGCTGAAATTCTCTGAACTTCTGGGAGAGAAATAGGACGTATGTGGCTCTACAGACTGAGTATACGCATTGATAAAAAACTGATAAATATCATTGACACTATACTGACTCACACGTGTTGCCATACGCACGTATCGTTTTTGTAAAGTGTCTACCAATTCATCGTCGGACTGTTCGGCCAGACGTAAATTTAGTACATCGTTTTTCACCCGCTTGCGCCAAAGCTCGTCCAATGCTTTTTGTGAATCAGACCATTGCGCATCTTCACGGTTGAAATTGTAGTTTTCATTAATAGCGAAGTTGAAGTTGCGTTTTAGTAGTTCCTGTGCAAGTTGCGCCCGTTCATCCATTCTCTGCCGAAATCGCTTAAATATTTCAAACACCGGGTCGAGTTCCTGGCTGCGAAGTGCATCATCTATCTTGTAGCGAAACTTGGTAAATTCTTCAATGTCGCTAGCCAGAAAAAAGCTTTTTTCAGGATCAAGTGTGTCAAGGTATCGATCAAATATCTGTTCTGATAATTTGTCGTCAACAGGAACTGGTTTATAGTGATAGCGTTGCATCAATTGAACAATGCGCTCGGTTTGCACTTTATGATCAAGTGTCGGAGCCAGGGATTCAATGTCGACTGACCGATTATCAGAATGCGCGACAATGCTGGTTAGCGCAAAAACAATAAATACCATTGCGCGACCAAGATGCCGAGCCAAAAGATGACACCAGTTAATCTGTGTCGACAAGCCAGTATCCGCCTTTACAGAGACTCGAGCAAACCGGTCAATTCGGCATATGTCATCGAAGCTGCGCTTGAGTTGCATTTTTATAATTCCTTCATCGACCTATATATAGAGTTATCGTCTTTGCGGTGCTGTCACTTAACAGTCACTTACTTGCCAATGGACCGCCATTTGGCTGACATTTTGGCTGATATTTGGTAGCGCCATCACATAGTAAACATTCCTGCCTGATTTGGCTGTGAATTTCCACATAATAGCGTGGTTGTGACACAAGCGACAAACATCGAGACACCAATCAACCAATTTTTGAACGACTCGCCTCAGAGAAGTTCAATAAATAGTCATTTACACCTAACGTAGCACATGCAGAAAGCCTACAGGAATCGTCATCACTAGGATTGCCCAGATAGTACGGTGATTAATTCTGGTACGAAAGGAAAGGTAAGGAAAGGCTATAAATTTGGTAATGTCCTCAATCGGGTTGTTTGCGGAGGCACCATGGAAATAAAACAATACAGGAAATCGGCTTTCTATTGTCGCCCGCTGAAAAATTACCGCCTTGACTTTATTTTCCGACCGGTATCCAGGGCACCCTGGTGCTGTAGAAAATTGGGGTAATGACAATTAGATACAGTTCTTTACAAAAATTGTTTCTGCATACTAATAGATGTGAGGCCCGTTGTTTTTCAACATTTCAGGTTTACTCATAATAATTTGCAACATCCGTCACCGAATAGTAATAACAAAATAAGTAGTTGATGGGTGCTATATTGAAAGTCAAATGTTGAGGTTTGCTGTGTCGTTTAATCCAATGTTTAATAACATCTAGTATTTCTAACTAGTGTCGCCATTAAGCTGGCAGAATCAAGGAAGTAAATTCCCATCAACAGTGAGGGTATTTCAGATGTATAAATCTCAGTTTAAATCTTTTGTGTCTATATCGGCATTGTCAGCTGTCTGTGTATTACTAACCGCGTGTACAGACACCACACTTGGTACAAGGTCATTTGAAGAATCTCTTGACCCAATAGTTATTCCCGGATTCCCCCTCAGTTTCGGTGAGTTAGATGTACCAGCGCTTAGTTTTCCGTTGGACCTAAAGGACCAACCAGGTTATTCGTCACTGAATATTGTGACCTCAGTTCATGTGCGCTCTGCCAGCTTTACCATCAGTCAGGAAACAGATAATCCAGAACAGGATCCGTTCGCGGATAATAATCCTGATAATTTCGATTTTCTAAGCAGCGGTGAACTTTCTCTGCGAGCTACTATAGATGGCGCTACCGCAACCATACGAGTGGCTTCGTTACCCGAGGGTGATCCGCAAATCGGTACCAACGCAACCGTTTTGAATCTGGCTATCGATGACGTTGATATTCGAGATTTTGTAGAAGCACCAGATGTACAATTAGTACTGGAAGTTTCAGGAACGAATCCTGTGGACAATGTAGTTATAAACCCAGTCGTCCGCTTTCGTGTTGGTATCGGCGTGCGCTAAACTGGCTCGAGTTTTAGCCTTTTCAATAAGTGCAGTAGATACATTTTTCAGCATGGTGGTGGTCGGTTATTCAATTAGTCAGACTAATTACTGAGATGTACATCACAATTTATTGAACACCGCGACGATGTTCACAGTAATTGATGCAGTTTCCATCTTTTCGGCCGATCTATTTAACAGTTTTCCGATTATCCAGACGTACTTTTTCACTTGAAATACAGATATCTCGAAAAAGTGTCTGATAGTGAGTCGCACTGTGTCTGGCAACAAAGCAATAAAAACAGCTGCACCACAAATAGCGCGTTTGGAAGTGCTGGAGCCCCGTGTGCTCTATTCGGCGGACATTATACCGTTTGCGATGTTGTTGGAAGGCCACACGACATATATTGATACCGAAGTTGATCATAGTGCCATCGCCGCATTAGCAAATGCCGTTTTACCCGATGAGAACGCAATAAAGGATAGCTCCCTTGGCGTTACTGACGGTACTATCATTAAATCTGATACATCATCAGCTGACGTTGTTCGAGAAGTTGTCTTGGTGGTTGGTGGTGACAGTGTCATAGCATCGTTGGTATCTAAGCTGCAAACAGGCGTAGATTCCTCTACCAAAATTGAACTCGTCAATGGCGGCTCAAGTAGTAATATTCTCATCTCAATCGCAGACATATTATCAAGATATGAAAGTCTTGATGCTATTCATATAATTTCGCACGCCTCTGATGGTGTATTGCGTTTTGGTAGTCAAACAATTGATACACAAAACCTCTCAGATAATGAGGTAGCACTCACTCGAATAGGTAGTGCATTGAAAGATGATGGAGATATCCTGCTGTATGGATGCAATCTATCAGCCAGTGAAGCTGGACATGTATTTGCACAAACACTTTCTTCTATGACAAACGCAGATGTTGCCAGCAGTAATGATTTAACCGGTCATTCTGCATTGGCTGGTGATTGGGATCTGGAAGTGGTTGAAGGAGTTGTTGAAACCAGGAGCGTCGTTAATAGTCAAATCCAGTCAGACTGGTCAGCAACGTTAAATTTAAATTTGGGGCTTATACATCATTGGCGGTTGGATGGAGATGGTGTTGATTTGGTTGGTGGAGCAGCTACACAAATACTCGACGTTTTATTCTATAACGGTACAACCGGCGTAGCTTCTGATTTCTCACAAGACACAGCAGGCATGTTTAGCTCGGCGGAAGTTACCAGTTCCGTATCAAATTTCGGTGGCTCTGACTTTACCTACTCATTCTGGATGCGCGGCAATACCTTTGGTTCTCCCAGTACCATGATCAGCAACTTTGGCGCTAACGGTCATGGAATTGACATTTCAATAGACTCACAAGGTTACGCCGTTTTCACTGTTGCAGATGCCGCAAACAGTTTCTCGGTTACCAGTACCACGCAGGTTGACATAAACGAATGGTTAAACATTACTGCTGAGCGAGCAAACAATGAACTGGAAATAACCGTACAACGGACAGATGGTTCATTGTTTGATAACAACCATGGAGGTACCGGCGCCAGCAGTGTTAACGTAAGCAGTAGCAATTCGCTTATATTTGGGTTACGAGAACTTTCAGGTAATGGAGATTTTGATGGGCAGTTAGATGAAGTTCGAATATATAATCGCGCGTTTAGTGACCAAGGCGTGCAAGATCTGGCAGATCTTAATGGTCCAAACTCGGAAGAAGTCCTCGTCAACAACGAGCCCATAACCGTTGCGCCTAACTCAACTTTTACTCTGACAAGCAATGAGCTACTGACAACCGATGTTGAGTCAAACGATAGTGCAATTCAATATACCATTCTTAGTTCTGCGAATGAATTTCATTTCGTCAAGTATGGCGGTACGCTTACAGTTGGAGACTCATTTAGTCAGCAGGAGATACTTGACGGAGTAGTACTTGTTAGCACGGATGCCACAACGCAATCATCTGGCGAAGCCATCGACTTCAACGTTGATGACGGCGAAGGTTCAGTGACATCAGCCAGCTTTACAGTGAACTATATTCCACCTGTTAACAACGCACCAATAGCTGTGGATGCTGTATTGCCGAACGTAATTGAAGACAGTAGCACACATACTGGTGATACCATTTTAAACCTATTCGCACCAACATTTAGTGATTCTGATGTGAGTGATACGCTTGCGGGGATACTGGTGACCAGTGCCCCGTTCGATCCGACGCAAGGTGAATGGCAGTACTCATTGGATGCCAATACCTGGGTAGGTATTGGTGCAGTCAGCACTACTAACGCACTAGCGTTATCTACAAGCACCAGCATTAGGTTTAATCCAGCAGCTAATTATGCTGGTCCGGCCAATGCTATGACATATCATGTTGTTGATAGCACAATTGCAGGGCCAGGTTTCCCGAATACATTTACAGATTCGTTAGCACGCCGTGAAATGGATGCCAGTATAAATGGCGGAAGCACAGCGATTAGTGGGAATGTCGGGCAACTTACTACTTCAGTGATATCAGTGAATGATTCACCTGTCGCGATAAACGACGCTTATACAGTCTCTGAAGGGGCGAATGTTAATGTAGATCTTCGCAGTAATGACATCGATATTGAGAATGATCAACTTGGGGTGTCTATAGTTAGTGCACCTGCTAACGGTAGTATCAACATTCTTGCTGATGGCAGTATCGACTACCAACACGATGGTAGCGAAACCTTGGCGGACATATTTTCCTATACAGTCAGCGATGGTAATGCAATATCCAATGTGGCAACGGTCTCAATTTCGATTTCTGCACAAAACGACGTGCCGGTAATTCAAAGTATTAACATCTCAGACCCTAGTGAACAGAGTGTTGCAGGTATGCTGGTAGCCAGCGTCATTGCAACAGATAGCGAGAGCGATCCACTGAGCTTGTCTATCTCCGGGCCTGATGCTGCTAAGTTTTTCATTAACGCTAATGACGAAATCGCGCTTGCCACACCTATTAATTACGAAACCAGCCCTACTGCATCCATTGTTGTAACCGTTACCGATCAAATTGGCGACAGTGTCAGTCAAGCCATTACCATTAATGTGCAGGATGAAAATGATGCGCCAATAATCAGTTCGGCAAGCCTTGCCGGAGTAGCCGAAGACTCTACCGCTCATGCAGGCATGTTAATCAGTGCCTTGTTTGGGTCAACGTTTACAGATGAAGATGTGAGTGGGACGTTTTCAGGTATTGCAGTTGTAGACAG
>CAYTJF010000244.1:0-9253 GCA_964437945.1 uncultured Granulosicoccaceae bacterium
TGCCAACATCTGTTTGTGAGGGTTCGTTTTAATAGCAACCGCGTGTCGTGTGCCTGCCGGAAACGCTTGTGTCAGCAGGTCCAGCCGCTGAGTCAACACGCGTACATCGCTAATCAGCATGGCCGTATCTTTGGAGTCTGCAGCAGCAATAATGTGGGGCAGACTGGCTTCAATCGGATACACGCGGTTCACTTAAGTCTCGTTATGGGGAGCGTTGGCCCAGATTATCACTTGCTATCGTACTTGCAGGCGCCGATCTCAACTAGCTGCAGGTTCGGGGCGCTGACTAGTCCTTGCGTACGTACCAAATTCTCTGAGTTATACTGCTTTTCCTCAAAATCCGTGCGAATGTACGGATAATCTTTGATTTTGGTGATGTTCTTGCTATTATCCTTGCGAACGCAAGGATAAATATGCAATTTACAATCAAATCAGCAGAAGCTTTAGGCGAAGTTATCAAGGCCACTCGCAAATCCCAAGGCCTTCGTCAAGATGACGCTGCCGGTGCCAGCGGTGTCAGCGAAAGTTTTCTTGGCAAAGTTGAATCGGGTAACACGTCAGTAAACTGGGGAATGCTATTTCAGGTGCTTTCCGATCTTGGTATTGAGCTGAATGTCGATATCACCGAATCGGCGGCGCAGCGACTGCAACAAGACACATAGTCCATAGCATACGGGTGGATCAAGCAGTACATATTTTTATGGCTTATTCGCGGAGGTGTTGATGGCTGTACGCACACTTGTTGCCTCAATCAACGGACTTGCTGTAGGTTTGCTTACCGACAATAGCGGCCGATGGGAGTTTAGCTATGATGGTGCGTGGCTTGAATTTGAAAAATCATTTGCATTAAGCCCATATCTACCACTTCAAGTCGATGCTCATATTGATGATGCTAGTCAAAGGCAGGTGCAATGGTATTTTGATAATCTGTTACCAGAAGAAAATCAACGCACGCTATTGGCAAACGACGCAGTCATTGATCAAGCTGACGCATTTGCCTTGCTCGAGCACTATGGTGCTGAGTCGGCCGGTTCGCTGACTCTGCTGCCGCCTAACAATTCATTAAATCCAGATGATGACGGCGCAGAGTTACTTGGCGATGAACAATTGGAAGTGCGCCTGGCAAACCTATCTTCACTGCCTTTATCTCACGGTGCGAATAAGCGCATGTCCTTAGCCGGAGCGCAACATAAACTGGCGGTTATATACTTAAAAAATCAACTGTTTGAACCTAGTGGCCATGCGGCTTCTACTCATATATTAAAACCAGATCATCCTTCCGAGGCGTTTGCACAATCAGTGGTTAATGAATGGTTTGTTATGCAACTTGCGGGTAGCGTTGGGTTAACGGTGCCGCCCACACACAGACACTATGTGCCATCAGCGCTCTATATAATCGAACGATTTGATCGCGTTCGTGAAGATAATTCGGTAAAACGCTTACACAGTATTGACGCGTGTCAGTTATTGGGTATGGATGCGGTTTACAAATACCAGCAAGGCAGCGCGCAGCGCTTGGCGGATATTGCCAATGCTTGCAGAAGTACTGCACTGACTCGCACCCGTTTATTCAGTTGGTTGGTATTTAATGTACTGGTAGGCAATACAGATGCGCATCTTAAAAATTTAAGTTTTATGGTTAATCATGAAGGCATTGAACTCGCACCGATTTATGATTTGTTAAGCACAGCCGTTTATGAGACCAAAGCATACGATGGCAACACCTGGCCAACGCAAACACGCATGGCTTGGCCATTACGAGATACAGAGAGCGTAAGCGACATAACCGCCACTGTGCTACTAAACACGGCGGCAGAGATCGGACTCAACAAAGCGACTGCTCAGCGTCTGTTGAACCATCAATTAGATAAAATCGGCCCTAACGCACTTGCTATTTATGAGCAGATGTTATCGGAAAACGAGACCATTACAGGAGCAGGTACTTATGCGGCCGCAGAAAGTCGCTGCATCCGCAGTATCATCTACGGTGTAATAAATCCAATGGTGGAACAGTTAGCCCAATCTCAAGTGTAGTAACGATCTTTTCTACTAAATCATTACCGCCAATGAGGCTGCGCGAATTTATGATGAGATCATTTATACCGTAATCGAAATTGATCATGGCGATTTCCGTTTACCTGATGCATGAAGGGTGCTGTGATTTAGAAACGAAACGCCTACACAGATGCTGTTAAGCCACCATCGACCCGAAGGTTTTGACCCATCACATAACTTGAACCCGAACCAATTAGAAAAGCAATAGTCTCTGAGAGTTCACTAACATCGGCGTATCTGCCGGCCGGAATACGAGCAACGCGATCTTCTTTTTCTGGCAAGCTGTTTATAAAGCCGGGTAACACATTGTTCATACGCACACCTTGTGCGGCGTATTGGTTGGTGAACAGTTTTGTATAGCCTGCTAGCGCTGCTCGAAAGACAGCAGAGGTTGGAAAGTCTGCATCTGGTTCGAACGTTGCAAAGGTGGATATATTAACAATCGATCCGGATTTTTGCTTTTGCATGATCGGCAAGACAAATCGCGTCATGCGTACTACGTTCAGCATGTAGTAGTCCATTCCCAAGTGCCAGTCATCATCGCTTATTTCTACTACCGATCCTTTAGGTCCGTGTCCGGCGCAGTTAACTACACCGTCGATTCGGCCAAACTTTTCCATTGACAGATTAACAAACTGTTCAAGGTTAGACGGTTTCAAGTTAGAGCCAGTGAAGCCCAAGCCACCTAGTTCGTTGCCTAAAGCTTCACCTTTGCCTGAAGAAGACATGACCGCAATGTCGTAACCCTTTTTTGACAATGTTCGCGCAGCGTCTGCGCCAATACCGCTACCACCGGCAACGATTAATGCAACTGGTTTGCTACTCATAGTAATTCCTTTGGTTATTTGATTTATTCAAAATGAACAGAGCTATTCAAGTGTAAAAAATTGAGTGTAAAAAATGCAACTCAAGCAATTGCCACTCAGGATTGTTTTGTATCATCAACAATATTCATTTGTGCGGTGCCGCTGTTACCCAATTCAACCGCAGCAAATGGCCCACCGTGACACATAAATCCAGGGTCTTGTGGATTCATTGGTGGCTCCTCTGCCAATACTTCTTTCGCATACTGCTCGGCGTTGTCTTTGGGCTGGTAGCCGAGAAAGTGCGCTTTTGAATTATCAACCGGGGCGCGATCGTTGTTGGATACGCCATAGATCACGCTAAAGCCGGTGACCGGTGCTTCAATGCAACGTTGTGTAAGTTGAATCAAATCATCATAAGATAGCCACGAACCCAGTGCTCTTGCGTTGTTTACCTGCGCACAAGACAGTATACGCATGTGGACGCTTTCAAGACCGCGCTTGTCCCAGTACATACTGCCCAGATCTTCAGCAAAACATTTTGCAAGACCATAAAAAGTATCTGGTCGATGGCGTACTTCAGTATCGATGAATTCATTCTTGGGGTACATACCGACGGCATGAATAGAGCTGCCGTATATGACTCGTCGCAAACCGTTGCGGAATGCTGCTTCCCATATGTTGTAGGCTCCAACGAAGTTCGGCCCCAGCAATTGCTCGAAAGGGCCTTCGTCTGCATAGGCACCCATATGCACAACCATTTCAGCTCCTTCAAGAACGCGAAGCATATCGTCAAGACTGGCTAAATCACCTTTATGGTACGACTCGCCCTGGTAGGTTTTGCCAATGTCGTCAACAATGTCCGTGGAAACCAGCTCGTCTGCCATGGCGGTTAATGGTTCACGCAGGTACGACCCCAGTCGTCCGGCAGCGCCGGTCAGTACAATTTTTTTCATCGACTTATAGTTTCCATTGGTACAAGTGGTCGGCTAACCTGTCTATGGATTTACACCGGTTTTAAAGGTGTGTACCCATATCAGTTTCGTTTTAACTTTGCAGTGCATTCGGCCAGACGATCCATCGCCTGTGACAGCGTATCTTCTGATGTAGCAGTCGAGATGCGAAAGAACGGAGATAGCTCATATGCGCTTCCGGGCACTGAGGCTATACCACCTGCAGACAACAAATATTGTGTGAAGGCAACATCGTCTTCAATAATCAACCCGTCGGGTGTGGTAGCCCCAATAAATGCCTGGCAACTAATGTAGGCGTAAAAAGCGCCACCCGGCGGATCGAGTGTCAGACCATCAATTGAAGCTATTCTTTCAACGATAAAATTACGACGTCGCTCAAACGCATTGCGGAATGTTGTTACTTCATCCTGGGGCCCCTCAAGTGCTGCTACTGCGGCGGCCTGTGCAATAGCGCACACACCCGATGATATTTGAGATTGCACCGTTGTCATCGCCTTAATCAGTGGCTGTGGCCCGGCGCAGTAACCGACACGCCAGCCGGTCATTGCGTAGGCTTTTGACACACCATTGACTGTTAACACACGGTCTTTTAGTTGGGGACAGACATCGGCGAATGATAAAAACTCACGACCATCAAATAGTATGTGTTCGTATATTTCGTCACTGAGAATAAGTACATCGGGGTGACGAAGCAGTACTGCACCTATTGCCTGCAGATCTTGCCGGGTAAATACAGCGCCTGCCGGGTTTGAAGGTAGATTAAGAAACAACCATTTGGTTTTATCGGTAATAGACGCAGCGAGCGCTTCGGGTGTTAGTTTGAATCCATTAGATGCGGTACAAGGTATGGCCTTAGGAGCGCCGCCGAGTATTAGCGCCATATCTTTATACTGCCCAAAGTACGGTGCGCAGAGCAGTACTTCATCATTTGGTTCAAGCGATGCCATCAGTGCGTTAAAGATCACTTGCTTGGCACCGTTGCACACCATAATTTGCGTTAAATCGTAGTCGAGATTGTTATCACGCAAGAACTTGGCTGCTACCGCTGTCCTTAATGCCTGTGTCCCCTCTGTTGGCGGGTACCGTGTTTGTCCATCTTTGGCGGCACTATAGGCCGCTTCTATAATATGTTTTGGTGTGTCAAAGTCTGGCTCGCCGAGCCCCACATCAATCACATCCACACCGCGGATTCGAGCTGCTCGGGCTGCCTGGCTAACAGCTGCCGATGCAGACGGCTTAACAGGATCAAGTCGAGATGATAGGTATTTCATTGGGGTTAAAAAATTGCACTCACGCTAAATAATTGCCTTTACTTTAAATAATCGCTTTTTCAATGATTGGTGTGTTGTTAACAATCCGTTCATAGTTGAAAGGCCTTAGATCAAGGCTGCGATACTCGCCGTGTATTAACATCTCTGCGGTACCTCGACCCATTGCCGGTGATTGTTGTAGACCATGCCCGGAAAAACCGTTTAAAAAATAAAAATTTTCAACTTCCGTGTGTGGCCCCATAATCGCGTTGTGATCGAATGTGTTGTAGGCATAGTGGCCGGCCCATTCACTGGTTACCTTTATTGCTTCGAATTGTGGGATGCGAGAGGCCAAGGTAGGCCAGATGTGTTCCTGCCATATTGATAGATCCATGTTGTAGTCGTCGTAGTCGACTGCCGGGTCAATGTCAGCGTGACCGCCACACTGATACGTGCCATTACCGTTTTCACGTACATGTACGCCGGATGGATCGATGGTTAGCGGCAAGTCACGATCAAGTGGTTGCTCTGCGGAGAATACCCATGAGAATCGCTTGCGTGGTTCAACCGGTACCTCAATGCCTGCCATTTGGGATGTGCGTGCGGCACGCGGGCCGGATGTGTTGACAACCTTATCGCATGAAATCACTTCTCCTGATTTCAGCGTCACGCTCTCAACTTTAGTACCAGCTGCATTTTTCGTGATCCCTACAACTTCATTTTGAATGTATTCAACCCCACGTTCTCGTGATGATCGTCGCCACCAATCAAACACGGCAGAGCCATCCCAGTAGCCTTCATCGACGGTGTTAATTGAGCCCAAAACAATATCGTCTACATTATAGAACGGGTAGTGTTCGATAATTTGTTCCGGCGTCATCAACTGAGTACTGGCACCGGCGGCGAGTTGTACCTGCTGGCTTTCTCTGAGTACGTCGGCAAACTCTTCATTGTTGGCCAGATACATATAACCGAAATTGCGAATCGACAACTCTGGCACACGATCATCTCCACCCATGTGCTGGCGCAAATTTTTAACGAAGTCTGCGGCGAATTGTGAAATGCGAACGTTAAGGTCGGTACTGAACTGTTGTCGCATACAAGAGTTAGTATGTGTGGTGGAACAGGCAGCGTAGGTAGAATCTCTTTCAACCACTAGCACCCGACCGTCGAAATCTTTGTTATCAGTTAGAAACCAGGCTGTTGATGAACCCATGATTGCACCGCCTACGATCACAATATCGTAGCTCGATTGTTCTGGCGATTCAGTGTTCTTATTAATCTCAGGGATAGTCACAGGGTTTCTCCTTTTCTGGCGATCTCTGCAACTTCTGCCACCAACTTGTCGGAAAGGCCGTAAACATTCTTCGCCGTGTCCTCAGATATGTAACCGTGCAATAAATCCTTTTTTACCGACTCAATGTCACGCTGTTCAGGTTTTCCGTAACCAGCACCTCCGGGAAAAGCCAGCATGACTTTGCGCCCGTGCGGTACAAATTGTTTGCCTTTGCCTCGCATGGCTGTGCCATCATCTTGCGCGATGGTAGTAGTGCCGCCATTCATACCGCCGCGTTTGCCACGCGCTGGGTGATCCACTCGATCGAACATGGCCTGAAAGTCAAACTCGTGTCCTTCTCGAGCACCCACTTCCATATATTGGCCAAGGCCGCCGCGCTGTTTGCCAGAGCCGCCGCTGTCGGGTCTGAGTTCCTTGCGCCAGATGATGATTGGTCCGGTGTGTTCGGTGGCTTCAATTGGCATTGTCATGACCCCTGACGGAAAGGCCGTTGCATTAAGGCCATCGTGTTCGGGACGTGCGCCAGAACCGCCTGAATTAAAGGTCAATACTTCTGAACGCACTGCATCATCTGGCGCTGATTCATCGGTTCGAGGTCGTAGTGAAACCTGAAAATTGCACAGGCAACCAGCGCCTTCTGCTGGTACTACGCCAGGAATAATTTTATCCAGTGCGTTGTAGACGGCATCCGGAACAAAGTGTCCGACGATATGCCGAAGCGCAACAGGGGCCGGGTGTACCGCGTTAACAATGGTATTTTCCGGTGCGGCAATTTCAAACGGTTCAAGCGATGCAGCGTTGTTGGGTATTTCAGGTGCTATGGCACACTTTAATGCATAACATGAATAGGCTTTGGCATAAACCAGCGGGCAATTAATACCTTTCTTATCAACACCCGACGAACCTTCAAAGTCAGAGATGATTCGATCTGCCTCGATGGTTAATTTAACTTTTAATGTGATGGGCGCGGCGAAACCGTCAACTGTCATTTCACCATCTGCTGTGGTGCGCGGCAATGCATTGATGCGTTCAAGTGTTGCACGTCTTGAGTTTTCAAGAATAAACTCGGCAATGTTTTCAAGGTTGTCGAGTTTGAATTCCTGCATCATATCGATCAATCGACGATGACCAATTTCATTGCATGCAGCCAGTGCATACATATCGCCAATGAGTTGATCTGGTTCGCGCACGTTGCCGCGTACAATTTTTATCAATGATTGATCCACTGTATCGCGTTCGGCAAACTTCATGATCGGGATGTACAGGCCCTCTTCATAGACGCTATTCGCATCCGCTCCAAAGCCACGACCCCCTATGTCGACAATATGTGCTGTACAGGCAAAAAAACCAACCAATTCATTGTTGTAGAACGAAGGCCTGACCATGGTGATGTCATGCAGATGGCCAGTACCTTCCCACGGGTCGTTAGTAATATACACATCACCTTCAAATATATTGTCGCGGCCTATGCGTCGGATGAAATGTGCGACTGCATCTGCCATTGCATTAACATGGCCGGGGGTGCCGGTAACTGCCTGTGCAAGCATCTGCCCGTGCACGTCGTAAACACCTGCTGATAAATCACCGGCCTCGCGAACAGAGGTTGAAAATGCCGTTCGAACCAATGCCTGTGCTTGCTCTTCAACGACAGAGATTAACCGGTTCCACATAACCTGATAGGAAACCTGTGAATGGTGTTTAGTCATCTAGTTAGCGCACCTGTTGTTCCACACCATATCGATACAGCCATCTGACTGGCGTATGGCGCACCGACTGGACGGTACGATAATGGTGGTTTCATCTTCGGTGATGGCTGCCGGACCATGAATAGTCTGGCCGGTTTGCACTGAGTCACGAAGTACTACCTGGGATGTGACGGACTCACCGACAGCAGGATCAAATATGTGTCGTTTGCCTACTGCACTTGCTTGATCAGCATTTTTTATTTTGGCTTGCTCAAGCTTTGCCACTGCCTGTGGTGGGGTAGTTGCATTCACAGCCCACACGGTTATCTCTACATCCATGCCTTCTACCGGACGACCAAAAAGCTTGGTGTAGTCGTCTTCGAATAGTTTTTGAAAGGTTTTTGCATCAGGTTGCTGTGCCTGCGCTGCGGTTAAAGTGATGGGAATCTCCCAACCCTGACCGGTGTAGCGCATATAGACTTTAAAGTCGGATAGTATGTCTGCCGTTGCATCGCAACTGCGTACAAATCCTGTCGCCTCTTTCTGTAGTTCTGAGAGTAACTGTGTTATTTTTTCAGGGTCAAAATCGGATAGCTTCATATACACAGACCGATTAGCTTCAAAGCTAAACGGAGCGCGCAGAAAACCAATCGCAGAACCGACGCCGGCACCCGGTGGCACTAACATACGATCAACGCCCAATTTTTCGCACAATCGGCCACCGTGTAACGGCGCCGCACCACCGAATGCGATCATTGTGTACTCGGATAAGTCCTCACCGTTCTCCACTGCATGAACACGCGCAGCGTTAGCCATGTTTTCATCAACCACTTCAGCTAACCCGAACGCTGCAGTTTGTGTATCCATATCCAGCGTCTTGCCGAGTACCTCAGTCAGTGCTTTGTTTGAACTGTCTATGTCCAGTTTGATTGTGCCGCCAGCAAAGTTGTCGGCATCGAGTCTACCCAAGACCAAATCGGCATCAGTTACGGCGGGTTGTTGTCCACCACGCCCATAACAGGCAGGGCCCGGTTCAGACCCTGCGGACTTAGGACCAACGCGAATTTGTCGCATTGCATCAACGCTTGCCAGAGAGCCGCCACCTGCACCAATCTCAACCATATCGATGACCGGAATTGAAATAGGCATACCAGAACCTTTTTTAAATCGGTAAGTACGCGCCACTTCA
>CAYTJF010000245.1:0-9226 GCA_964437945.1 uncultured Granulosicoccaceae bacterium
ACGTCGATGGCGCGCTGTTTGAAGGTGACAACGTGATTGGCAATTCGATTGATGTTTTGGGCACCTAGTTAACCCAGAAAATATATTAACCCAAAGGATCTTCGCCACTGTTTTTATCCATACTTCGGCGGCTAAGTTACCTGGCTCCAGTGTGCTGGACCCACTTTACGGGGACGCAAAGGTTTAATACTGTACCTTGCGTCCCCTTTTGTCAGCTTTTATTAACTTAAAGAATAATTCTTAAGAGTGTGCCCGAAAATTAACGAGAGCTGTAGTTTCACAGATAGGACATCAAAGAACACGTTAAGTAGAACTCATAGGCATGTCTGACAATGCGCTCAATAAGACACTAAAACTGTTTCGTTGAATCACAGCCTATTACAGCCAATGCTTACTCTATACTTTAATCGTTGTGCTCTCGACCAATTAACAAAGTCGAGAGCACAACTCCAGTACTTTCTAGGCTTGTACCAGTTCTGATGCTGCTTCACGCTCAGGCGCTGCTACAGAAGCTGACGTAGGCAAATGCCTAACCCACCAGTCATCAAATGTAATCGATGCACCCTGGGAGTTTGTGATAAATACATTAACAACACTTCCACCACCGGTTTTTTGTAAGTGCACATGATCGCCATCGAAGCTGTGAAAATCAATTTCTATTGGCTCATCAATCTGTGATAGATGCTCACGCAAAGTACCAGTAGCAACTCTTTCTCCCATACGCAATGACTCATAATAGTCTGTGTAAAAATGCACACCTGCCATATCTCGACCTATAGAGATATTCGCAGCAAGTTTGTTCAATTCACCTGCGATAGTAATGGGATTGGTTGCAAACTCGGATTTAATGTCGCGAAGTTGCTGACCATCACTGCCTTCTTCGACTTTTACCACAGGCAAATCAGATGGCCACACAACAGGATTACCATCTTTGTCAACCGTATCAAAGAAGGCCTTTAACATGGTGACGCAACCACCAGCCACAGTGGCATGCCCTGCACCGTAACTTGGATGCATTGGTGAGCCTTCCGCGAATGCCATCGCCAACAGGAAGTTTTTATCATCGTCCCACCCTGCCGGATCAAGTTCTCCTGAATCATTGCACAAATGAGGATCGGCATGGCTGCGACCTGTAGAGCTCGCATTGTCAGCACGAGTAGGTCGATCAGCACGCAGACTTGTATCATCTCGACGAGACTTGTTGTGAAGATTAACCAATGAGAGTATCGAATTAAGGCGAGTTCGCATATCAGCCAGAGCCGTGCGTGTATCAGCACTAAGATCTGAAGCTGCTGCAGAGACCGCGCCTGCTTCAAGGGTTAGCAATGCACCAAGCCGCTCTGGCCTGGCTCGTCTGTGGTAATTGAATTTCTGCCGGCGTACAGCCTTCAGACATCGCGTTGCAATTTCGGTAACTAAGGAAAGGATATGCGGCCCGCCAAAGGTTGCAAACGCTTGTCGACTGTCTTGCGCTGTCCGGTCCGGCAGGCCCGGTCCAAAACCGCTACCATCAGGAATTTTTACCGGTTGCTGAAAACTAAACTGACCAGAATCGAGCATAAACAGACAGGCGTTTAAATAAGCCTGATAGAGTTGATCGAATCGCACATAAGTCGCCAGGTCACGCGGCGTATCAATAAACCGGCGTGGCAATGGGCTACGACGATTCGCTGCGCCAAAGTCTGCACCATTCTGCACATCCAGGTAGGCATTCCAATGCAACATGTAGTCAACAGCGGTTGGAAAATAAGCCACTTTTTGATCAATCTCTTGAGTACCGTAGGTAAGGGAGGCGCCGTTAAAAAGTGTTGGATCGTTTGGATCTGGCCGCTGCATGCGTGTACCCTGCAGCATAAACTGTGAGACATACGGCCCATCTTTAACGCCCGGCGATGAGCCTTTGAATATGTCTTCTCGATCCAGAATCCTGTTGTTCGGAGGAGCATCAATATCGTGCTCATCATGACCTTCAAATCGAGCAACTCGACGTCTACGTTCCTGTAGTGAAAGGTTTCCTGCGGTTTTATCTGAATACCATTCGAGACCAGTTACTGCGTCAAGGACATCTTTTACCGCAATTCCAGAGGGTGTAACCGCCGTATCACTATCAGCTATATCTGAAAATGTATTGTCACGAAGTAAAGCAAGCGCGTAAATCTCCGCCATCTCTGCATCAAGTTCTACTGAACCCAGAGCTGGTGCCGGCGGCATACTCACCGCATCTGAATCTGGCCCTTCAACTGAATAATAATGACCTGCTCGCGGACTTTCCCACCCACGCCAGCCAGGTGCTTCACCACCCTTATCGAGCGCATCACCACTAAAAGTTGTTTTTGCTGGTCGACCAGCAGTAATTCCACGTTGGGTTTGTTCAAAATTGGTTGCAGCATCTTGATTTATAGCTTCTACCAGAGTTGAGTAGTGTCTGTTGTCATTAAGAATGCCACTATCACCATGGTGCAGGCCCTTGGTAAAACTCAATGCATGACCATCGTCTTCCAGGTTTTCCTCGTCACTGTTCGTCACTGTGGCGGGGTTGGGATAACTTTGTGCAATATTTCGCGCAGTGTCTCGGCGTTTTCTGGCGTCTTCGCGCCTTTGGTTGCCCTCAGGTGCCGGGCGAGGATTTGATACTGCCATTTGATTCTCCTAAATTAAAACCATTTGTATTCAATCTTTAGAATCTCGTTTTATATACTCAATTCATTCTTCATTTTTGAACACATTTAGCGGTATTGAAATCACCTCGATAGAGTAGTTAGCTCTCCATTGTTAGTTACCACGGCAATCTGTTTAGCAGCTCTTGTATGGATTTAATAGTTGAACTACAGAGATCAAAATAGAAATAGCCACAGGAATTTAAACAGAGCTATCGAACAGGAGAAAATCAGATACTAAGTCTATTGTGCAACTATCTAACGCTAACTTGTAGCGACTAATGTCAAGTAATTAACTTTAGAAGTGCAAACACAGTTGTGCGTTTCGTCACAGGAACTCAATACAGTTGACTGGCAGCCTTAGACTTAATTGGTTAGAAGTTAGTTGGCAGGGATATAATTATTAATAGTACTTACCGGAACAAGTAATGGAACCCTGTATTGAATAAACTCCAATACAGGGCTTGATTAGGGCGATGCTGGGTTGATATCGCAACCTCCCCTACCTCAATACTCTACTAAAACGAGACCGTTGTAGCAGGAATTACTACTGACGCACCGCCAGTTTCTTTACTCACCAGCATGAAAGCAATAGAACAGCCCGTCACCACCGGTTCTTGGCAATGCATCAGCACTGCAGCCGGCTGAACCATGCGCTGAATTCCAGGAAACCATGTGCCGGTCTTTACTCAAACCCACGCGATCATGATGGCCAACAATGGCAGAGCCTTCGGCACTACTGGTCCAACCCGAACAAGTGGTATCACCACCTGCCGTAGAATACTGGCCTTGTGGGGTTGATCCTGTAAGAATGTCGTGGCGATTTGGCTTATCACCGCGTGCATTAACGGTTTTGCCGTTCTCATCCAATCCAGTTTCTTTGTTGATTGGATTGGCATCGGAGTGCAGCTCGTCGACATTATTGGCAATGAGTTCACCGTTAGCATTGTTCCATGGTCCGGCACCAATCCGATCACGAGCATTAACACCAGGTATAACTTTTGGTTGTTCACCAGAGCGATCGATTCCTGCATTTACACTTAAGTACGCTTTCCAGTTAGTCAACTTAGAGCCTGCTGCAGATGCCAATGATGCACAGTGTGCGTCTGCTCCTTCCAGCCCACCGAGATCAGCACCGTTTCCTGGTCCTGCGCTGGTAATGAAGAAAGTCATTTCAGCATCCTGTGCCAAAACGCTTGAGTTAATGGCAAAGCCTGTCAATGTTATTCCTAGAGCCGCAGCCCCTAGCGTTATAAACTTACGCGTTACGGGTTTACTGATGTTGTTCATACTTGTTTTCCACCTACTTGATTGAGATATTTTTTATTGAAACACAATTGCTTAGGCACCATTACTAAAGCGCCACATGAGAGTCATCTCATTTTACTCTCAACTTCAAAATGGCACAAATTCAAAATAGAAAAGCGCTAATTCGCCGAATCCGGACTAAATGCTGACTGATTTTGATCGAATTTTACGATCTACAACCCAGCCTATTTGTCGGCGTGCATTTCCAGTTTAAAATACTGGCAACATCGCGCCGAGTCAATTAGCAATTGCGCGGTAACAGACTAATAGTCAGCTTCTAAAACCACTTCCATGAATCCGACCTCCAAATAGCCTGTTTTCGGACAACCGGTAATGAAAAAGTTCATTAAACAAGCGCGACTTTTTGACCTTTTCAACTGCAAACAGACAGGTTGTTACTAGAGTCAACAAACAGAACGTGTGGTTTTGAATCCTGCGAAGGACAGACTCGATTTCGTTACCGTTCATTTATTCTGTCGATAAGGATACGAGCGATAAACAATGATTAGGGGCTTTCTAACTTTCTTGGGAGCCTGAACTGTTCTGTTGTCACAATAGCGAATAGATACCCAATCTCTAGATCATAGCTATCCGGGCCAATATGCGATGCCAAACAAACCATCAATGTATACATGAGAGTCTTGGCTATATTTAATCGACATCACAACAACTTATGCGGCAAGTCAGCATTGAATACCGACTAACAGACACCAAAATTTGCATCCACACAGCGTTGTGATGCATGCTATAGCCGTACGGTATTTAAACATCTTTATCAAACTAACGAGTGGAAATATAGCGCATTAATCTTCTATCAACTAATCAGGAGCAAAAGTATCGTGATTTTGAAATCCATAATGACTAACAAACAATTGTCCATCGTGACGATCGCTCCAAACGCTTTTATCGCGCACGCTGTCCAGTTGCTCTCACAACATGATATCGGCGCACTGCTGGTCAGCTCCGATTTAAAACCTATCGAAGGCATACTCAGTGAGCGCGATATTGTCCGTTCCCTTTCTGACCCTGATCAAGATACGCTTTCACTGCGTGTCCAACAATTGATGACCGCCGATGTACACACATGTTCTATAAATTCAACCGTCGCAGAAATGATGTCTTTAATGTCAACTAAACGTATCAGGCACGTCCCTGTTCTGGATGAGGGAAATTTGACTGGTATGGTCAGTATTGGTGATGTGGTACGAGCCAGATTAAATGAACTAGAGTCAGAGCGGCAGCAAATTCAGGAATATATAACTGGATGAAAAGGCGTATTCTTGTGCTTGACCAACAACAATCAATAGGCAACTGACTTGAGCAGCCTATTGTTTCAATGACAGTGAACGCAGAAAATTAACCAGGTCGTTACGCTGATCATCGTTTAAATCCAGAGGCCTTAGAATTGCTTCGCCCTCTGCATGCAAACGATCTGGATCGATATCGGCATAAGCATCAACGACATCGCGCAATGTCTCAAGACTACCGTCGTGCATGTAAGGGCCGGTTAGATCAAGGTTACGTAGCGAAGGAGTACGCCATTGTCCCCAGTTTAGCTGGCTTAGTTTTACGTCTTTTGTTTTTAGCTTGTCGTTATGAGAACTGGTTTCACCGTATTGGCTCAATAAATTAAACCGATCTTGTTTTACACGCTTAATCCCGCCGTACCGTCCAGAGTCGACCACTCCAACTTCGGTAAAAAAAGGTCTACCAGTATCGTGAAATTCACCATTAGAAAAATTGCTTCCAAAATGGCAAACACGACAGTTAGCTTCACCGATAAATATTTTCAAACCACGCTTAGCCGATTCAGAATAGCTTGCCTGTGCTTTTACATCATCATTGGCCAGCGCATCTCGATAACGATCAAATTCACTGCGCTCAGAACGTAATGTGCGCATAAATGCAGCAATGGATTTAGCCGCTACCACGACCAGCTCCTCATCGCTTAAATTAACGATTGGTTTATTTTCGTCAGCACTGGTGTTGTTGGTCTGTATATCGTTGTTTGATATGTCAGTAGTGGAATGATCAATATAATTGGATTGTAAGGCAGTAAGAAGCATCTCGTTTGAACGTAATGTGTTTGCCAAAGAGGTGATATCATTACCCATTTCGTGTGCGTTAAACATAGGCCGCAGCGATGCCGCCCATAGACTATCAGCACCACCATCCCATCCAAACCATCGTTGTAAACCAATATCAAGCAGGCCTTGTGTATTACGGACACCTTTTTCCAGCCCAACACCAACCGATAATTTGTCTGTAAATCCGTTTTCAGGCTGATGACAAGATGCACACGAGACAGATTGATTAGCGGAAAGTGTAGTGTCGGAGAACAGTGACTCACCGAGTTTTTCCGCCCAGCGCAGCCCAGATAATTCGTTAGCCGGGTCAGGTGGTACTGCTTCAGGCCAAGGCCCGTGAGCGATGATGGCGCTAATTTCCTGCTCGGAGAATTCAGCCCTGCTTTGAGCAAACGCTTCAGGAACACCACTCGCAAATAAAAACGCTATTCCAATAGAAATTACCGGCAGCAGATTTGCCTTTAAAGGATTTAGCTTAAAATCAAATTTGAAAATCATGATCGATAAAAAATAAACTATTCGATTATTGCAGTACAAATTCCTTTTCCAGCGTTTCCGATCCATCTTTGTCTGTGATATCCACTTCCCATTGCCAGGTTCCAGGCATATGCAGCACGACACCATCGATAGTATAACTTGCAGTTTTATCGCTCACTTCGTCAATACTCACCGAGGGTGTGTAGTTGGTGCCATGTCCATGAGCCGGCATGCTTGCATCGATCTTGAATTCACTTATGCCGTTAACATCACCACACACAAGGGCCGTTACAGTACTGGGCTTGCTGACCTCTAATACTGATTCTGTCTGCAGTAGTACTTTGTATTTCTCACCTTGTATCAGAATGGCATTGTCACCGTCTTGAACTTCGCAGTTCTCAACTGCACTTGCATTAGCATGGACAGTTGTGCCTTTGTTTTTATTTTGTTGCCATACAGGCATAATCAAATCAAAGGCATTTTTCCAGGCAACATTTTCGGCCACATCTGCCGGCAGCGTTTCTAACCAGGTTCGAGCACCAGCCGCATGTTCAGGCAAAAAATACATTCGCTCAGGTGTATAGGTATCTGTTCCAAGCATCATCCGAGTGGGATGATCTTCAAATAACTGACGCCATTCTTTAGACAAGCCACCAGCACCAACATCAGATCTAAAGGCCAGATCAGCCCACAGCCTGTCGTGCTTTGAAAGCATGTTGGCAATTTCTGGTGGCGAGTCAAAGCCCGAATGCGCCCAAATGACTTTCACCGAATCACTCTGGGCAAGTAACCGCTCCACCGCATCAGCATCTGAATGAGCATGCAGTATCAGGTTATATTCCTCAGCCAGCTCGACAATACGCTTGGGAATATCAAGCTCTACATCTTTACCAAACAGATGAAATTCACCGATCGTGGCGTACTGATTTTTCTTTAACAGCTCTACTACATAGGTCAGCGCGTCCGGGTCGGTGAACCAGGTTCGAGTTTCACCACGACGGCGGTACGGACGTAAACCGGGAACTATTAAATCGGGCGCCAGCTCACTCAATAACTGAGTACCATTATCATCGGAGCTTGATACCAGAGCGAACTTTAAATTAGCCTCACGCATTAGCTCTATTACACGTTCAGGCGGAGTGAGCTCTACAGAGTCGTGACTGTAGTGAACGTGGACATCTGCAATAGGTAGTGAGTCTTGAGCCTGCGCAAGTCCTGCAGAAAAAACGACAAGGCTCACAGTAAGACCGCATGCGCATGCGAGCGAGTAATAAATGCATAGACAAATACGAGTGATGGGCATGCCGGTCTTCCTTTTTGAATTGAGCTGTCAAATCAGCTAATCAGATAACTATTTAGAATATACTGCAACGCAATTCAAATTGTGAAAAACTTGAACAGTTACACATTACTGCTTCGATTGATCTCTGCTTACTATCTTTACTTACCTATGAGTATGGCTTTCACCTAAAAATGGCAAGCTCATTGTTTTCTTGTAATTTCCAGTAGCACTGCCCGCATACAGTGACAGCCCGGTTGCAACGCAATTTATCGGCAAGTTCGATATAGTAGACGCCTCAATCGCATTCCATCGAGACTTCACATACGTTCGAGAGTCCACACAACCTGCCTCATCAACTGTTTCAACAAATTGTGCAACGGTAAGATGGGGCTGCACACTAACATGTTTTCCACCATATGGCGGGTAAGAAGGAAAAAGCCGCCATACCTCATGCGTCAACGCCCTGAAAGGCTCCTCCGGAGACGGCCTTAGCCACAATGCCGTATCGAACCGACCCCATTGCACTAATTGAAATGAATATTGCCTGGTATTAGCCGCAAGACTGCGAAGTTTACCCAGTACCGATTCAGATATTTCTGATTCAAGCATAAAAGGGTACAGCACGGTTATATGCGCAGGCACACCTAATGAGGCAGATTCATCAAATGCCGAGCGCAAGCCACCGATCAGAAACTCGGATTCCGGGACCTCTATTATTAACGCAGTTTCAGTCAAATGGTACCTACTGTCAGATTTCTTCAACCTCGATTGACAGCGCACGATCTAATGCCGGGTCTTCGCCATTGAGTATGTCATCTACCCGAAAAACAGACACGGGGATATCCGGCGACAAACCAACGCCTTCAAAGCTCACACCTTCAGAGTCAAGATATACCTCATTAGACAACGTTGTAAGCCAGCCATTTGGCAACGGTTTGTCAAGAAGTTCAGACATGGAACCCGTTGTATTCTCACCGATGACGGTAACCTGTGGTTGTCGATGTAATGCTATTGCAAACAACTCAGCGGCACCACCAGTATCTGTACCAACAATCAGCGTTAGTGGTTTTAGATAAGCGCCCGTTGCGGGAGGATCGAGCAATGCCTCAACGGGTGCGGATTCAAAATCACGTCCACGAGCTGTTCTGGTAAACGCACGCTGCTGATCACTAACGAACCGACTGGCGAAATCCAATCCAATCGAATCAACCCCACCGAAATTGAGTCGTACATCCACAATCATTCGTTCGGTGTTAGCCAGGTCTGCCATGACCATGTCCATCGCGCTTTGTGCAGCTAGCAAGTCTTCAAACCTTGTTGCGTTATCCTCAAAACCACCCATTCTATCAATAAATACATAACCGATAGTGCCCTCGGCGGAAGTACCCCAAAACATAGGTCCTTGACTGTTTACC
>CAYTJF010000246.1:0-9185 GCA_964437945.1 uncultured Granulosicoccaceae bacterium
AAACCGCAGCCGGCCGCCTCTGAATCCTAATTTATCTGGTGGACGGACTACTAGGGCAGTCGAGTATAAATTGACAGTGTATTCAATGTTACCGGTCGACTATCGGCCGAGTTTCCATCGTACTCATCGATAGTCTTATCGCCAAAATACAGCACATCGTTTTGCACCAGCGCAATGTCATATTCAATTTTTTCAAAATAACTGTCGCTCTCGGTCAAATCGTCTGTGGCCAATGGCTTGTTATCTACGGTCGCTTCTTCAAAATAAAAATTGATCTCAAACGCATCGCCGAGCGAGACGGGTCGTGTAACACCAGTTGGAACCGTTGTGGCGTTACGTTGTACAGTCGAACCATTTATACCGGCCCCAAGAGATACCGGTATTGAGCACGCCTGATCTGAATAGGCAGACAGTTCGGTTAACATTCGCGCACCAACAACCGATAGTGTTTTGTGGCTGAATATTGAACCACGTTGCAGACACCCTGTGATCCATTCACCTTGCATGGTCGGTACAGCCACTGCACCAACAATATCAGTCCCACCACCGGTAGTACCGACGCCTTCGGTTAATGCTCCAGCAGTATCTCCACTCTCCTGATCAACAATTTGAGCGCTGCCAGTTGCCCCAGCAACCCCGGCATTGCCATCGTCTAATTGGACAGCCGCTATGCTAGTACTTTCACCGACCGCATCAACTGATTGATCAAACAGAGTCCCGCTTGAGCTGCTACATGCCCCGACAATCAAGCCCAAGCAGGTAACAGATATAACTTGTCGGTAAACTTGGCAGTAAGTAAAACGCATCAATAATTGACCTTCATGTGAAGTCCACATCTTATAATAGTAAACAATACCAGCCACAGGTGGCGTAAAAACACCTTGATATATGTCGAACTTTACATTAAGTAGTACGAACTATAGTGATCAAATCTCTGTTATATCCGAGATTACGTCCAAGTCGCAATGTGCACTCACCCCTATACGATCAAGAAATAAAGCACATAAACTAACCATCTCATCATTAAATAAAAAGAGGATAACTGCATGGATCTGAAACTGGCTGATGCCAAATCGATTATTGAACACACGCTAGCTGCTCAGAAAAAACACAACTACAAGCCCATGGCTGTGGTTGTGCTCGGTGCGGCGGGCACTATCCGCGCCAGCGAGAGTCAAGATGGCACCAGTTTACTGAGACCCAAAGTGGCACACGGCAAAGCTTATGGAGCAATAGCTGTTGGCATAGGTTCACGAGCCTTGTTCGAACGCGCCAAAGTTGAGCCGTTTTTCATTCAGGCAGCAAACTCACTTTGCGATGGTGCCCTCGTACCAGTAGCCGGCGGCGTTTTGGTTCGCGATAATGACGGGAATTTGGTTGGTGCGGTTGGTGTTACTGGCGACACTTCAGACAATGATGAAATCGCCGCAGTGGAAGGCATTACAGCAGCCGGGTTTGTTGCAGATACTGGTGGTTAAGCTTGAAAAGATTTACGCGACAACTGCTTCACACTACCGAATAACCAGAACAACACCGCTAGCAAAGTGGTTGCTAGCGCCATCATCCGGGCCAAGTCTAAGGTTTCTTTGTACACCATAACCGCCAGTAACAAATGCATGCAAGGCGTTATGTACTGATAAAAACCAAGCGAACTCAATTCGATTCGACGCGCTGCAAACAGCATAGCTACTAACGGAACGGATGTCACCAAACCGATAAGATATAACCAGTATCTGGATACTACACTCAGCTCATCCAATGGCTCACAAAAAAATAATATATAGATGATAGCAACTGGCATAAGCAGAACAGTTTCCATCCACAAACCAATAACAGCATCGAATTTGGCCTTTTTACGAAACATGCCGTAAATACCGAAAGTGACTCCCAACACAATGGCAATCCACGGGAATTGCCCTGCAACAACGCCTGCAACAATGAATGTCAGCAACATACCTGTAACCGCAATTGCAACAGCAATTAGCTTAAGCCGATTTGGTCTTTCATGAAACACCATCATTCCCAATCCGACACTGACAATCGGGACCAGAAAATAACCCATACTCGATTGCAAGACTTGATCTGTTTCGATAGCGTATACAAACACAAGCCAGTTGCTTGAGAGCAACAGCGTCGAACCAAGCAACAACCACCATTGATCAATCAGCCTGACTCGCCGTATGAACTTGCCAGGACGAAGCCAAATTAATAACACCGCAAACAAGAACAGGCAGCTAAAAAATATTCGCCAGGCGATGACATCAATGGCCACAATACCGACAATTTGCTTGAAGTAGATCGGGAATAAACCCCAGGTTATATAAGCCAGAATCGCCGCAAGACTACCGCGTGTTGACGAATTCAAAATAATTCAACTAACTCGCTATACAAGTTTAACTACCCGACCTTGGTTAGATGATTGCTGCGCAGCCATGCCCATGCGAACCGCTAACCAGCCATCGTTCAAAGTGACATCCGGAGTTTGTTCGCCTAAAACGACGCGTTGAAAACCTTGATGCTGATAAAAGGTTGAACCATGATGATCTCCGGCAGCAAGCAGCTCAGCATCGACGTTCACTTCTATAACTGATGGACCACTAGGGTTTCGGGGGCTTATCACTACACGAGGTTCGGGAGGCGCGCCAAGGTGTTCGGGCCAAAATCGAGTTGGGCCAGGTATGAAACACTCAATTTTGCCCTTGGGTCCAACAGCACTAATATGCTCCTGAAACTCAGAGCCTTCCGCAAACATGGATAACTCGAGCATGGTTTTTGCTCCGTTGGCAAAATCGAACATGGCATAAGCTGCATCCCAGATATCTGATTGCTCCCCGTTATAGTGTTCATCAAGGTGATTAACCATTTGCGCACCAGAGGCCATTACCTGTGTTGGCTCTGACTGGGTTATCAGTCTCATTAAATCAAAGAAGTGACAACATTTCTCGACCAGTGTGCCACCAGAATATTTATTGAATCGATTCCAATTGTTAACCTTTTCAAGAAACGGGAAGCGATGTTCGCGAATGGTTAGCATGCACACACCACCTGTTACCTCGTCACACATTTCAATAAAGCGTGCAAGCGGAGGCATATAACGATACTCCATAGCTACCCAGATAGAAGAGCCATGGCTGGCCGTTAGTTCTTTAATAAACGCCTCATCGGAAGGGTCGGTTGAGAGTGGTTTTTCCACCAGAATGGGCATGGGTCGCAATGCAACAATTTGTTTAAGCTGCGGTACGTGCAGGTGGTTTGGCGTAACGATAACCAAACAGTCGAGCTTAGGGTCGGTGACCAACGCTTCAAGAGAGTCGTGAAATTGCACACCGGGTGCTGCAGCGGCAGCTATAGATCGCATGCCTTCATCCGGCTCATGAACAGCATGCACTCGACAGTTATCCAGCAACTGAATATTGCGAATGTGTTCCGTGCCCATCATGCCGCAACCCAGCAGCCCGTAGTTAAGCGTTGTCATTATTTAAAGCCGTTCAAGATAATCTCTCAAGGTATACCATTTTATGGCTGTTGAGACGCCGATGTTATGGAATGCATGCATTTTATATTGGTCTGGATGAGTCATGGGAAACGCAGATTCGGAGGTAGTATCCGACAATACATGGTCAGCTAACAAGTTACCCATCATAGACCCCATGGCTACACCTCGGCCGTTATAGCCCATGCCAGCAATAAGTCCTGGTGCTAGTTGATGCATAAACGGCAGCGTGTCTTTTGTCATCGCAACACGCCCGCCCCAATGAAAATCCCAGCGCACATCAGAGAGCGACGGGAACACTGCCGCCGCGCGTTTTTTAACGTTAGCAAAATCTGTTAGTTTAAAAGTGTCACGCGATGGCCCGTGATCACCAACGCATAAGCGTCCGTCTCTGTCGTAGCGAAAATACAGAATCAGTCGGCGCTTATCGACAAAAGTGACTTGCTTGGGCAAAATGGATTCACGCAACGTTGGACCCAGAGGTTCTGATGCAATAAGGACAGATCGAACCGGTAGAAACGTTTTATTTAATCCAGTTATCAGGTCATCCGTGTAAGCGTTAGTGCAAACCAGCACTGTCGAGCAGTTAATCTGCCCCTTTGCCGTATTCACCCGCCACCCACGATCAGTTTTCATCAGCTGATTCACCGATGTTTCAGTGTATACCCTCGCACCCTTACTGATGCCTACCCGGGCTAGCTCCCGCGTATAGGACAACGGCTGAATGGAACCGGCCACAGAACAGTACATACCTCCTCGGTAAGTCGTTGTCCCTGTTTTCACGAGAAGTTCGTGCTTATCGAGCATATCAAGTGTTAAACCAAAACGGGCGTACTCAGCCACCAGGTTCTGTTGTAACTTGATTTGAGATGGGTTAACAGCCGCCTGCACCCAGCCATTTTGTACTGCATCGCACGCTATTTCATGTTCACGAATGAGATCAAAAACGTGATCAGGTGCTCTGATCACCGCATTGATCAGACGCTCGCCTTGCTTTGTACCAAATCTGGATATGAGTTCATTTGGACCCAGATTAAGACCTAAGTTAACCTGTCCACCACTTCGTCCAGAGGAACCGATGCCCAGCACACCCGCTTCCACGACTATGACATCGACACCGTTTGTCGCCAGTTTTAATGCTGCATTTAGCCCGGTAAAGCCAGCTCCAATGATAACTACTTGGCAGTTTACAGAATCTTGCAGTTGTTCTGTGACAGGAGCGGCGCTTGCTGTGGTATTCCACAGAGAGTCTTGAAATCCGTCTATGAGGAGTCTCTCAGGCATGATAATATTCGGCTTCAATGCACTATTGGAGGTTTCGCTTAGCTCAATTGGAATCAGTTCAAAAAGGTAAACTATGCCAATCCAGGTAGCCAGGCACTAACCATATATCAAAATCTATTTATAGGATAATTCTATTTATAGGAACTTGTACTTGCCACCAAGTATTTACAACATCAGAAAATATAGGACTTAATATGAAATTCAAACAAAAGATTGCTGGCATATTTGCAGCTACCGCAACGGCAGTAGCTGTGAGTGCACCAGCCCAGGCCGCCGATGAAGTTAACGTTGCCTTCTTTCTTGAATGGGCCACGCCAAACATGATCGCCAAAGTAGAACAAGCCTACGACGAAGCCATGGGCGTAAAAGTTAACTGGACCAATTTTGACGCTGGCACCCAAATGACCGAAGCCATGCTCGCTGGCGATATCGACATCTCATACAGCCAGGGTCTTGCTCCTTTTATCACCGGTGTTAATGCAAATGCACCAATCAAAACTGTTGGCATTGCCGTAGGTTACCCGGCTAACCCTTGTATCGTAAAAAGCGGATCTGGTATCACCATGGATAACGCAGCCGAACTTGAAGGCAAAACCGTTGCTGTACCTTTAGCAACAATGGCTGACTACAGTTTTCGTATGCAAATGCGAGCCCTCGATGTTGACTTGGACTCACTAACTATCGTCGATCAGGTTCCGGCCGATGCTGTTGTATCGCTTACTGACGGTGCTGTGGATGTTGCTTGTCTTTTCGGTGGAGACTCCATCAAGAAAGCACTGGAAGCCGGCGACAAACTCATGTCAGATGAAGCCATGCAAGAAGCTGGCATCATCAGTTTTGATGTTGTATCAGTAACCGATGCATTCGCAAAAGCCAATCCTGATCTGGTTCGCGCGTTCATGGAAGTGACAAACGAAGCTAACATCGCTTTCGCAGCTGATCAATCCAAAATGGATGTGATTGCTAAGGAATCGGGCATGGACATGGATACTACTACCAATCAAATGGCTGACTTCGTACTTCCAACCAACGCCGAACAGCTTGCTGACTACTTTAGCGAAGGTGGTCTGGCCGCACAGGCAATCGCAGTGGTTGGTGGCGCTTTTGCCACCGATGAAAATCCTGCACTGGAAGACTACAGCAGTGTTATCGATACTTCATTTTTGGAGTAATTGCAAAGTTTAAGTTTACTGTCTGACTTTTCACAGGCAAAAACATAAGCAGTAAGAAGCCTCGCTTGTCGGGGCTTTTTTTACACCCGCATTTTTATTTCAATGATCTTTTATTTCAACAGTAAACACTACCCTGATAACAAATTAAATCTAATGTTGGGTACCTTGCAGCCACCGTATAATAAGTTCAGGAACACGGCTATCAATCGGGTCTTCGGATAACTTCTTGTACCTGAACGTTGATGCGGTTTCTTGATCGGTTCGCAATATATGCGTTAAGTTACTTAATACATGAAACTCAACCGGTGCGTTCACTAGTTCCGCTACCTTTTGCGTGTCTGAAGGTAAACACTGCAAGTCTTTTTCTCCGCCTATTGCAAGCGTTGGCGCTGATACCTTACTGAACACATCTGCAGGTTCAATGCTGCACAGCTCTCGTAACCATTTGGCATTGATCAACGTTTTTCTGATTTTTATCGATGACTTGTTCGAATTCTTGACCTGCTTCATGACTTTGCGTTGTCGTTTTAGTTGGTTACCACTTATGCGCAAGAACAATCTGACGACAAAACCCTGGAGTCCGGATATTACACTGACCTCGTCCAGGGTTTGTTTCAATTGCCGCTCAATCAACAGTTCCATATTCTCCAGAAAAGGCGTCAATAAGATTTGACCTTTTACACCTGGGCTTCGCACACTTAAAAAAGCCGCTATCAATGTGCCTTCAGAATGTCCTAATAAGTACTTTTCTGCCGAATCCAGCTCATCAAAAGTATCCAAGGCATGTAACCACTCACCTGCATCATCGACAAAATCATGGAATCCGGTTTCGTGGTATCGACCTTCACTGTCCGCGCACCCTCGTTTATCAAAACGCAGGCTGGCAATACCTGCTTGCGCCAGGGAATGCGCAAGAGAGTTCAATGTATTGAGTTGAAGTTTCATTGCGTTTTCGTTGCGATCAACCTCTCCACTGCCGGGTATCATCAGTACAACTTTTTGCGCCGCCGCATTCTCAGGAAGACACAGTGTGCCGGCTAACCTGGCACCATGAACCTGGATGGATTTTTCATGTTCAACAAAATTCGCAGAATGAGTCATAAATAGCGTTTTTATACTTTGAGCTCCACAGCCCGAAGATTATTGACATATTCACATAACGCTTGCAACAGGTCGCTCCCTTCACAAAGTCACGAATACAGGCCCAGCTAAAACCGGTATCATAGTAGACATCCAGATCTATCGGTTACACAACGCCTATGAACAAGCCAATCTCCAATAGTGCCAGCAATGCTGCGCTAAGCCTGTTAAACAGCCATTTAGCGGACGCTGATCCCGATATACAACGCGCCATTGATGCAGAACTGGGGCGGCAACAACACGAGATTGAACTCATCGCCTCCGAAAATATCGTCTCTCAGGCGGTCATGGAAGCGCAGGGCTCAGTGATGACCAACAAATACGCAGAAGGCTACCCTGGCAGGCGCTATTACGGTGGTTGTGAATACGTTGATGTCGCCGAAGATTTAGCCCGTGATCGAGCAAAACAGCTATTTAATTGCAAATTTGTCAACGTGCAGCCTCATTCCGGTGCACAGGCAAATCAAGCCGTATTCTTCGCACTACTGCAACCAGGCGATACCTATATGGGACTCAATCTGGCTGCCGGTGGCCATCTAACGCACGGCTCCCCAGTGAATCAGTCGGGCAAATGGTTCAACGTTGTGCCTTACGGTGTAGATGAATCTACTCATGTAATAAACTACGATGAAGTTGAAGAGCAAGCAATCCAGTGCAAACCTAAACTTATTATTGCTGGTGGCTCAGCTTATCCTCGTACCCTGGATTTTGCCCGCTTTCGAAAAATTGCCGACACCGTTGGCGCGAAACTCATGGTCGATATGGCGCACTTTGCAGGCCTTGTTGCAGGTGGGGTTCATGCTAACCCACTCGATTTTGCTGACGTTGTTACAACCACAACGCACAAAACCCTGCGTGGTCCGCGCGGCGGCATGATTTTGTCCAACGATACTGACTTGGGTAAAAAATTCAACTCATCCGTCTTTCCTGGTCTGCAAGGTGGACCACTAATGCATGTTATCGCGGCTAAAGCAGTCGCTTTCGGCGAAGCCTTAAAACCTGAATTCAAAATCTACTCTCAAAATGTAGTTAACAATGCCGAAGTGTTAGCCAATACAATTGCCAAAGGCGGTTCCGATATCGTATCTGGCGGTACAGATACCCATTTACTACTGGTCGATTTACGCAATAAAAAAATCACCGGTAAAGCCGCAGAAGCAGCCCTTGGCAACGCCGGTATCACCTGCAATAAAAACGGCATACCATTCGACCCCGAATCTCCGTTCGTCACCTCGGGTGTGCGTTTGGGTACACCAGCGGCAACCACAAGAGGCTTTGGTGAAGCCGAATTTACCCAGGTTGGCGAAATGATTAATACCGTGCTTGATGGATTGTCGGAAAATGGTGAAGAAGGAAACGCGAAAATTGAAAACTCGGTTAAAGAATCAGTTTTGGAGTTGACGGCTAAGTTTCCGATTTATTAGAAGCTATTACAAAGACCAGGACTGGCTCGACGAGGCGTCCTGTTTTACCGATTTAGACTTTGGCTTTAAAGTCAGTTGTGTCCTCTAAAACCGGTAATTCCTATATTCTATGTTTGATGATCAATGATCGTAAATTGGTACTGCTGGTGTGTGCCCAAACCCGTCACTCAAGTCAAAACCCTTTTGAGATATTTTTGAAGCTCCACAGCTTTGTCTTTGACCCACTGCGGCTCGTAGTTGCGAGCCACAATCCAGAACTCATTGCCTTCTTCCCAGAAAGTGGCATCTAAACACCCTTTCTCTTTGGGGTGTTCTTTGAAATGCCAATGAATGGATTTAGGGTATTTGACACGCGAATATCCACCAATGTGGGATATATACACGCCTAATTCATCAGAAGCATTCTCAATAATTCTACTGAATTGCTTTCCAGTATATTTTTTGTTCAGCGTAACGTCGTAACGTACAGATTTAGATGATTCTGGCATGAGTTTGATCCTCCTAGATCACTACTAAGCCAAACCGTATAGGGACTTTTAAATGTTGTCTACCCGAAATTATTTTTCTGCCTTTACGGCAGCTAATGGCCGACTAGAGCCCAAAGCTTCAGTTCGATATTACAACAACCCCCAAACTTTTCAAATACCGGTTCACGCACTTTACAGCCATTCT
>CAYTJF010000247.1:0-9150 GCA_964437945.1 uncultured Granulosicoccaceae bacterium
ATTACTTTAACTTTAGCTCCTGCATCAATCAGCCGACGCGTTTTTCGCAACGCAACAGGCCCACCACCAACAACCAGTGTTTGTACACCATGCAGATCGACAAACATGGGAAAGCGATGTTGGTTAGTGTCCATAGCGGTATAGCTGCCTTGTTATCTGGAATAACACTGTTTTAACTACTTTGTTTCAGGGTTGTTCGCGAGCATGACTAACGGCGATTTGTCCGGCTAATATGGCGTTGTTTTTTATTAAAGCCTGGTTGGTTGTCAGGCTGGCGCCATTGGTTAATTCAACGATGCGACTTAGCAACCAGGGTGTTACTGCTTTGCCACTGACTCCGGCAAGCTGTGCATCCTGTATGGCTTGTTTAATGGTATTTTCCATTTTTATTCGTGGTATTTCATCTGTTATTGGTACTGGGTTGCCAATCAATATGCCGCCAATAATGCCCATTGATTGGCGAGTTTGCATAAAGCGAACTATGTCTGCCACATTGTCGATACGCAGGGGGGCGGGTATGCCGCTATCACTGGACCAGAATGCAGGCAAGTTTGTCTGACCATATGCTATAACCGGTACGCCAAACGTTTCCAATACTTCCAGCGTCTTTGGTATATCCAGTATCGCTTTTGCACCAGCTGACACAACACACACCGGGGTATTCGCCAATTCCTGCAGGTCGGCAGAAATATCAAAGCTGTCGCTGGCGCCGCGATGAACGCCGCCAACACCACCAGTAGCGAATACGTCAATACCGGCCAGATGAGCCGCAATCATGGTAGCTGCAACCGTTGTGGAGCCAGTGGTCTTTTGCGCAACAGCAAACGCAAGGTCTGCGCGAGACAGTTTCGCTACGCCAGTCGATTGCGCCAGCGTTTCCAACTCGTCGCTGGTCAGTCCGATTTTAAGCTCACCATTGATTACGGCGATTGTGGCAGGTGTGGCTCCCGTGTCCGTTACGGCAGTTTCTACGGATTGTGCAGTTTGCACATTTTCGGGGTATGGCATGCCATGCGTAATGATAGTGCTTTCCAGAGCAACAACAGCACTCTGGTTCTGGATAGCGTTTTGAACTTTTGGTGATAGTGAAACAACGGGGTGCATATTGGCATACTTCAATGATGTAGTGATTATTGCTGCATGATAACGTGAATAGTAAATAAACGGCTATGTGCGGCTTCCAGCCAGAACGGCTCTGGCAGCCTCAAGACCTGCGCCACTAACAGCCTGTGACAGGCGTTGGCCATTAATCAGCTGAACAATTGCTGCACCCGCCAAGGCATCACCTGCACCATTGACGTTTTTGTTTATGCGTATTTCAGGCACTGGTACGATTGAGCGAGTTTGCTGGTCTTGTACCAGTATAGGAGCGCCACCGTCGGTAACCACAAAGCTTGAAAATCGCTGTTTAATTAAGCCATCAGCCAATGTGTTGATATCGCTTTGCCAATCGAGTTTGGTCAGCGCTGCGGCCTCGCGTCGATTGCATAACAGCAAGTCGACTTTGTCGGCAACGTTTAGCCAGCGAACTGATTTTGCAGGAGACACAGCCAGAGCATGAATGGGAACGTGTGTTTCATAATGTGATGCAAGTGCATTAACTGATTCATTTAAGCAAATTTGTGACAGGTTCGCATCGACTACAATTGCTTCAGGTTGCCATTTGGGTAGACGCTGTTCTATATCGCTCCAGCGCATTTGCTCTACCAGAGATGCGTCGGCCAAACCGATAAATAGTTCACCGTTTGAATCCAGAACTGCTGTGTATCGGTCCGAATTTTCACCCGGCCAGACTACCAACGATGTGGACAATGAATACTGCGCAAGCAGGCCTGTCAGCCGTTTTCCGTATTCATCATCTCCAGTACATGCAATAAGTAATACACCAACTTGTTGCGCTGCGACTCTTGCAATATTAGTTGCGACGCCACCAAGGCGATGATGCCAACTGACGGGGTTTGAACAACCAGGTCTAAGATTTTCTGTTGAAATTGCAATATCATCGAACAGCAATCCGCCGATGATCAGAATATTTTTGTTGGCTGTTTCTGGTCTGGGCATGGCTAATTTTTCTGCTATTAATGCTACTAACAATGCTGCTAATAGTGCATGGTGAATCGACCAATCCAGCTTACCTCATAGCATGAGAGAAGTTTATGAGCACAGTACCGTATTTGGCGATATCCAACCGACTTCGATCCACACCGTTTACCAGTCGCGTGAAGCAACAAGGTGCTACTGCATTCACCGTGTATAACCATATGTTGTTGCCCACTGAGTTTGAGTCGGTTGAGAGTGATTATTGGCATTTGTGTGAACATGTACAGGTTTGGGATGTCGGTGCGGAGCGCCAGGTCGAGATAACCGGACCTGATGCGCAAAAGCTGATTCAATGGATGACGCCGCGAGATATCTCGCAAGTTACCAGTGGGCGTTGCGTCTACACTCCTTTGGCAGATGAGCACGGGCTGCTGATTAATGACCCGGTGGCCTTGAAATTGGCGGAGAACCACTGGTGGTTGTCAATCGCTGATTCTGATGTGTTGCTATGGGCTAAAGGGTTGGCTTCTGCCTCCGCATTGGATGTAAAGGTTTGCGAGCCAGATGTTTGGCCACTGGCTGTACAAGGCCCGAAAGCTGAAGAGCTTATGTCGCGCGTGTTTGGTGATGACGTTAAAGATATTCGTTTTTTTCGTTTTCAGCCTATGTCATACAATGGGTATGAATTTAACGTAGCACGCTCTGGCTGGAGCAAGCAGGGTGGCTTTGAAATTTATGTTGACCATTCCGAAATAGGCGTAGAGTTATACGATGCTCTTTTTGCCGCCGGGCAAGATCTACAAGTAAGAGCAGGATGTCCAAATCTGATAGAAAGAATGGAGAGTAGCCTACTCTCATTTGGTAACGATATGACGCTACAACACACCGTGCTTGAATGTGGGCTCGACTCCTTCTTCGATCTGAATACACAGGTCAACTCACTCTCTGGTAATTCATTACGTACTCAGAAATCCATTGGTCTGGATAGAAAACTGTTTGGTCTGGTAGTTCCAGCACCTGAAGGGGCAAATCCGGTAGCAATAGATCCGTTTACTGGGTATGTGTCTAATCAGGCTGGCCAACAGCTTGGCAGGCTCGGATCTCAGGTGTGGTCGCCACGTTATCGACATCAGTTAGTGACCGTTATGTTGGAGAAGCAATTCTTTGTTGAAAATTCGGGTGAACAATCCGTAGAATTGCGGTTAGAAGCAGGTGGTTATGAAAAAGCGACCATAATGCCATTACCGTTTAATTTCTCTGATGCAGGCATCTTCGCTGCGCAGTTTTGACATAGATTCTGCTAAGTTGCTGCGCAAATGCGCCAGCACTAGTGAGATGTGGCAATATTACTGAAATGATGTCTTTGTCCCTTGCTAACTAACTTTATCCGAGCATGACCACATTTAAAAACATAGCCGTTATCGGCGCAGGCACTATGGGGTCTGGAATTGCGGGTCAAATTGCCAATGCCGGGCTCAAAGTGTTGTTGCTTGATATACCGGGCGATTCGTCGGCAAATCAGCTCGCCGAACAAGCCATTGAGCGGCTTGTTGCCTCTGAACCTCCAGCCTTAGTCCACAAACGCTGTGCAGCGCAAATTACTGCTGGTAATACGCGCGACGATTTCGATTTACTTAAAGATGCTGACTGGATAGTGGAGGCGATAGTTGAACGGCTCGATATAAAAAAGGAGCTCTATCGCCGTCTGCATGAAACTATCAGCGATACCTGCATCGTTACGTCCAATACTTCAACAATACCTATTTCGTTATTGATTGAATCGATGCCGGTCAGTTTTCAGCAGCGCTTTGCCATTACGCATTATTTCAATCCAGTGCGTTATATGCGTTTGCTTGAACTGGTGCGTGGTGAACACACTGAACCAAGTGTCATAGCAAAGTTGGCAGACTTCAATGATCGCCTGATGGGCAAGGGTGTTGTTCAGTGCGATGACACCCCCGGATTTCTAGGCAATCGAATTGGCGTTTTTGCCTTGCAGGTAGGCATCGATGAAGCCGCGCGTACAGGTATTCCTATTGAGCATGCTGATGCTTTGATGGGGCGGCCTATGGGTATTCCAAAAACGGGTGTGTTTGGATTATACGACTTAATTGGCATTGATCTAATGGCTGATGTAGTGCGCTCGCTGCGCAGTAATTTGCCCGAAGGTGATGCCTTTCATGCCGTTGGTGCAGAGAACGATCTCATTAACAACATGATCGAAGCTGGTTTTACCGGCAATAAGGGTTTAGGTGGCTTTTACCATACGATTGACGGTGTTCGTCACGCCAAAGATCTTGCAACAGGCGATTACCGAGAAGCTATTGCTGAACTACCTGATCGAGCCATTGTAGCGGCGCGTGCGCAGGCTGATCAGCAGGAAGTACTGAAGAATCTTATTGAGGGTAACGATCAAAATGCTCAGTTCTGTCGTCATGTACTTGCACGAGTATTAGGTTATGCCGCCAGTTTGCTTGGCGATGTGACCAATTCGCCTCAGGCGATCGACGATGCCATGAAACTGGGATTTAACTGGATACGTGGCCCGTTTGAAATGATCGATGCGCTGGGAGCAAAAACAGTTGCAAAATTGCTGAACGAAGTGGGGCAGCCCGTTCCCGATAGTTTACGCAAAGGCACGGTTTTCTATCTGACAAAAAATGACAAACTCTGTGTAACGCATGCCGATGGCTCGGTTAATCCAATCGACTTACCACAAGGCGTGGTGCGTTTCCATCTTAAAAAGCAAACACTTGAGCCCATTGCCAGTAATCGAGCGGCGAGTTTGTACGCCATTGATGACAATTTTCGGCTAATTGAGTTTCACAGTAAGGCGAACGCACTAACCGATGAATCAATGGATATCGTCAAGCAATGCAGCGACGATCATGGTCGTGGCATTCTGGTTCATAACGACGCTCAGCATTATTCGGCCGGAGTCGATTTAAACGCGTTCCTGTCCTATATCGATGCGAGCGATTATAAAGGCATGGATGCATTTCTACATCGATTTCAAATGGCGGTTAAAGCGCTAAAGTATGCACCGGTGCCAGTTGTCGGCGCACCGTCGGGTTTGTCCCTTGGTGGTGGGTTTGAAGTACTGTTGCATTGCGATGCGCTGGTGGTGCACAGTAACACCGTGATGGGACTGGTTGAGTCAGGGGTTGGTGTATTACCTTCTGGTGGTGGTGTAAAGGAGGCATACCTGCGCTGGTTTGCTAAAACCGGCAACTGGGAAGAAGCTGCCTGGAAAGCCTGGATGAATTTGGGCTATGGCGCTATGGGCTCCTCTCCCGAGCTAGCTGCAAAGTTGGCGTATTTTGACAGCAACAAGGATGAAACTGTTATCAATCGGGACCGACTGTACAGCGCAGCAATTGAAAAGCTCACTTCTCTTACTAATGGCTATCAAGCGCCTGCCGAACCAAACATCATGCTTGCAGGTGGTGACTCATTGCAACGCATGTCCGACTTCATGGATAAAGGTATAGCCAGTGGCGACTTTTATACCCACGATAAAACCGTTGCTATGCATATCGCTAATGTGATGTGCACAGATGCAGGTGAATCAATGCCCGTGTCGGAGGATGACATGTATGCTCGAGAGCGTGAAAACTTTGTCAAGTTAGCGCAAACCCCACAGACGCGTGCTCGCATTCATCATGTATTGCACGTTGGTGGCGCTTTACGTAACTGAGACATGCAACTGGGATATGCAACTGGGATATGCAACTGGGATTAGCAACTGAGATAAAAAGTGACTGAATCTAATCTATCAAAGCAAGTTAGTCAGCCCCAACAAGATTATCGACCGCAAAAAGCGAATCATGTTGCTCTAACACCGCTGTCGTTTCTGCATCGAACCGCTGATATTTATCCGGATCATATGGCGGTTGTTTACAATGACCGACAATTCACCTGGGAGCAATGCCGGCGTCGTTGCTGTCAGTTGGCAAGTGCGTTAAAGCAGTCAGGCATTAAGCGTGGCGATACCGTGTCTGTTCTGGCCTTTAATACGCCCGAGTTGTTTGAAGCTCATTTCGGTGTGCCGTTGAGTGGCGCCGTTTTAAATACCATTAACACAAGACTCGATGCAGATACCGTGAGCTACATAGTAGAGCATGGCAATGCAAGGGCTTTGATCGTCGATTCAGAGTTGTTACCCGCAGCGCTCGATGCTATTGCAAAACGCGGTGATGCCATGAAGCTGATTGTGATTAACGATGCAGCTGCGCCTGCCAATAACACTAGTTCGAATCCGAGTTTCAACGATGTCTTGTTAAACGCAACAGACTTTGAGGACTTTATTGCAACAGGCGATTCCAGTGATCAAGGTGAAATGCCAGAAGATGAGTGGCAGACTCTTGCTTTGAATTACACGTCTGGTACAACAGGCCGTCCTAAAGGCGTCCTGTACCACCACCGTGGTTCTTATCTGATGTCGATGGGAACGGTTATGGGTTGGTCGATACCGCGACATCCGGTTTATTTATACTCTGTGCCCATGTTTCATTGCAATGGTTGGGGTCACGCCTGGACCATGGCGGCTATGGCAGGTACCGTCATCTGTTTGCGCTACGTTGACCCGAAAGTCATGTTCGACTTAATTGAAAAATATCGAGTCACTCACTTTGGTGGTGCGCCGATTGTGCTCAATATGATGGCCAACGCCCCGCAATCGGATCAAAAAACATTTGATAGAACCATTGAAGTTATGACGGCCGGCGCACCTCCGCCTGCAGCAGTTATCAATCGCATGGGTGAGTTTGGATTTAATATCATGCATGTTTATGGGTTGACTGAAACCTACGGGCACGTATTGCAAGCTGCGCCACAACTGCATTGGTCAGACCTGTCTGCTGCAGATCGCTCTGAGTTGGTGGCACGTCAGGGGGTTCGTTTTCCGATGAATGAAGCGGTTGATGTGCTAAGTGATAGTCCACCTGAATCGGTACCTCACGACGGAGAGACTATGGGTGAGATTGTGTTGCGCGGTAATACCATCATGAAAGGCTACCTTGGCAATGAAGAGGCAACACAAGAGTCATTGCGCGACGGTTGGTTCTGGACGGGCGATTTAGCTGTGGTACACCCCGATGGTTACATCCAGATAAAAGATCGCGCGAAAGACATTATTATCTCTGGTGGTGAGAATATTTCCTCGGTGGAAATTGAGAACGCCTTATACAAACATACAGCTGTTGCAGAAGCGGCAGTTGTCGCTATGCCCGATGATAAGTGGGGTGAATCACCGTGTGCGTTTGTCACATTAAAAATTGGCGAAAGTGTGACCGAAGATGAACTGGTTGACCATGTAGCCAATACTATCGCTCGGTTCAAGCGTCCAAAACGTGTTGTGTTTGGTGAGTTACCAAAAACGGCGACCGGTAAAATTCAGAAATACGCTCTACGTGAGCAAGCACGAGATAATTAATTCAGCTCTTGGCGAGAATTACGGGCGTCCAATACCTTAATCAATCGCGTTTAGTCTCAACGAACATCAGTGCGATAAATCGCTAAAATTCGTATCATCCGCGTGTGCGCCGGCGATCAGATCAATAACCTCACCATTTCGAAAAACGGTTATCGTGTATGGCTCACTTTCAATCAGTGCAAGCTTAGGTTCTTTTACCAATTCGAGGTCGAGTGGTGATTTGTATGCCATTCCATCTATTTCAATTATCAAATCTCCGCCAAGTAGTAGTGACTTCCCGGCAACTTCTGCAGGTACTGTGCCGGCTTTCAAGCCAGCGCGACCTATAATTGAATCAGCGAACACGCGTTGTACTAGCAAACCGGGTTCGGGGAAGTTTAGTGTTTTAGCCATGTTCTCGTCGAGCGTAATGCCTTCGAAACCTGCCGCAACGCCAGTGCTGGAAAGCAGTGCTTGTTTGGCTGTATTTATGGCTGTTGCAAAGCCGATACCGTCATATCCGCCACTCTTAGTGAAGATAAAACTAACAATGCCAATGACTTCCCCATCGGTGTTGAACATAGGACCACCCGAGTTTCCTATGTTAATAGCGGCATCAGTTTGCAGAAACTCAATAGGCGTACCGCTAACCGTCTGGCCGCGATTCATTCGCCCAGACAAATGACCGACACTGAGAGTTTGCGATATGCCAAAAGGTGCTCCGATAATAAACACCTCGCTGCCAATGCGAGTCTGGTCAGAATTTGCCAGCACGGCAACGGTTGGGGCAGGGTGAGAAGAGCGAAGTTTAAGTAAGGCAACATCACTTGATTCCAATGATGATAGAACGTCAGCGAGTATTCTTTCCCCATCGGTAAACAATACTTCGATTACTTGTGCACTTTTGATAACGTGTGCGGCTGTTAATATATGATCTGCATCAATAAGCACACCAGAGCCAACACCTTTAGAGCTATCATAATTACCATTTGTGATACTCAAACTGGCTGTATAAACAGTGACTACCGATTCTGAATGAGTTTCGTATAGATCGGCAAAATTTGCTTCATAGTTTATAGCCTGGGCTGCGTTGCCAAGACAAAGTAATAGAATTCCCAGAAAAACTCTCACGATGCATCTCCAATTAATTGTATTTGAGTACGAATCGAGTAAATGTTGGTGATATTCTTCAGGTTTTCGTCTTGTTGCATTATTGCTTGTACCACGCTTGATCGCTTATCGTTAGTTACATACTGATTATTACTTGTTGCTTGATGGTTATAGTTAGATAAATACTGTTTTTCACTTACAGTTTGTTACTTACCGTTAGTTGCTTACTGTGTTTTGTTTATTGTGAGTTGCTTACTGTTAAATACACACTATTTGTTACTTTCAGTTGGGTCTCCATCTGTGTCACTCATGGCATCCTGAGGCTCTGGTTTTGATCAAAGCCAGGGCAGAAGCATAGCTAACCTATTTAGTAATCAGTGTGACAACAGCGGCGAAAGTTTTGATAGTTGTCTTCATAACACTAAGTCCATTAGTAAGTATTAGTCAGTTAATCGAGTTAATTAAAATCCGTTTCGAAGCCGTGGCATTGCGTCTCCATGCCCTTTTTGAACCCGTGAGTATCATGTGGTTAGACCACTAGTGGTCCATCCACTTGATACGTTCGAGTTCAGCGTGACTGTCTGCGT
>CAYTJF010000248.1:0-9143 GCA_964437945.1 uncultured Granulosicoccaceae bacterium
CTCTACGGCTCTGAACCCGAATGTATCAAGTGGATGGACCACTAGCGATAACGGCGGTGGAACAGCCGGTAAACTTGTCCCTCAGTACCTCAACGATAAAGTACCCGCGTGTCGCGGACCAAGCAGCCAGCCAAATGGACAACTCAATACGCGTAGTAGTAATAATGTGAACGCGACTTTTGATTACTACCTAAATCCGAGTCGTGGCCGTATTCCTGCTATCGTACAAGTCAGTGATTTGTGCACAGCGGGAATCGACTCGAACAGAGGGGGCAATCCCAATAACCCCAATTGCGATGCAGGCTACGATGACTGTACTCACTACAATTCTAACTCGTTGCGCGTAGTCGGCCAACGACATCGAACGGCATTCGAGCAGCTTTACTAAGTAATGTTTCAGCCAACTGCGACGGATAAGGGGCCTGGTAACAGGCTCCTTAAAACCAGTGTAATGAAATGATTATCATTGCCGTACTTCAGTTGATTGCAGCCCTTCATTACCAACCACCTCGACTCAGCCATCGATCTATTTGTTCAATTCGATCGCTACCCCAGAACAGTTCACCGTCAACAACGGTTGTCGGTGCACCAAATACGCCGATTTCGATAGCCCGTTCAACGGCTTTTTTTAATGCGTCTTTTATATTTTGATCAGAAAGTCCCGAAGCCAGGGCTTCTTTGTCAATACCAACGGTTTGTGCAATAGCAAGTACTTCATCGAGTTCACTGATATTTCGTCCGTCGACGTAATAGGCTTTGAATGCGGCGTGCACGAATGGAGTTAACATTGCTTTTACTGATGCATCATCAGATGCCTTTAACCAACAGCATGTGCGACTGGCGGCGACCGCACCGATTGGAAATGGGTCGGGAAGCTTATACGGGGTGTTGTGTTCGCGTGCTGCTCGATTAAAGTCGTGCAGGGCATAGTCGCCTTTGAGTGGATAACTAATTATCGGGGCTTGTCCGGAAACTTTAAAAATAGCGCCAAGTAAGATAGGTTGCCAGTTAACTGTGCGACCGTACTTTTCGGCAACTGTCTCTATGCGTGTGCTGCCCAGATAAGCGTAGGGCGAAGAAAAATCAAAGTAGAAGTCTATTGTGTTGCTCATACAATGCTCTTGAATAATTATACTCTAACCATTTCTACCCGGTAGTGCACGACTGATCACAATACGCTGAATTTCTGAGGTCCCCTCATAGAGTTGACAAACCCGCACATCACGCGCAATGCGCTCTACTGCATAGTCTTGCAAATAGCCATAACCACCATGAATTTGAATGGCGTCTGAACATACCTTTTCTGCCATTTCGCTTGCGAATAGTTTTGCCATTGATGCTTCTACGAGACACGGTTGATCCTGATCGCGTAAAGCGGCGGCGCGATGAATCATTAGTCGCGCTGCGTCGATCTGTGTGGCCATATCAGCTAGCTTGAAAGCCACTGCCTGGTGTTCGAATATTGGCTTATCGAAGCTGGTGCGATCCTGTGCGAAAGCGAGTGCATGTTCGTAAGCTGCGCGAGCCATGCCGACCGATTGTGCCGCTATGCCAATACGTCCGCCTTCCAGGTTGCTTAACGCGATACGATAACCTGTTCCGGATTCACCAAGGCAATCGATGAGTGGCACCTGGCAATCTTGTAGCCGTATTTGGCACGTGTCAGAGGCGCGCTGACCAAGCTTTTTCTCGACGCTGCTCACTTCATAACCTGGGTTATCGGTATGCACAATAAACGCGCTGATTCCGCGTTTTCCTTCACCAATGCGTGCAAACACGATAGCAAGGTCTGCATTGCTGCCAGAAGTGATAAATTGTTTTACCCCGTTTAATTCGAACCCATCTTTGTTCTCAACGGCTTTAGTAATAATTTTTGCAGCGTCGGAGCCTGCATCAGGTTCGGTTAAACAAAATGCGCCGAGTTTTTCACCACTGGCCATTGCTGGTAACAAGGATTGCTTTTGTTCCTCAGTGCCAAAACGCAGTATTGGCATACAGGCGACAGAGTTGTGCACGCTCATAATGGTTGAACAAGCACCATCACCTGCCGCAATCTCTTCAAGCGCCAGCGCATAACTTACGTTGTCAGTAGATACCCCACCATATTCTTCGGGAACCAGCATGCCCATAAACCCAAGCTTTCCCATCTCTTTTATGGCGTCACTGGGAAATCGGGACTCAGCATCATTGGCGGCAGCTTGAGGTGCCAGAACGTCTTGAGCAAACGATCTGGCAGTATCACGAATCATTAGTTGTTCTTCGGATAGCTGCATAGTGAGTCTATTTTTGTCGCAGTGATTGAACTTTGATTAAGTGATTCTTTCAATTGCCACGGCTGTGGCCTCACCACCACCTATACACAAAGCGGCCACACCGGTTTTTACATCATGGCGTTGCATGGCATTCATTAAAGTAACCAAAATCCTGGCACCTGATGCACCAACTGGATGTCCGAGTGCGCACGCGCCTCCGTAAACATTGACTTTGTCGTGCGGTAAATCCAGTTCTTTCATGGCGGCCATAGTGACCACAGCAAACGCTTCGTTTATTTCATATAAGTTTATGTCATTGGCTTTCATATCAAGCTTGGCCAGTAGCCGTTCAATGGCATGCACAGGGGCCGTAGTAAACCAGGCCGGTGCATGAGCAAAGCTTGCGTGACCCAGTATTTTTGCTACGGGTGTCAGCCCCTGTTTTTCGGCTTCATTTTGTTTCATTAAAACCAGTGCAGCACCACCATCGGATATGGAGCTGGCATTGGCAGCGGTAACGGTGCCATCTTTGGAGAACGCCGGGCGAAGCTTGGGAATTTTTTCAAGCTTTGCTTTGGGTGGTTGTTCGTCGTGTTTAATTAACGATTCGTCTCGGCGGGTTTTAACGGTTACTGGTGTAATCTCGGAACTGAACACGCCGCTGTTCGCAGCGCTCTGTGCCCGCTTGACCGATGTAATAGCAAATTCATCCTGAGCTTCGCGGGTAAACTGATAGTGCGTGGCGGTATCGTCGGCAAAGTTTCCCATCAGGCGCCCCGGTTCATAAGCATCTTCCAGCCCGTCCAGAAACATGTGGTCTTTAACTTCACCGTGCCCCATGCGCAAGCCATCGCGAACCTTGGGTAACAAATAAGGTGCATTACTCATGCTTTCCAAACCTCCAGCAACCATAATGCGCGCGCTGTCGGCCAGTAGTAAATCGTTTGCCAACATGACGGCCTTCATGCCAGAGCCACACATTTTGTTTACGGTTGTGCAACTGGCTGATTGCGGAATACCCGCGCTAAAAGCTGCCTGACGCGCGGGTGCCTGGCCCAAACCAGCCGGTAGAACGCAGCCCATAATGACTTCGTCAACATCTTCACCGCTGAGGTTTGCACGCTCCAGAGCAGCTTTGATGCTTGCGGCACCGAGTTCGGGTGCGCTTATTGGTGCCAGGTCGCCTTGAAAACCGCCCATTGGCGTCCTGGCAGAGCTGACAATGACGATGCTGTCGTCTGATTTATGCTGATTCATGGTTAGTTCATCGCCGTTAGGTAGTGGATGGACCGCTATGGTTCGCTGATTTCATCTGCTCAAGTTGCTGGTGGCAGCGCGCCTCTATTTCGTCAAGCTCTTCTAATGCAATTTTTATGTCTTCCTGCTGATCGAGCAAGGTACGACGACTATTATGAATCTTGGACACCATTACTTCCAGTTGACGTGTTTCTCCGTCCGGGCTGTCATAGAGTTGAATAACTTCGAATGTCTCGTCCAGATTCCAGCCCAGACGCTTACCGCGCAGTATCAGCTTCAGGCGAGTGCGATCTGCCCGAGAATAGATGCGCTTCTGGCCGCGACGTTTGGGCTGCAGCAGCTTTTTATCTTCGTAGTAGCGAATGGTGCGCGTGGTAAGGTCAAACTCACGTGCCAGATCGCCAATGCTAAATTCTGTCGGATGCTCGGTCATGGTAATAGATTAAGTTGACGTTAACGTAAAGGTCAAGTAATAATGGCCATTCATTTGCTAGGAAGTCACCATGTCTTCACCTGCTGAATCGATTTCACCCGCCAAGGCCCCTGTTCGGCTTCGATTTATCACCGCAGCGAGTTTGTTTGACGGGCACGATGCCTCGATCAATATAATGCGCCGTATTTTGCAATCTGGTGGGGCTGAGGTAATACATCTCGGACATAACCGTTCAGTTGCCGAAATTGTTAACGCAGCCATTCAGGAAGACGCCCACGCCATTGCCATTAGTTCGTATCAAGGCGGTCACGTCGAATATTTAAAATACATGATCGATTGTCTTCAAGAGCGCGATGCCGCCAATATTCTGGTTTTTGGTGGCGGTGGTGGTGTGATCGTACCGGAAGAAATTCAACAACTCCACGACTACGGTGTTGCAAAAATCTATTCGCCGCAGGACGGTCAGGCGATGGGTCTGCAGGGCATGATTCAACACATGATGGATACCACTGCCCAAAAACAAGGAGCGCAGAGCGTAACCGATGTCGCCTCACTTAACCAGCCAGAACCCAAACCGTTTAACGCGCAAAGCCATGGTCCATTGGCCAAACTGTTGTCTCGTATTGAAAACGACACGCTATCAAGTGCGGAATTAAACCGACTTGCACAATCGGCGCAGGCACTGGAAAACAAATCACCGGTTTTGGGTATTACCGGTACCGGTGGCGCCGGTAAATCATCAGTAACTGATGAGTTGATAAGACGATTACGTCTGGACCAGGATAATAAAGTATCGGTTGCACTCCTGGCCATAGACCCATCTCGAAGAAAAAGCGGGGGCGCGTTGTTGGGTGATCGCATTCGAATGAATGCCATTGAACATGACAATATTTTTATGCGATCGCTCGCCACTCGTGATGCAGCAGGTGAAGTGCCGCATGCACTGCCTCACATGATTGATGCGTGTCGGCTCTCCGGAGTGGATTTGATCATAATAGAAACGCCAGGAATCGGGCAAGGTGATGCTGGTATCGTTCCGGTGTGTGATGTGTCTTTGTATGTGATGACACCAGAGTTTGGTGCTGCAAGCCAGTTGGAAAAAATCGATATGCTCGATTTTGCTGATGCCGTTGCAATAAATAAATTTGAACGTAAGGGTGGGGCTGATGCTTTGCGGGATGTGCGTAAGCAAGTGCAGCGCAACCGCGAAGCTTTTTCTGAGTCTGCTGATGCCATGCCAGTATTTGGCACTATCGCAGCGTTGTTTAATGATGATGGCGTCACCGCATTGTATCAGGCGGTTATCGCTCAGCTGAAAGACAAAGGTCTTAGTGTCTCACCAGGTCAGCTTGCTCACGTTGATGTCACCGCCAGTACCAGTTCAACCAGCATTATTCCAGCAAAGCGTCAGCGCTACTTGTCTGAAATTGCCGATGCCATCCGTCTTTACCATCAAGAGACAGAAGAGCAGGCAGTCATTGCGCGTGAGTTACAACAATTGCAAGCAACCGCGACGATGCTTGGTGACGGTCTTGTTGATGATAAGGGCGATACTGCGATAGATAAGCTGGTAAAAGAGCGTGAAAATAATTTATCGGGTGAAGCGCATACCTTATTGGCTGGCTGGCCAGCGCAGGTCGACGCTTACACAGGTAGTGAACACGTGGCTGAGCGTGGTGGTAAAACATTGCGTACAGCGTTAAAAGTTGAATCGCTGAGCGGTACCAGTGTGTCTCGCGTGGCTCTGCCGCGTTACTCGGATCATGGTGATTTACTCACATGGCTGATGCGAGAAAACTTACCCGGTTACTTTCCGTTCACAGCAGGTGTGTTTCCGTTTAAACGAGAAGGTGAGGATCCTACGCGGATGTTTGCAGGCGAGGGCGACCCGCAGAGAACCAATAATCGATTTAAAGCCTTGTCTGAACATTCCAGCGCAAAACGGTTGTCAACCGCGTTCGATTCAGTAACGCTTTATGGAAACGATCCGGCATTACGTCCAGACATATACGGCAAAGTGGGGAATTCCGGAGTGTCGATAGCAACGGTTGAGGATATGCAGGTGCTCTACGACGGGTTTGATCTATGTGACCCGAGCACCTCGGTTTCAATGACCATCAATGGTCCTGCACCCACAATACTTGCGTTTTTTTTCATCACTGCATTTAGACAACAACTGGACGTATTCAAACAAGCTCATGGTCGTGAGCCAAACGATGAAGAGAAAGAGGATGTGCGTCGAGAAACGTACACTCGCATTCGCGGTACCGTTCAGGCAGATATATTAAAAGAAGACCAGGGCCAGAACACCTGCATTTTCTCTACTGAATACAGTTTAAAAATGATGGCTGATATTCAGGAATGGTTTATCGAGAACGGTGTCAGAAATTTTTACTCGGTGTCTATTTCGGGTTATCACATTGCTGAAGCAGGTGCGAATCCAATCACGCAACTGGCGTTAACACTTGCCAATGGGTTTACTTACGTTGAAAGTTATCTTGCTCGTGGTATGTCGATAGACGATTTTGCACCGAACCTGTCATTCTTTTTCAGCAATGGAATGGACCCCGAGTACACCGTGCTTGGTCGAGTCGCGCGGCGCATCTGGGCTGTTGCAATGCGAGAACGTTATGGTGCAAAAGAACCCAGCCAGAGGCTTAAGTACCACATTCAAACGTCTGGCCGTTCCTTGCATGCACAAGAGATGGCCTTCAACGACATTCGTACCACCTTGCAAGCGCTCATTGCTGTCTATGACAACTGTAACTCCTTGCATACCAATGCTTACGATGAAGCTGTTACAACACCCACCGACGAGTCGGTTCGACGGGCGGTGGCCATCCAACTTATTATTAATCGTGAATGGGGCCTGGCAAAAAATGAAAACCCTGGCCAGGGTAGTTTTATCATCGACGAATTAACCGATCTGGTTGAGCAAGCGGTGCTGGCAGAATTTGACCGCATCTCTGATCGTGGTGGCGTACTAGGAGCCATGGAAACAGGTTATCAGCGTGGGAAGATTCAGGACGAATCCATGCTTTACGAGCACCGAAAGCACGATGGTAGTTTGCCAATTGTGGGCGTGAATACCTTCTTGAACCCTGAAGAAGAGGTGTCTCATGAGATTGTGCTGGCGCGCTCAAGTGATGAGGAAAAGCAGAATCAGATACAACGTTTAACCGATTTTAAAGATCGGCATTCTGATGTGTCAGCGAAGGCACTGCATGAGGTCCAACAGGTTGCGATGCAGGGGGGAAACGTGTTCGCAGCGCTAATGCGTGCTGCTGAAGTGTGTTCTCTGGGGCAACTCACCGATGCTATGTTTTCCGTTGGCGGGCAGTATCGGCGTAATCTTTAACAACCAGTTACGCAGAAATCATTACAAGTAGTCTGATCGCGACTACTTTCTACATACTATATAGTGTAAGTCTCTGAATTTAAAGAAATTCAGATGGATGTTTAGAATGTGAAAGCGTTGGTTTTACATTCGAGCTGATGCACTATACTCATAGGCTAATCAGAACCTGGTACGCCATAAGGTGTTGACTTTGTTTCCTTATATGTTCGCTCATAATCCAATCGATTTACTCTGCAGGGAGGGCTGCGCGTGCGCATGCTGAGTAAAACGGATTTATTGGGGCAGCAATCTGATCGCGTCGCGCTCAAAGATAACAAACACGTTTATCGAGCATGCTCAATGGCGTTCGCGCAAAGTCTGGGGTTTGAGTCTCCAGATGAAGTCATCGGCAAGACCGACTTCGACCTGCTTCCCGAACAGACAGCACGGGTTCAGCTTTCACTGGACAATCAAACCTTATACTCTGCGCAGGCTGATATCAGTGCTGTTGCTCTGGGCACGAGTAGAAGTCATGGCATGATTGTGCGAACCCCGGTTTTTGGTGTTGATGGCAAGGTCACCGGTATCGATTTGCGATTGATCGGTGGTCCGAGTATCAAGCCACCTAAATCTGTGGTTACCATTGATTTCAAAACACTGGTTAATGAAGGCATTCAAGGTAGTTTGATTTTCAGTAAAAGCGATATTCTGTTTGCGAACGACAATGCTGCCAGAGTATTGGGCTTTGCAAATGCGCAAACATTATCTGACCAGGGCCAACTAGCTGACTTATTTTCCGATGCCGAGATCGCCCGACTGACCGCTGCATCGATTGATGATATGGAGCACGCTGAAGCGGCTCAGACAAAGCAATTAACGCTGGCTGCACTTACCCGTGATGGCAAGCCATTGCGTCTGATTGCACGAGCCACGCATGTGCAATGGGGTACGACCCGAGCGACATTACTTTCGTTTGTAGATGTTGCTTCCACTGCGGCTAATACCACCAACGCGACCACATTGAAAATCAGCGGTGTCCATGCTGAAAACGCACCGCGCGAAGTACAAGAACTGCGTGCCAGTGAGCAACGTTTTCGACACTTTGCCACAGCATCAGCAGACTTTTTCTGGGAGCTGGATGCTAACCTGATGTTTCGCCTGGTCACAGAGGAACTTGAGAGCGTTCTGGGCATTCCACGAGAACATATCGTGGGTCATACGCATAAACAAATTCTTGAGCATCCTTCGAACGTTAATGATGTCGAACACTGGCAAGCCCATTTGGCACAACTGAGCGATCAACTGGCTTTTCGGGATTTTGAATTCCGTTGGGTAGTAGATGGTGAAACCAGAGTTATTCGCTATAGCGGCATTCCGGTGCACAACCGCAAAGGTGACTTTGTAGGTTATCGAGGAACAGGGTGTGATGTTACAGCCTCAGTCAAGCAGGCCGAGGCGGTAGCTTATCACGCTAATCATGATGCGCTGACAGGCCTGGTTAATCGGCGTCAGTTTGAATTCCTGGTCAACGAGGCCTTACAAGCTTCTAAAACGGATCGCAAGTCTCATGCGATGTGCTTTATGGATCTCGATAATTTCAAGATCGTCAATGACACCTGCGGACACGAAGCCGGTGACGAGTTGCTGCGTCAGTTGTCGCAATTGTTTGACAGTTTAGTGAGAAAGAGCGATGTGCTTGCCCGGCTTGGCGGTGATGAGTTTGGCGTGTTTCTGTATAAATGCAGTGTGGCCGAAGCGCTAAAGCTTGCGAACCAAATCCGGGCAGAAGTGGAGAATTTTCAATTTCTATGGCGTGAGAATCGATTTACCGTTGGCGTAAGTGTTGGCCTGGTGGTAGTTGATG
>CAYTJF010000249.1:0-9070 GCA_964437945.1 uncultured Granulosicoccaceae bacterium
ACAGTATTTCTGACTTGCCATTAAACCGTTCCGCCACTCGCCAATTTATTGGTGATGAATGGACATATGATGACGAGCTAATCGACAGTCGTTGTCCTGAGTTTGCGTAAGTACTTTTTTGTTTTTGTACCAACATTTTTTACCAACATAGTGTCAATAGTAGCCAACTGCAATTAAGAGTCCAGGGACATGTCAATTAAGAGCTTTTCGATACCAACGAGCACAGCCGTTTTTACGTCGACCTATGTGATGCAAGAAAAACATCCGGTTATGTGTGTGTCGCACAGTATGGATGGTGAGTGGATTTTTCAGTGCGGGAACCATGGGTTCTCCGCCAAGAGTGCAATGGTTGTTGACCTGGCTAATATTTTGCGCATCGACCGCACCCTTGAAGAAGTGTCAGATCTACCGCTGCACCACTTCGCAACTCGAGGGTATGTTGGTGACACTTGGACTTATCGAGAGCAACCGACTAACAAGTTGTACCCTTGAACTTAGTGTGGTGTTGTACCACCAGCCCTTCGTGCATGTGGGTATGACTGTATGGCTGGATAAGGGCAATATCGCGTTGCTATCAACTGCAACCTCGATCGCAATGGTCGGGCTGGCTTGAACCTGGTTAGTTATTGGTTATCAGTCCAATGACCAATTAGAAACCTTCATCACATCTAACTACTTCACAAATAATCCGCGCGTCTATCTCAATCGCCTGTCAATCCGTCTCTCTCTGTTCACAATCTGACCAATAGACCGATGTCTGATTGAAAAATCTGCAGCAATTCTTTCCAGATTGTCTAGTGTGCCGTCAATAATATGCCGTTAATATTTTGACAAATGGGTTAGTAAGGTAAGAGGGAGTACCCGCCAGCTCCTTGGAATCCGTACTTAAAATTATCTCAATAAACAATATGAAAACACATCACTTTTACTTAATCGGCTGCTTAATGCTGTCTTTTACCGTCGCTTCCGGCGCCAATGCAGCAACTTTTCTTGAGTCCGGCGGTAAAGTTGTTATTGAGGCGGAGTCTGCTAATCCAGCTGGTGCCTGGTCTCGACAGAGCAATATCAGTGGAGCTAAGGGTGGGGCTTATCTGGTTTGGACCGGTGCTAATTTATTTGGCGTCAACAGTGCTGGAAGCGGCACACTTCGCTATACCTTTCGAGTGCGGGAAGCTGGCAACTATGAGCTTCGATGGCGCTCGTATATTGCTGAAGGAAACAACGCTACAGAGGCTAATGATAGCTGGGTTCGATTCCCCACTGGCCAGAATATTAATGGACAGCATGCGCTAAACGGTTGGACCAAAGCATTTCAGAATCAACTTAATCAATGGTCGTGGTCCGCTAAAACGGTCGATAACGTCGGTAGACCTATCCGTCAGTTTTTTAGTGCCGGTGATCATGTCATTGAAATTTCGGGTCGATCGCGTGGGCATGCTATCGACAGACTGGTCATGTTCCAGTACGACAGGATCAGGTTCTCGCAAAGTACGTTTGAAGCCTTTGCAGTTTCTTCTACAGTGGGTGGAATTGAACCTCCGGCTCCGCCAACACCAACACCGGAGCCACCAACAACACAACCACCAACAACCGTACCGCCAACAAGTAGTGGTAATTGTGAGGCAAGCGGTTCAAATCTTGGTACGGCCATTCAGGCTTATGCGACAAACTGCCCAGGTATACCACGTAGAGATTGTGATCCGGTTGGAAACGGATGGACTTGTAGTTCTGGTTTGATTGGTGACAACGGCTCTGGCGTAGTGAACCCGCCAACCCAGGAACCTTCAGCAGTTGAGCCGCCAGTAGTTGAACCACCAACGCCTGAGCCACCAACAAGCAGTGGTATTTGTGAGGCGAGCGGTACAAATCTTGGTACGGCCATTCAAGCTTATGCGGCGAATTGCCCGGGCATACCGCGAAAAGATTGTGACCCCGTAGGGAATGGGTGGACATGCAGTTCTGGCGTGATCGGTTCTAACGGACCTGGTGTCTCAAATCCGCCAACCCAGCAGCCTCCAACAACTGAGCCGGAACCACCAACACCAGAACCACCAGTGGTACAACCACCAGTAGTAGAGCCACCAACGCCTGAGCCGCCATCAACGAGTGGAATTTGTGAGGCAAGTGGATCAAATCTCGGTACAGCCATTCAGGCTTATGCGGCAAGTTGCCCGGGTATACCTCGAAAAGATTGTGACCCTGTTGGAAATGGCTGGACGTGCAGCTCTGGCGTGATTGGCACTAATGGACCTGGCGTTTCGAATCCGCCAACCCAGCAGCCTCCAACAACGGAGCCGCCAGTGGTACAACCGCCAACGCCCGAACCACCATCTCCTCCAAATCCGAATGGTACGATCGGTAGAGTTGGTGCTAACGACCTGGTGGCGTTGCACTATGACAATTGCCCCGATCGGGACGATGGCCACGCACTTCCTTCTGGGAAAGCGGTGGTTGAACGAAGCGGGCTGTCTAATGTGATAGTTGTCAACGGCACCTGCGGTGATAACAATCGAAATCAGTATCAATCTGGGAGTGAAGCAGTAGTTCGCGCTGTCTGGGGTAACCAATGGCTGGACTACTTTAACCAGCCTCAAGCTTCAGTGCAGGCAGCGGCATTACGCTGGGCGCAAGTCTTGTCTAATGGTGGTGAGGTGTGGGTTGCTGAAGGTGGTCCATCGGATTTCACAGCCAGTGTTTTGCAAAGTCTTAATAGCCAAAACCCATCGCTGAACCTTAAGAATGTTCATGTGATTCAGCATGCTGCCGGGACTGGTTTCAATGAAGCCAATTCAGCACGCATTGGGGTAGTGAGGGCTTTAGCAGATTACCGTGCTATTCCAAATGGAAACATTGGTGGAAACGGTTCGGCCAACTTGAACATGAGATCCACGTTCTTCGTTGGAGTTGCGCGGCAAAGCGCATTTTCCAATGAGTGGAATGCTGCGTTCAATTATCTGGACCCGAACCGGCGTCTGGACTTCAGTGATACCGTCGAATTGTTGTATCTGATCAATGACACCTCCACCAATAACGTGGATGACTTTGCACGTAACTACTTGCAGTAGTATGTTGATATAAGTGCATTAGTTGTTATGCAGTAGTTGATAGTAGTAGTTAATGTATGTGCAACAGTGCTGTCCAGGGAAGGGCAGCAGTTGTTTCAACACACCAACAAGATAATATTGATGCTTTTACGAATCGGTTCGACTGTTACGTATCTGCGGTTATTGGGTTAGTTTGTTGGTTTATTAGTTCGTTTGTAGCGTGAAAACGCGAACAGTTCGAGTAGTAATTACTCTGTTCGCAATGCCTGCACTGGCTTCATAAGCGCTGCTCGACGTGCCGGAAGAAACCCTGACAGTAGTCCTACCACAATAGAGATAACCAGCGCTGCAACCACTTGCCAGGTTGATGGTATAAGCGGAAATCCCGTTAGTTTGGCCAATACGGTGCTGGCGACGGTTCCTATAATCAGACCCAGCAGGCCACCAACAGCGCTGATTAATGCCGCCTCCATTAGAAACTGAGACATGATGTCTTTCTCTCTTGCCCCTATGGCTTTGCGTACACCGATTTCGCGCGTTCTTTCAAGCACTGCAGTGCCCATGACATTCATAATGCCCATGCCGCCGACTAACAACGAAATAGATGCGCTAACAATGCCGATAATGGATACACCATTGAGAATCCGATTGGTTGTTTCGATATAGCTGGACATGGTTTCGGCGCGATAGTCGAATCCTACCGGATGATTTTCCAATAAGCGTTGCTTGGCTGCCTGCGCTGTGTATTCAGCTTGTTCAAATTCTTCAACTTCGAGTTGAAAGGTACCAATCTCATTTATGCCGAGCATGCGTTGCAGCGTTGTAAAAGGCATTAGTATGCGATCATTTGCGTTTTGTCCGCCTACTGATCCTATGCTTGCAAGAAAGTCTCGACTCTTCTCAGCCAATAAACCAACCACTAAAAAACGTTTTCTATCTATATAGATGTGTTGCCCGATTGGATCAGTATCAGGTTCGAATAAATTCTGAACCACTTGTGGTGCTAGTAAAACCACAGACTGGCGTGTATCGATATCGTTCTGATTGAGAAATCGACCCGCTATCAGTTTGTCATTGGCAATGGTAGTGAAGTCGCGGCCAATGCCCATGTGCTGTGCGTTTGCCGCACGATTACCCTGAGATGTAGACCAGTTTCTACTAGGGTTCACAATAGGTGTGATATTGCGTATACCCAGTGCTTGCTTGTCTGCTTGCAGCGAATAAAGATCGTCATTGTCGATGCCGGAACCGGTTTTCTCTCTGAGTGATACGTCTTGTGTGTTCCAGTTTCTGTACAGCCACACCGAGTTCAGCCCAAAGGTCTCGAGTTCGCGATAAATCAAGTGGTTTCCACCGCGACTGATAGTGCCTACCGCCATCACCGCTGCGATACCAATGGTTATACCGAGTACGGATAAAGCAGCGCGTCGTCTGTGCACATTGAGCGCTTGCAAGGCTTGTTCAACATTACTGATCCAGCGATTCATGTGTGAATCCCGTGATCGATAATCTTGCCATCGCGCATACGAATGATCCGTTGCGCGAATGCGGCTATTTCTTCCTCGTGTGTGACCATAACAATGGTTTTACCACCTTGGTGCAGGCGTTGAAAAAGTTGCATGATGTCATTACTGGTTGCCGAATCAAGACTACCGGTTGGTTCGTCAGCAATCAGCAAAGGCGGGTCATTAACCATTGCGCGAGCAATAGCTACACGTTGTTGCTGTCCACCGGATAACTCGCTGGGTTTGTGAGATAGCCTGTCGCCGAGCCCAAGTGCCATTAGCTGTGCTGTAGCAGCCTTTCGACGTACCGACTTTTTTGTTCTGGTATACAAGGTAGGCAGTTCAACATTGGTTTGCGCGCTAAGCTGGGGAATAAGGTTGAAACTCTGGAAAACAAATCCAATGTTATACAAACGGAGCTCGGCTAACGCATTGCTTGCCAGTTTTGTTACGTTTTTTCCTTTGAATTGATACTCACCTGCATCAAAATCATCCAACATACCAATCACATTGAGCAAAGTGCTTTTACCTGATCCTGATGGACCCATGATGGCAACAAATTCGCCTTCATCAATGGTGACCTGGATGTTTTTTAATACGATAAGCAGCGCAGTGTCTACTGTGCCGTAGGCTTTGGACAGACCTTTTATGGATATCATGCTTAGTGGATCTCTATCGGCATATCATGTTCCAGGTTAATGTGCTGACCTGCAATAATCATATCGTCCTGATTAAGTCCATCGGTGATTTGTGCGTGCATTGCGTTTATAAGGCCAACACTGACGGGAGTTAGTCTGGCTTTGTTGTCCACCGCCAAAAATACAGAGTATTGGTTGGGTTCAGTTTCATGCATGGCTGACAATGGCAGAGTCAGCGCGTTATCAACCTGGTTAAGTACAAGCTCTGCGTTAATTTCCTGGCCCAGTAACAGTGCAGGGGCGTCATCGCCGTAAGTAAATCGAATCGCTACCGCTTTTGCGTCTCGATCGTTAACTGTTATTGTGGGTGCTATCCATGACACGGTCGACTCCCATTTTTTATCTGGCGAAGATTCAGTTGTTAAGGCAACGCGTTGGTTCATACTGACCAGTGCCCAGTCGCTGGCATCGACCTGCGCTTCAATTAAGTATCCGTCTTTGGCTGCCAGTTCAAACAGAGGTGTTCCAGCTTTAACCCATTGACCTGTCTCTGCAAATTGCCTTGTAACCACGCCATCAAATGGTGCGCTAACCGTTGAATTTTCGAATTGTAATTCAGCCAAAGCTACATCGGTTTTTGCCACGCTAAGTTCTGATTCAGCACTTCGAAATTCATCCAGACTTTCGTCTAAAGCCTGCTTTGATGCATTGCCTGATTGGGATAGATTGGTAAGTCGTGCAACTGTTCGTGAGGCGGAGCTGAGTTTTTGTTCGCTGTAGCCTAGTTCAGCTCGTGCTTTGTCAACTGACATAAGTGCTTCTTCATTATCAAGCACCGCTAATATTTGTGCGTTTTTAACTTTCACACCTTCACGCGCACTAATTTCACCAATTTCACCATCCACCAGCGCAGTGATAGTAACGATTTGACTATTGATGACGACCGCATTGAGGTCAAGTTTGGTACTCAGTGATTGAACGATGGGTTTGATAACGCTGACTCTGACCGGTGGTACCGGCTTGAGGTACTGCCATGCGAGCAGAACGGGGATAACCAGTAAGATCAGTAATATGGTCAGCTTCTTCCACACAGTTCGCTCCCTGGTTTGTGAAGAGATTATTTTTAGTTATTCTAACCGAGCCAGATGTTCGATAACAGCGAATGGTTCACGCGATTTTCGGTTGGTGATTGTAAGTACTCAAGTAGCCAGTCAGCAATGATGACTGGTGTAGGTTAAATCATCTTGACAGTGCAATGGCTTTGACGATTTTCAGCCAGCCTGTCATTCGGTATTGGGTACTGACGTAATAGCTTTGTAGGCCGTTTGGTAGCGATCGAATTCGTTACTGTAATGATCAAACAACTCAATTTTCGGTTCAATTGTCTGGCTTATAGGTGGTTTCTGACAGATCTGTTCAGGGCTTGCATTTTCTGCAGCGATCATCCCTAATCTTGCAGCACCCAACCCGGCTCCGTAGTCACCATCGGCGGTTGTGTGCAACGGCAACTTTAATGCAGATGCTATCAGTTGCAGCCAGTAGTCAGATTTTGACCCACCTCCAATCGCATAAGCGCTATCGAGTTTGGTACCGGCGCTAGCCAGTGCATCCTGGCTGTCGCGAAAGGCAAATGCAACGCCTTGCAGTACGGCTCTGGTCATTTGTACCGGGTCTGTGTCATGGTTTAGTCCGAGAAACACTCCTCGTACATTCGCATCGTTGTGTGGTGTGCGTTCGCCGCCAAGGTAGGGTAGAAACAACACATTGGTTGGCGCAGCTTCGGTGCCTTCCAATGCAGTGGTTAGTTCAGCAGGCGTTTTGTTCAGTAAGGTTGCCAACCAATTCAGCGAATCGGTGGCAGCTAATATGACACCCATCTGATGCCACGTATTTGGTAACGCATGGCAGAACGTATGAACCGCACTTTGTGCATTGGGCTGATAACTGGCGTTAGCAGCAAATAAAACGCCTGATGTGCCTAGCGATAAAAACGCATTGCCCGGTACCACGGTGCCCATGCCGCACGCCGACGCAGCATTGTCGCCGGCGCCTCCGGCAACCACAACGGATTCGCCCAAACCAAAGCGACGACTTAGCTCGGGACGAACAGTGCCGGATACGGCGGTGCCTTCAACCAGGACAGGCATGTTGTCGGTGGTCAACCCGGTAGCCGCTAGTAAGTCGTCAGACCATTGTCTGGCGCTAACATCAAGCCAGCCAGTACCTGCTGCGTCTGACATTTCCGAAACATGTTCTCCGGTTAACCACAGGCGAGCGTAGTCTTTAGGTAAAAGTACTTTAGCCACTTTTTTGAAAGTGTCAGGCTCATGTTTGGCCGTCCAGGCAAGTTTTGGCGCAGTGAATCCTGGAAATAAAATATTGCCACACAGGGATCGAGATTGAGCGGTATCAAGCTGTGCAGCTTCTGCATGGCTACGTGTATCGTTCCATAGAATGCATGGTCTTAACACTTTGTCTTGTTTGTCCAGCAGCGTTGCACCATGCATATGGCCAGATAGACCGATACCTCGAACCGCTTGCATAGATGCTGGATGGTTGGCGTGTAATTCGCCGAGCGTAAATTCCATGCCACCGATCCAGGCCGCCGGGTCTTGTTCAGACCAGCCTGTATCGGGACGGCTTACGTCCATACTGGCCGTGCTGCTGGCAAGGGTGGTCTGATTTTCGTCCATCAAAACGGTTTTCACACTAGATGTGCCAAGATCGATACCTAAATACATAGTGAAGTTTCTTTAGTTCGATTGTTGATCAGATTGTTGAGGGTACCAGTAAGAGACGTGTTCGTCGCCCCTTGTAATTACAGCGAAATGATTAGCAAACACACGGTACGATGCACTCCATTCTCCGTCCGGCCATTGAATACGCAAAGTTGCACGTTCTGCCACACCCAGACCGACGTGGATGAAACCAAGTTGCCCGGAGGCATGTCCACCACCGAGCCGGATTTGTCTTACTTGTGTTTTGTTACCAGTTTTGATCGCCAGTTTAGCACCGAGTGCATGCGCGTTAGTATCTGCTTGCTTTAGTTCTACTGCTAACCAGTTGCCTCCCTTACGTGCACCGTGCTCACTGGCAAATCCGCTATGGCGAAACAGACTGACTGGTGACTGTCGGTTAACAACCAGTAAGTCAAGAAGACCATCAGCATTAAAATCTGCAACAGATGCACCGCGACCGCGACGGTTCAACGCTATGCCAGCTTTATCACCATGCTCAACGAACCGCCCATCATGATTGCCTAGAAGCAGGTTATCCGGGTCGAAGCTGGCAAAGTCGCTCATTTGCTCAACATTGCCCTTGGCTATGAATAAATCCAGAAGGCCATCGTTATTCACATCGGCGAGTTCTGCATGCCAACCGGTCGATGGTTTCAAATCGTCACCGTGGTAGGAGCGATGTGCGGTGGCACCACGTTGGAAGGCGATGTCTTCGTAAACCGGGCGCTGCTCTTCACTAGCCTGGACCACATCGACTGTTTGAATTTTGGTATCGCCCATAGAAGTCAGAACATATTCGGGAAAGCCATCAGCGTTCAAATCACCCTCAGCAATACCCATTCCCCATATCACCAGGGACTGCCAACCATCAGCGCGCGAATACAGACGAGGGTAGCGATCTTTATCCAACCGCCACAATTGCTCTTCGCCACCACGATGGTAGTGCCGGTCATTAGTGATGCGCAAAGCATCTTGTCCGCTTTTGTTCCAGTCAGTGAACAGTATCGACAAGGCACAATGGCCGGGTGATAAGTTAACAGGCTCATCGTAGACGACACTAACGCGGGAATCGTTTTTGTTGATGCTGCTGTTGTTGTTTTTGACTCGTGGGCGCAACAATACATTGTCTTCGCAGGTACCCCACG
>CAYTJF010000250.1:0-7555 GCA_964437945.1 uncultured Granulosicoccaceae bacterium
TAAATATTTGCAGCGTCATGCGCCATCCATGCTTCGCGCCAGTCGAGCGGATTGTTGGGACCTTGGATATCGTCCGGATCAGCACCAAAAGATGTTGTCCCATTCCAGTCCCATAACTGACCATCGATAATCAGGCCATTCACCGGATTGTACACCGACCCATCAAACACGACCACCGGGGCATCGACAGTAATGGTGACCACTGTCTCGGCACTGTCAAGCTCACCGTCATTGACTTTGAACTGGAATGTATCGAGCCCTGAAAATCCATCATTTGGTGTATAAATCAGGTTGGGAGCGGTGCCGGAAAGCACGCCATTGGTCGGCTGCACTTCCACCAGAAAGTTGATCTCGCTCGCTTCCGCGTCGGCTCCTGTTAAGACGATGGAGATTGGATTATTGTGAGCGGTCGTGAGCGTTTGCCCATCAGCTACTGGTGGTTGATTGATGGGTGTTGATGAGGCAACCACAGTAATGCTCACCATTACTGTATCGCTATCTGTCGTACCATCGTTAACCTTGAAAGTAAATGAATCCGGGCCAGTAAAGTTCGGATTTGGTAAATAGCTCAGGTTAGGTGCAACCCCGCTCAGCACACCATTAGCTGGTTGTGATACTACCGAATAACTAAGTGCATCGTTGTTGCCGTCCGAGCCAGTCAACAACAGCTCAACAGCGAGGTCCGATTTGGTGGTCAAGCTCTGAGGATTGGCTACCGGCGATATACTCTCGGCCACTTGAGTTGAATCGACAATATAAACAAAACGACGTTCGTTTAATGGTGCGGCAATATCAACAACGGAATCGGGGAAATAATCAGTTGCATTACCGCCAACAGCAATACTCTCACCAACAAAAAACAGTTCAATTGTTGCCGGATTACCGATCATTGAGAGTGGGATACTGGCTTCAATTTGGTTGGCTACGACCGCCGAATTAACATCTGCAACAAAGACCCAGCTCCAGTTTACCCCTGTGCCGGTGTAGCGGTACAGACTGCCACCTTGGAGCACATAGTCAGCACCAGCCGGAAATGTTTCATCGTATTTTTTATAGCCGGTGGCAACGTTAACATCGGTATCCATATACATCGAATACCCCCATGACAGAGCGATAGGATCGTAAGTCTCATAAACCATGTGTAGATTGGAAGCATCATGAGCCATCCACATAGTTCGCCAGTCAATCGTATTATTAATACCGCTGACATCATCCGCATCATTGCCAAAAGAAACCAGGGTCGCCCAGTCTGCAATATCACCATCGACCACTACTGGCACAGGTCCGTTACTAATATGGTCCGTTCCCTGAGACGATGCGGGTATAACCGTTATAGCGACTTGAGCCACGGCACTGGTGTCAGTGCCGTCGTTAACCACAAATTCCAATTGGTCAGTACCACTATAGCCATCATTCGGAGTGTATATCAGGTTAGGGGCGCTACCCGTTATCTGCCCATTTTGACTCTGGGTTGTAATGCTGTATGTCAGTGTGCTGTTCTCATAGTCGCTGCCGGTAAGAAGAAAATCTACTGATCTGCCTGCAGTTGTGCTCAGACTAAGCGGATTTGCTATCGGCTCGACGTTGGAGGGTGGTGCACCGGAAACTGCAATGGTCACTGTCGCTGTATCGCTGCTTAGCGCTCCGTCACTTACTGAATAAGTAAAGGTATCAGTTCCGGTGAATGCACTATTAGGTGTATAGACAAGATCCGGTGCGGATCCACTTAATACTCCGTTACCTGGCTGACTTTGCAGCTCATAGGTAAGCGCATTATTTTCCGGATCGTTTGCCGATAGCAATACCGGCGTGGCCGTAGCCGTGGCAGCGGTAATCTGTATCTGATGTGCAATGGGTGCGGAATTTATCGGCTGCGTCGAGATTATGCTGGCGCTATGGTTAGCGATATCATTGAATTTCAGTGTTAGTTGGTCTTCCGTTTTAACAAAAGAGTCGGCACCGGTAACACTGATGTTACCTGAGATCGACGGGTTTAGTGAAATGGTGACCTCTCCCTGTCCTTCGAATGAGAAGTTCAGATTTGCACCATCACCATTGAGTGTGAGTAGTCGAGCGCGCATTGGCAAGGTCGTGATGTGTGTGACCGGTGCCGGGCTAGCCCCTGTATTAACGATAAACTGTCCACCATCATCGGGTATAAACACCCTATCGTTGCTATACGCATACCAGTTTTGCACGCTGCTTATCGGTTCGTCTCCACCAATTTTTATTGAAAATTGACCAAGTCCCGTACCATTAACGTTGGCTTCGATAGCCTCGTCACCGCCTACAGAAAAATCCACCTTCGGGTATTGCCTGATACGGTCGTGCATATCGACCACCGTGGCAAATTCGGCCCCCTTTGACTCTGCATAACTGAGCGTGTCTTCGAACATCTCCAGCGAGTATCTGCCGGCTGCGGTTTCAGTTGTTGGCCCATAGTCGTGCCACAGCCAATGCAATAACGGTTGCTGCGCATGCTTGAGCAGAACATCAATTTCATCACGCCAGGTTTGCCGTGCTTGTTGCGGTGTTGAGTTGAGTACATCAATCAGGGTAAAGTCGGGAGACATGTTTAGACTGAAATAAAGCATATCGTGTTGCGGCTCAAGAAACCCAATGGCCCCTTGATACCCAGTACCAACCGTGCCGCTGCGACCAGACAAGTAACTTAACCACTGGTTAGTCTGCTCAATCACGTTAATATTTTCTGGATTGCCCGGTACCGCTGCACCCAGAACCGGCACGCCCAGTTGCGATGAAATTTCCTGGACACTTTGGTTGAATTCAAACTCGAGTTCACTGTTGCTCAGCTCGCTGGTGAAATGCGGATGGGTCCACGAGTGTGAAGCGATCTCTGAACCCAGTTCAATATAACGGGTGTATAGCGGCGCAGACACTGCCCAGTCAGTGTACTGACCAATTTGCGGATTATTGCCTATGTCAATGTAATAACTTCCAACGAAGTTGTATTTATTCTTCCAGTCGGCAATGATACCCAGCAATGGAATTTCAGTTTGAAATAAAGACGCAGCAACCATTGCCTGATCCATATCGTTGCGAGCAATAAAAACACTGTCAGATCGAGATACTTGCAAGGCTGCCGGTGCCTCCTCTCCATAGACTGCCCATTGCAGCAAACTCCATAGAGAATTATTGTCCAGCATAATTTGCTCATTAGCGAAATGAACTACCCTCCCCGGGCGCTGCAGCAGCTGAACACCAGCGTAACTTTTGTTGGCAACTAAAGCTTCAGTTAAAACAGTTGACTGCTCTGAGCCAATTGGCGTAAATGCGGTAAACCATATTTGCTCATAAGCAACCAACTGCTCATTCATTGCATAATTACGCATTGCCGGATGTGTATTGTTGGTAACAACAACTGATGCCTCGGCATTATTGATGTAGTCAACAGCTTTCAGTCCAAGCAGTTCTGTCATGGCTTTATCAGCTTGCTGAAAACTATCTCCGATCTGGTTTGCAACCATTAACTCACCGGCAGTAACCAGCGACACACCTGCTTGTTGAGCCTCAGACAGGGCAGTTATGATAGCTGCACGATCAGAATCTTTAACGTGATAGAACCAGGGCATAACAATCGCGTCATACTCCAACAGCGCTGGGCCATTAAGCAAATCAGATTCACTAAGCAAATCAAACGGCAAGCCAGCCATCATTGCCTGATGCTGAGTTGCAGCATACATCTGGTTATAGGCGATTTTGTCGTAAAAGTTGTCTGCCGAGCTTGATGAATGAACAATTGCAATGCGACGATCTGAAACAGGTGTTTGAACCTGCGCCTGACCGATTTGCAAATCACCAGTACCTTGCTGATTGTCGTTGGCCCCCCCGTTGCAGCTAACAACAAACACTGCACTAACCAAGATTAACACTGCGCGCAACAGCATGTAAGCGATCCCATTTTTCGCCAATTCATTAAAGCTATGAACGGCCGAATGGCAGATCTTTTGAATTCGAAAAAGGGACTCAGCAGCGTTGCATTAGACGATAACGTGAAAATGTGGACCGGTTCTCATAAAAGAAAAACGGGTTGTAAAGTTGTGCAGTCCAGCGATCGTTTTAAAATCTGTTCAAACTAGGTAAGATTGCAACAATCGCATTTAGTGACCCGTAACCGTCAACTGTCCGCTTTCCGGATTGACAAGCAGTGAGTCTCCGGTTTTTATCAATCTGGAAACACAGGCTACACACTGAAAGGTAACAGTTTTACTACTGTCCTTTGTAGTTGTAAACTCGATTACCAATGGCTATATTCCCATCAGCCATCATTACCGCAAAACGTGTGGCATGATCACCGTTATCATAAGCGAGTGTCAGCGCAGTTCCTTCAATTGTAAAGTCACCGGCGGACGCCAAATCACCACTTCCAAAAGAAAAGACAGATCCGTCGTTGATCGTGTCAACACCGATAGTCGATAATCCTTCTTTTGTGTATCGAAAGCGCTGCATATCGTTAAACGCAAAACCGCGTTCATTGTAACCATTTGAACAAATACCGCCGACACAACCATAATTCCACCAAGTTAAGTTGGACCAGAGGCCGGTGATATTGGACGGTGATAGATAACCGGCTGCAATAGTGTTATAACTACCAATACTGACTTGCGCGTTAACGCTGGCACTTTAACATTCTACAAATTCAACATTCTACAAATTCTAAGACACCCGTAAATTTGGATATGAAATAAATCCTAAGCTAAATTTTCTTATTCAATTATAAGGGTGTCTAGTATTTTTAGTATTTTGTTATTCAGGCTTGGGAAAATGCACGGTAATTTCCGTTCCAGCAGGAAACGCTGCCCAAAACCCTTGCCATGGTTGCAAGTTATTCAAGCTGGCTAGCGCCTCGTATTCTCCACTACTGGTATTATAAGCCCACTGCTCAGACAACAGTAAGCCTTCGGATTTCGCCTGTTCAAGATCGCAACCCTCCGAGCAAATACCATTTGAGCTGGTAACCCGAATTTTGTTAATGTCAACGGGTGAGGAATAAGGTGCACCCAATAACGACCAACTAGTACCTGTTGCTGAAGTTGATATCCGCGCTAAGAAACATCCTTCAAGCGAAGCGCAAGCATTTGAGCGTTCCGCGTCACCATCGGGTACATCATCAGGGAGATCAATCGTCACATCTGCGCCGGTGCTTTGAATCATCCAGAAGCCATCGCCTTGTGCCAGGGCACTGTCAATCGATGGTCGGGCATAGCTTTGGGATTGCAGGTCAAACGTAAAGATCGTCCATGTTTCACCGTATGACGATGTGGGCAAATCATCTCCGAACAGTTGTCCGATTGTTTGAGTTGAACCATTAGCCGGTAATGTCAGTAGCGACCATTGATTATCTTGCAGCGTAATGTCACGTGCAACAGGAGGTGGATCATCAGGTGGTGGCTGGGTGGTCTCGCCGTCTTTCAACAAGAATAAACCGTTGCTTATATCGCTAACGAGTAAGGTGCCGCTTGGCAGATAAGGGTACACGCCCCACGCACCGTCAAAACTTGCAGAATTGCTTGCAGGCGAAGGCAAGGTATCAAAATATGCGTCGCTGCGTGGACTAGTAGGATCACTCACATCAAGCACTGTTAGGCCACGACGATAGTTAGACATGTAGTACCGGTCACCTAATGTGAAACCGTTGTGATCAATAGCTCGCGTTGGACCCGTCCAACTGCGCTGTATGCTTGGATTGCGTAGGTCGCTTATGTTCACCGTATAGAGCGTTGTGTTAGCGCCTGCTGACTCGTCTCCCTCGTCTTGGATGAAGAGAAAACGTTTGTCCTTACTCCACCAGCCCGAGTGCGTGTATCTTGCCCCTGAGTAGCTGGTGTCGCTCAACCGCACCGGATTGGATTTGTCGCTCACATCCCAAATGGATAGTGAATCTTCGTCGTAGCCGACAAAAATTTCACACGGGTCGCGCCCTGAGGGGCATTGCGATACACGCGAATCCGTAATCAATATATTCGTCGCATCGTGAGTATACGACGCACCCGACGGTCCCCCAGTGACCCGGCGTGGCGATGCGGGATTCTTAACATCCAATATCTGCACGCGTCCACGATCAGTATCCGAACCAAGAATATAAATGAACGCATCGCTACCCGATATCGCTTCACCCGTCGCGTAATTGATGTTCGCCATGTATACGTTGTGCGCACGATTAATACCGTCGTAACTGCCGGCAAGTGAAACACGGTTCGGCAACTCACTTAAGTCGATGACTTGCAGTCCTTGAGGACTAGCCGGGAAGTCCGCCGTGGCGTATGCATAGGCGCGATATCGCCCGCGCGCACTGTCAAAGAATTGATAAACCTTTATGTCACGCCATTGTGCGTTAGGCCCCGAAACAGTGCCTACCTCACGTGGGTTTTGTGAGTCGCTGACATCAACCACCGCAACACCGTTATTGAAACCAATCAAGGCATACTCACGCTGGTCATTGAGGTCCACAAACCCCCATATGTCATTTGCCGATGATGGTCGGCCTGAAAAGTCGCTAAGCGGGATTCGCGATAGCAGGTCGATGCCATCGCAAGGAAAACTTCCCGCGACCCCGTCCACGCATTGGGTTGTAGCAGTAGTAGTTTGCGCTGCTTCTATAAGGTCGCTCTCAGTACTCGCGAGTAAAACGTCTTTGATCGCTTCTCCCTTGGCATCTTGGATCAACACTAAACCCAGGCTTGCAAGCGATTCACGATTGTCGTGAGACGGACCGGTAACAAACGTGCGAAAACTATCGGGGTCGGCAAACTCAAAGGTGCTGGTATACCCGCCCTGCAGACGCACACCACGTGTGTTCGCGTCCGTCAAGTCGTCAGCAACAAGCAAGAATGTGCCTTCTGAGATCGCGACCACATCGCCGTTGGACGCGTTATCGATCGCGTATGCGAGTGTACGGCAGGGCTCGCTCGCCGTTGCACAAACTCCCTCGTCAACACCATTTTCGGTCACGAAGTGCGATGGTGTTGCGTCGGCTGCGCCTAATTCAGTAGCGGCCGCCGTTGTCACTACATTAAAGCCACGCTCGGCAAAGCGCTTCGCATACTTACGAGCAGGGCCAACGATATTGGTTGGATTAGCGTGCACATCTTGTTGTGCAAAACCGTCCGCAGTGCTATAGCCACCGAGGACTTTGACTACTGGGCCGAGCAAGGTAATGGCTTCCGCCGGGTCGTCGCGCTCAAAACGGTACGTGCCTTGCGCCACGCGTACAGTCTCGCCTTTTTGAGCCTGCTTGAGTGCATATTCGATGGTCGCGCAAGGTGCCGAAGCATCTTTACATTGGCCGTTATCCACCCCTTCAGCATGCACAAAACGGTCATGATACTCGTCATGTGCCCAAGCACGGTCCGAACCAAACGCGATGAGTGTTACGGCCGCGACGCATGTGATGGCACTAAATAATCGCTTCATTGAAATCCCTTCGTTATTCTTGTCTCGTCTGCTCTATATGGTGATAGGACACGTCTCTAGTGCACCTTTGTGAGCGAACCCTACTCTCACAATTTGTAAACGGCCACAACCTGTAAACGGC
>CAYTJF010000250.1:7655-9019 GCA_964437945.1 uncultured Granulosicoccaceae bacterium
CGAATTATAATACGTGCTTGCCCCTTTATACGTTATTGTTTCGACACTTTCGCTGGCGGTACCTTGCGCCTCTCCAACACTGCTCTGTAACTACCCAACCTATGATGCGGTGAAATACCGCCTCACTTATCAACCTCTCAAGGTTGGTTTTCTTTTTCTCTTTTAAGTTTGTATTACAAATGCTATAGATACCGAGATTACTCTGTCGTATCCTTGGGTAATCCTTAATAGAGTGTGCTTCCTTGTTGCGAGCAGACCATATACCCATTGATACAACAATTCACGATGACTCTTTTACACAATGATTACTGACTTGGCACAGTAGGGGATACTCGCAAATCAGCGAGCGTAAAATGTAAATTCCACAACCTCAGATCAACTGGGCATTGAGTCGAAGAAATTATTCGTTAATACGGATTAACTCACTGAATCCACACGTTTATATCAACGAATCAACGCCGTTGTCGATAACTCAACGCCTCCACTACATGCGACGATTCCACACACTCAGACGGCAAAGAGTATCACTACCTGGGGTGGTCGCCACCATCAGACGAGTGGACAACCGCTGATTTCGATTACACAACGTCAGCACATACCGCGTCTATCGCTTTTCGACATTTCATCAAGGATATCGGTTGGCTTCGTATTGATGATGTTTGGCTTTCTACGGGAGAGCGCCCATGAGAACTCTTGCACTCTATTCAGTTGTTTTCCTTATTCTCTCACTCATCTCTACCACAGTACTTGCGGAATCTCGTTCGTTTACCTACGACGCGAATGGCAATCGTACGTTTAATGGTATAGCAAGACGAAAACGATGCGTCAGTTGAAACAAAAAAGAACCGCCACTACAGATACAACGATGAAAATCTTCTGTCACACGTCATTTCCAAAGACAGTGGAAATGAATGTGTTCTTACAGATTTTCACTACAACTATCGTCATTCCCCTGAGCTGAAAGTTGTCTATGATGAGAATTGTGCACCGCACACTGAATACGTCGAGTACTTCTTCTTTGAACCCTCAGGTTAAGTGTATTTCAAAATTACAAAAGATAGTCTTGGTAAAACAATCAAGGAAGAAGAATTCTTCACAGCCGAAGGTAAATTGCTTGCTACACACGATGAGACTTCAGACCAAACGACATACTACGTCAACAACCATCTGGGTAGTGTTATAGCAAGTGTTGATCATGATGGGGAGATTATAGAGCAGGTTGGGTATGCGCCTTATGGTGGACCACTTAGCGAAATTTCAAATGAGAATACGTTTCTTGGGAAAGTACTAGAGAGAGAGATCTTTCGATGATCAATCTCGGTGCGCGGATGCATTATCCGCTTACGCGACAGTTTCTCACACCC
>CAYTJF010000251.1:0-8823 GCA_964437945.1 uncultured Granulosicoccaceae bacterium
GATGTCACATCACTGATGTGACAGTGTGCTTTGGCAGGTGTATTTTTCGTTATCCAGTCCCTATCAATAACCGCTTGTGCCGATCCTGTGATGATTAAAAATCGCTGCTCTTCAAGTCGCATAACGGTGAGATCGCTCTGATATCCACCACGATCATTAAGCATTCCTGTGTACACCGATTTACCAATAGGCTGATCTATATTGGCTGCGCATATTTTATTTAGAACTGTGCTGGCATCCGAACCTTCGACAATCAGTTTACCGAAAGAGGACTGATCGAACAGACCAACTTGATTGCGAACACGATTATGTTCTCGCGCGACGTTTGCGTGCCAGTTTTGTCGTCCAAACGAATAATCTATATTTGCAGATTGACCAACATTTGCAAACCAATTGACGCGCTCCCACCCCATCTTTGAGCCAAAAACTGCACGCTGGGCTGACAAGCGATCGTACAGAGGCGACCGACGTAACGGCCGAGCAGACTCAAGCTCCCGATTGGGCCATGGCATCGCGTAGTGAAGTCCGAGTGTTTCTTTTATTCTGTCGTGCAACCAGTGTTGGTTGTTGTTAAAACCGGCGAAACGTCGAATATCAACAGGCCAGAGATCCATCGTTGGTCCGTCATTCACAATCCATTCCGCCAATGCTTTACCCGCACCTCCAGCGCTGGCGATTCCCATTGAATTAAAGCCTGCGCCAACATAAAAGTTGCGCAATTCAGACGCTTCTCCTAGCAAAAAATTATTATCTGGAGTGAAGCTTTCAGGACCGTTATAGAATTTTTTTACTTCTGCGTGCTCAAGTTGCGGTACCCGAATAAGGGCGTTCTTCATCAGAATTTCGAACTGTTCCCAGTCATCAGGCAATAGTGAGAACTCAAAATTATCTGGAATGCCATGCATACCCCACGGTTTCGCATTCGGTTCAAAGCCACCCATGGTCAGACCACCAACTTCTTCTTTGAAATAGATGAACCCATCAGGGTCGCGCAGCACTGGTAGCTCAGCATGCACACCGTCAATTTTTCCTGTCACGATATACATATGTTCGGCAGAATGTAGTGGCACAGAAACATCGCACATTTGGCCTAGGTTTCTTGCCCATTGTCCAGCACAGTTCACCACTATCTCTGCTTTTATATCACCTAACTCAGTACGCACACTCGTAACAGCACCGTTGTTAACGGTAATGTCCGTTACTCGCGTACGTTCCAATATGCGTGCACCGCCTGAACGAGCTCCAGCAGCAAGTGATTGAGTTAAATCGGTTGGATTAGCTTTGCCATCACCGGGTAACCAAATTCCACCAAGCAAGTCGTGAGTTTGCATTACGGGCCACAGGTCACCTGCCTCTTTTGCGGTGATAACGTCAACGGCAACTCCTTGCGCCCGAGCAGAAGACGCCGTCCGTTCTAACTGCACCATTCGCTCAGCGTTTCGAGCAACGGAAAGCGAGCCACAGTTTTTCCAACCCGTTGACAGGCCCGTTTCAAGCTCAAGCTCACTATACAGTTGGGTGGAATATTGAATCAGGCTGGTCATACTGGAGTGACTACGTAACTGACCAACTAGGCCTGCGGCATGCCAGGTTGTTCCTGAGCTGAGCTGCCCCTGCTCCAATACAATGACGTCTGTATAGCCCAGTTTTACCAAATGATAGGCTACCGAACAGCCTATAACGCCACCTCCAACTATTACCACGTGTGCAGCATCAGGAAGAGTGATAGAAGACATTATCCAATGATTCCATGAAATTAGTAAGACACACTAACCGTTTTTTTGCTAAAAGCTTAATAAATCGGCGGTTCAGGTACAGCCTTACCAAAATCGGTTTGCAGGAAATCGAAATCACAGCCGTCAGGTGCCTGACTCACATGCTGGGAAAACAAGTAACCAAAGCCGCGCTCATAGCGTGGTTTCGGCATAACCAGGGCCTTACGTCGTGAGCTGATTTCTTCTTCACTGACTTCCATATTCAGGCTACGTGCTTCAATATCAATATTGATGATATCGCCGTTTTGTACCAACGCCAGATTGCCACCGACAAAAGATTCCGGGGCAACATGCAATACGCAAGCACCGTAACTGGTACCACTCATGCGTGCATCTGAAATTCTCAGCATATCGCGTACTCCCTGTTTAACCAATTTTTTCGGAATTGGCAGCATGCCCCATTCGGGCATACCAGGCCCACCGAGTGGTCCCGCATTTCGTAGTATCAAAACGGTATCAGCGGTTGCATCAAGGTTTTCATCGTCAATGGCAGCTTTCATCTCCGGGTAGCTGTCGAATACCATTGCCGGACCGCTGTGTTTTAGAAAACGCGAATCCATTGCCGATACTTTCATCACGCAACCACCGGGCGCCAGATTGCCCTTTAGGACAACAAGCGCACCTGATGGGTAAATTGGGTTGTTGGCGTCGCGTATAACATCGTCGTTATAAACACGTGCACTGGCAATATTTTCTCCCAGCGTTTTTCCGTTAACCGTCAAGCAACCAAGGTGCAGATCTGCCTCAACGTTCTTGAGCATTGCTCGCAATCCACCGGCGTAGTAAAAATCTTCCATAAGATAGGTGTCACCGTTGGGTCGTACATTTGCAATGACCGGCACTTTGCGCCCAATGCGATCGAAATCTTCAAGACTGATGTCAAAGCCTGCACGCCGCCCCATAGCAACGACGTGTACTATCGCATTGGTTGAGCAACCCATTGCCATGGCGGCAGTAATGCCATTCTCAAATGACGCGCGGCTTAGCAATGCCGAAGGCTTTAGTTCATCCCAAACCATATCGACCACACGTCGACCAACTTGCGTTGCCATACGCGTATGGTTTGAATCCGGTGCAGGTATTGATGCCGCACCTGGCAGTGTCATACCAATTGCTTCGGTGATGGATGTCATGGTGCTGGCCGTACCCATAGTCATGCAATGACCATGTGAGCGCGCTATGCCTTGCTCGACTTCATTCCAGTCTTCTTCGGTTATGTTTCCGGCCCGAAGTTCATCCCAGTATTTCCAACTATCAGAACCACTACCAAGGGGCTGCCCCTTCCAGTTACCCCGCAGCATTGGGCCGGCAGGAAAATAAATAGTCGGTAAATCCATACTCAAAGCGCCCATAATCAGCGCCGGTGTGGTTTTATCGCAACCACCCATCAGTATCACGCCGTCTATCGGATAGCTACGAATCACTTCCTCACATTCCATTGCCAGAAGGTTCCGATGCAGCATGGCGGAGGGTTTTAAGAATACTTCAGACAGCGTCATCGCAGGCAGCTCTATTGGAAAACCACCAGACTGCAGTACGCCTTTTTTGATCCAGTCAACTCGGTCTTTGAAATGTGCATGACACTGATTGATCTCCGACCAGGTATTGATGATGCCGATAACCGGTTTACCCTTCCAATCCTCTGGATCGTGACCGAACTGCATAGCTCGTGAACGATGACCAAATGAACGTAAATCGGACTTGCCAAACCACTGAAAACTTCGCAGCGATTCGTATTGCTTTTTTTGTGTTATTTCGTTCATGGCGTTAACAAATTAGATTAGATTCATGCTTTTTTAATGGCAGTCCAACCATGTACGGATAATCTGTCGGTGTCGGTCACGACCGTAGCTTGCAAAGTGGCCACCATGTACCGTTTTTACCGGTATATCAAGCAATCGAACCATACTGTTGTAATAGTCTTGTGCGTTGGCGTGGTAGGTGTCTTCGATTAATGGGCCGTCATATACTATGTCACCACTAAATAAAGTGGCAGTCGCAGATTCCCATAACGCTATCCCACCGGGAGAGTGACCGGGTGTATGGATAACGTCAAGCTGTCTGTTTCCCAGGTCAATTACATCACCATCTTCCAGTAATCGGCTGGCCGGTGCGGATTTTACTGCGTAACTTGTTGACATATAAGGTGCTGGCGGAAGTGCTGTGAATATGTCGTCAGTCACATAGGGGTCGGCCAGGGTATTCTGCCTGCTCGGGTGAGACATGATTTCTGCCTCGGCCACATGTACACAGCGGTGTTCGAATTCGTGATGGCAACCAATGTGATCAAAGTGCGTGTGGCTGGCAACGGCTTGGCATACTTTTTCAGTTACCAGTGGCACATGCTCCCGCAAACTGACAACACCCATACCGCTGTCGATCAGTACATCCGAATTACTACCTCGGATGTGCCAGATATTACATCGATAAAATTCAGTTATGTGTAGTTCACTTACAAGCCTTATATCATTACTTAATTTAATTACTGTATACCAGTCAGCAGCATTTATACGATCCATATCGAGCCCCTGCGCATGCTCACAGTACAACCATTGACGAACTATTTACCAACAATGGCATGACAGCGTTATTTTCTACAAATTGAGATTGTGGCAGGTGTGCAATATAGGATTGCCCATTGTCAGCTACCAGTTGGCAACGCTGGTGTGACCCTGAAAATGCGCGATCACTAACTCGGGTATTGCCAAGATTGACGACATTATCCATTGCATTATCGGAAGCCAGTACATGTTCTGGTCTAAAGCAGATTTGTACGATGTCATCAACGCCTATGTTGTTATTCACACAGCAATCACCACTTAAACTAAATTCCCCCAGATCAGTACTCACCGTAATTATGTTATCGTCGAACCTGTTTACGTGCCCCTGAAGCAGATTGGCCTCGCCCATAAATGCCGCAGTAAACACCGTTTTCGGTTTCAGGTAGATTGATTCCGGTGTTCCCTGGTCTTCTATCTGTCCGTCATTCATAACAATAATTTTATCAGCAATAGCCATAGCCTCTTCCTGATCGTGAGTCACATGTATGAAGGTGGTGCCTATTCGCTTTTGTATAGCTTTGAGTTCGTCCTGCATTTGCCGTCGCAGTTTTAAATCAAGCGCACCAAGGGGCTCATCAAGTAGCAAAACATCGGGATCTACAGCCAATGCTCGTGCCAGCGCTACACGCTGCCTTTGACCTCCGGAGAGTTCGTGTGGTTTTTTTCGTGATGAGTCATCAAGACCAACTAGCGCCAGCAACTCGCCCGATTTACTATTACGCTGCTTTTTAGACAAACCTTTCATGCGCAAGCCAAAGCCGACATTGTCTTGCAGGTTCATGTGTGGAAACAACGCATAATCCTGAAACATAGTTGTTGTAGCACGTCTTGCGGGAGGTACATCAGTAACATCAGTTCCATCAAGGTGTACAGAGCCCGATGTTGGATGTAAGAACCCGCCAAGCACGGACAATAACGTGGTTTTACCACATCCTGATGGTCCAAGTAACACAGCGAAACTGCCCGCATCGATGGTTAAATTGATGTTGTTAAGTGCTATAAAACCGTCAAAACTATGCGAAACCTGATTAATTTCAACTGTGGCGGTCATTGTTGTTTGACCTTTCGAAACACCAGCAATTCGGCTATCAGTAGTAATACAATAGAAATCATGAATACCAGCGAGCCGGCCGCATTGGTTTTCGGGTTTAAACCAGATCGCAACATGCTCCATATCTCAACCGGTAAAGTGACTTCAAAGCGTGATAATAGAAACGAAATAATAAATTCATCCCATGAAAATGTTACTGCTAGAAAAAAACTGGCAAGGATTGACGGTAGCATCATCGGTACAGTAACCAGTAACACGGTTTGCCACTCACTGGCACCAAGATCGTTCGCTGCTCTTTCGATGTTGATTTGATGATCACCCATCTGGCTATAGATAATCGCAAAACAAAGCGGCGTGTTGATAACCACATGACCTATACCCACAGTCCATAACGAAGAGCTAACTCCCAATGCATTAAACATAATCAACAACCCCAATGCGATAATCAGATAACTGACGGTCAATGGAGCTGTTAGCATGGCTCTTTGCAGTCCTTTTGCTGGCAAATGAAATCGAGCCAGTGCGTAAGCGGCGAGAAATCCCAGAGTAACGGCTACTAATGAAGAACTCATCGCGACGATAAACGAGTTGATTAGTGAGTCGATAAGACGGCTATCAGCAAGAACCGCTTCATACCAGCGCGTCGTCGGGCCCTTAAACGGCATTATCGGCAGACGACTGTCTTGAAAAGAAAACAACACAAGTACTACGACTGGTAAGAAAATAAATCCATACAATATTAATGCGTATGCCGTTGTCATTATTCTTTGAAATGACTTGCCCAACATCTTAGGTACGCTCCATCTTTAACCATCTTGCGCATAGTAGATAAGCAACGGTAACGACTAACATTAGAATAATTGACATTGCAGCCGCATTCGGAAAATCGGCGCGCCGACCAATTTGTAGCATAATCACTTGTGGTAGCACCAGTTCATTGCTACCACCAAGAATCTTTGGCGTTATGTAGTCACCAATGCACAGCACAAACGTTAGAAAAGCGCCAACCATAATACCCGGCAACGTTAATGGCAATATCACGTGCCAAAAGGTACGCAACGGCCCGGCTCCAAGATCTGCGGCAGCTCTCGCGTAGTTCGGCGATAACTGTTTTAAATTGGCGTAAATTGTTAGTGTTAACAACATAACGAAAAAGTGCACGAAACCAATAATGGTGGCGTAGCGAGTTGATGCTATAACAAGTGGTTCTGCAATAACACCAACATTCAGTAGAAATGTATTGACAATGCCTTGTTTCGACAACACCAACAACCAGGCATAGGAACGAACAACGTAAGAGGTCCAGAACGGCAAGATCGCCAGAATTAAAGCGGTACGCTGCCATCTTGCAGGTACTCGTTCAGCAATAATCCACGCCAAAGGATAAGCCAGAACAACAGATATAACTGTGACGCTCAAACTGATCTCTATTGAATTCAGCAGCGATTTAACCAGGTGAGGCTTGGTTATAAAATCAATGTAGTTGTCGAGATTCCAGGTTGCGACAATCTTGCCACCGATACGATGCCAAAGGCTCATTACCGCCATAAACAAAAACGGTATGATAAAAAATGCGACCGTCCAAAAAAGCGCCGGCAACACCAGTCGCCAGCGCCTAAAGCTCGAATACTGATTTGCAGTGATCACAGAATATTAGGCCAAGTTTACAGGTTGCCGAGTTTGTACTTCGGCAACCCAAACACTGTCATGCCCAAGTTAACGTTGTAACATCTCAGTCCACAAATCTTCCATTTTTTCATCCAGTTCTGGACTCACCGAAGGATACAGTTGCGAATTCGCCAAATACCCTGCTTGCTGGTCCCAGCGCAATGCCGCTTTTTGCTGGTCATTAAGTTCCGGGCCTGTTTTCATGTTGGCAGGCATTGCCCAGTAACAAGATGATGTCGCAAGTTTTGCCTGGCCTTCAGGGCTGAGAATATATTGCATAAATTTCAGCGCCATCTCCGGGTTTTTAGCATCGGCCAGAGTGGTTACCGATTGAGACCACATCAAGCCACCTTGCTCTGGCAACACCCAGTCAAGATTTGGCATCTCTTGTGACAGCACGCCCGTTAACCACTCCCCGCCACCGAACAAAATATCGACTTCGCCAGTAGCCAATGCCGTTTGACTGGCCACCACATCGGTGAACTGGGTTGTGTTGTCTTTAAGTTTGAACAGAGTTTCTTTTATTTCCGGCAAATCACTCTCACTAAGCTCTGCCGTTTTCTTACCCAAGCCCATGGCAACCAGTCCAATCATTGGCGTATGCCAGTCATAAACCGCGATACGACCCTTGTATTTATCACCCCACAGCGTTGTCATGTCTTGCATGTCTTCCGGATCGACATTGTCTTTGTTATAGGCAATCGTGTTATAACCGAACAGTTCTGTCATTCCGTACCATTTGCCATCGATCTTGTGGTTTTGTTCCAGCAATACCTCTGGCCAGATATCCGCTATTGGCAAGGCTTCTTCAGGATGACTGGCTAACAAACCGTCTTTGGCAAGTTTCGGAACATCAACCCCATCAATAATCAGTACATCCCAATCACCTGGCTGGGATTGTTCCAGTATGGAAAGGGCTGCACCGGTGCCCTCAAACTCTTTTAGGTTAACTTTGACATCGTTGGCTTCTTCAAACGGGCGAATAAACTCAGGGTCGGTGTGGTCGCACCAAACCAATGCGTTTATGCTTCCAGCCGCCCATACTGATTGCGTTCCGGCTAAATACATTGCCCCGAGACCAGCGAGAATGCCAATATTTAAACTGCGCATGTTCATTATTACTCCTGATGTAGTATGAATAGTTTATCGTACTGCTGATTATTATGCCTATATCAGATGCACAGGTCGAGAACAATGATTGTTCAGCAGTGTTTTAACTATTGCCACCCTATTCTGCGAGGTTACGAACTCTATTATGACTCGCTGCATACTCATAAAATATATAAAATTACTCGACATTTAAAACTGATCGAAAGTGGTGCAAAACATGGTTCCTGATTTAGTTAAAACGACAAGGTTGCAATCCATTTTTATCTGACAATTATGTATTGAGCTTTTCAACTCTACATGCATTTATTCATACCCATTCAGGAACAACCTAGTGATTTTACATTCGAACTACTAGTTTTTCATTTTTTCGTAGTACCGCGGCAATGATTGTTTTTAAATTCGATCACATTAAATAGATATACAGAAAGTAGCAGAGTGATATTCCACTCTTAACCGACCGATTTCATCCAACTCCTTATAATCTACGAGAGCTTCAATAAACTGAGGCTCCCTATCTATTTTTCCAACGCGGTCGATGCGTCGCTTACTCTGTAATACCGCTTCTGCGGTGTTATAAATCAGTTATTTCGATGTTAAAACTTTTGGATAATGAACAACTGGATAATAGACAACTGGATAATGCACACCTGGATAATAG
>CAYTJF010000252.1:0-8816 GCA_964437945.1 uncultured Granulosicoccaceae bacterium
AAACGCAGACAGTCACGCTGAACTCGAACGTATCAAGTGGATGGACCACTAGTGTCTGAAGTTCGTTCTGAAGTAGTGCTTGATTTAATCAAGGACAATGCCGATCTTGCTATTCATTAATGCTAAAAAAAATGCAAAAAAAACAGAATTGCTAAAAAAATAGAGCTAAAAAAACCTGTAAGAACTTACGGGTTTGCTACCGCGCGCAGTAGTGCATCGTAATAACGACGACCCATTTCACGTAGTGCCGCAGGACCATAGTGAATACAGCTTTCGTTGCCGCAAGGGAATCCGTTTTCTGGTGTTAGGTCATCGCTGATTGTAAGCGCTGCATGGTTAATTGTACTGGGTAGAATACGATGAGCATCATCGATCCTTTGCTTGGCTGGCAAGAAAATGGAAAAATCACCGTTATCATCGATACCACGTGACATAGTTCCAAGTACAAAAGGTATATTCGCATCGCCTCGGCGTGCATCTGCACCACGTCGATCTGGATTAATCTGCACACGTAACTCTTGTGCTAAGCGCTCAAGGTTTGGCAGGTACTGTTCAGAGCACTCATCATTTGAATCCGATTCTCCCTGGTGCCAAAGAATGCCACGCAATATGCCTCCAGTTTCCGCCAGTGTCAGGTTTGTTCGGGCTACGGCTCGATCAAATAACCAGGTGTTACCTAAGTTCGGGTCGTTCGTTTCCAGCGCATTCCATTGTCCGTTTGGTCCATTATCATTCTCGCAGAACGCAGAACCGGACCATGCTGCCGGCACTAACACTATGTTGTTCTCTGTGTTTGCCAGCGCCGCCTTGGCAAAACTTAAGCCCATACCGATATAAGAAATGTTCTTACCGCTCGTATTGTTGGGGTCAAGTGGAATATGTAAAGGATCTTCAGCTTGCACGATACGACGTGACGCGATTACATTGCTTGACAACGATGTGAATGCAGCTTGGTTGGTAAAAACTTCAAACTGATCGTTCTTGGTCGCATTGAGCTGTAGAATGCGAGGATTGGGTTCATCGGGGCCATTGGGGCCCGACAGCTTGGTGCCATCACCGCTAAAACCTACCATGTTGCTCTGACCGATCAACAAGTAGACATCAGGTGCGTTGACCGGCGAGACGTTTATCTCAACGGGAACACTGGCTGAGCCTGTCCCATCATTCGCGGTAACATTGAACGTTCTTTGCTGAGAGAAGATTGGCAAATCGTCAATGGCGAGATTCAGATTTATCGTGCCAGTAGACTGAGTACCGCTGAGTTGAGCTTGATCGGTATTGAAAGTGATGAGTCGTTCGTCTTCACCACTGGCGCCTTCGATGGTTACCGTAACGGTTCTGTTATGCCCGTTGTTTCTGCTCAGTACAATAGGAATATTGACTCCGCCTGATGAGCCTTCTACCAGATTGAGCGGGGCAATCGACTGTAAGACAAAGTCGCTTCCTGAAACACCCCCGGTTGAGCCACTGCCTGCACCTGTTCGAGGTGGCTCATCGTCGGTACCCGAGCAAGCAGACAAGCAAAGAAATATAAGCGCAATTACCGACCAGCGAGCCGTTTTTGAAATGCATAAACTCATGTTAGCAACCTTTTGCCTGTACTGGCGGTATTGAGCGTGGATCTGAGTGCCATTTACTGCAAGCGTGGTGCCGAAACAGGCGTACTGGAAATATAGTACTAGGTACACAAACTCGGGACTAAGTTCACTGGTTGGCTAGCCGTTTTTCGACGCACTACTCACCGATAGCAGCCTGAATGAGTTGATCGTAGTATCTAGAGCCCATTTCTCTGTAGGCCAGCGAACCAAAATGAATACAACCCCCATCACCGCATGGGTAGCCGTTTGAGGGTACTAAATCGTCGTTTTCGACAACTGCGGAGAAAGGTACAATTTCCTTGATTCTGCGGTGTACGCTATCAACAGTGGATTTTGTCTCACTAAAAATTTGTACATCACCACCTTTGGACATGGTGCCAACGATAAATGGCACATTGGCGTTTGGCCCTCGGGCATTCGATCCACGGGCGTCCACAATGATGTTGGTTCGAAGCGATTCAACCAATTGGACTATGTTTTGTTCATACGCGCCTGCACAGAAGGCCGAATCAGAATCGGCTTCACCCTGGTGCCACAAAATGCCACGCAGTATGCCTTTGGTATCGTCTAGAGTCAGGTTAACTCTCGCTAAGGCTCGATCGTGCAGCAGGGTTCCGCTTAATTCGATGTTGTCGTTCGGTAGTGATGTTGCATTCCAGCCAAGTTCTCCTTCAAACTGCTGAAGCGCTGGTGAGCGCGCGCGACGGCAAAATCCGGTATCTGCCCATGCAGCGGGCACGAGATAAATATTTGGTGCATTAGTATTCTGGCGAGCGCGCTTGGCAAAAGAGAGCCCCGGGCCAATAAGGGCAGAAGCCTTACCATTGATACTTGAGTCGAATCCATGGTGCAGAGGATCAATGGCAAGTGTGAAACGAGGGCTTTGAACCGCAATCGAGTCTTGATTGATAAAGGACGCTTCTGTTGGGAAATTTTGCTCGTCATTCCCGGTAGGGTTGAGTTGCAAAATTCCATCAACTGGGGCATCCGCACCGCCAGGGAACTCTTCTTTTGCATTATCTTCACTAAACCCGACCATATTGCTTTGACCAATCAGCAAATAAACATCGGCCTTGTCCGTCGGTGTTACGTTTATTGTTAAATCAGCGTTTCTTTGCGTAGTGCCATCGGTGGCTCGAATGCGCAAGGTACGTGTTTGAGGCAGGATAGGAAGGACGGCGTAATCCAACGCTAAAGTAATTGAAGTACTGTTCTCGTTTTCAGCTATTCTAGTGTTCGTGAATGTCCATGAAAGCTCAGCTGCGTTGCTGTTTGGTGGTACTTCAGCCCCTAAATTGATCTGACCTGTATAACCATTGTTGCGCTGTATTTGAACGGTTACCGAGACGTTCGAGCCTTCAGTCAAATTGACGGTTTGATTTGACAGCGACAATGCATAGTTGCCGTCAGTTGGGGGAGGGGCTACTGGAGTGGTATTGGTTGGAGCGGCAGTTGTGGGTGTGTCAGTAACAGCTGGCTCGGCGCCCGTGTTCGTTTCATTGTTCGCTTCATTGGTGGTCGGGGCGCTGTTATTGGTGCTTGGCGTACTGCTACCTTCATCATCACCCGGATCCATTACTCCGATATCGCAGCCAGTTGTAAGAAGCGCCGCCAGAAGCAGCCCGGAGAAAATCCATTTTGGTTGATATTTGTTTCGTTTCACGACCAGCTCGTTTCCAAAATGCGCTGTTCAAGAGCGCTGGCTTGTTTCTGTTCAACGATCAATTATACCAGAGACATGCTACTTCACGGCCGATATTAATACCGTAGACACATTAATTCTCGCTAAGCTAACAACAGATAATTGTTTGATCTTAAGCATGTTTTAAACGACATCAACCTTTGGCTGACTGGTGCTGCAATCATGGTAAAATGACACCTCCTCGGTTCGATATCGTCTGTGGACTGAGTCACACCCCAGTGCGGGCAGCATTGGTGGATTGAAAGCAACAGATTCGTTAAAAAATGTTGACAATTCGACTGCTCCTTACGATGGCGGCACTTTGGCTGTTGTTGTCAGGTTATTTCAAGGCACAACTACTAATCCTAGGGGTGTTGTCAGTGTCGTTAGTGGTTTGGCTGGCGCGTCGAATGGGCGTTCTTACTCACCGCGGACACCCGATTTACTTCCGATTTTTCCATATTTTTAAATATTGGGCCTGGTTGGCTCACCAAATACTGTTATCCAATATAGACGTAACGAAGCGAATCCTGTCGCGCGATATGCCTATAGTGCCCACTCTGAGGCGTGTTACGGCGACTCCCGATTCTGATATGGGTCGAGCCATATATGCTAACTCGATCACCCTCACGCCCGGAACCACAGCGATCAATTTCACCATCGACGGCGATATTCTGGTGCACGCGCTGCATGAAGATAGTTTGCACGAGCTTGAAGAAGGAGAAATGGCACAACGGATACGTGATGTTGAGCCGCATTTCAAACCGTTGGAGCCACCCCCTTAATGTTCATTGTTGCCACTCTGGCTTTGTTGGTCACCATGCTGCTTACGCTCATAAGAGCACTGCTTGGTCCTACTATTTTTGATCGCATACTGGCGGTGAACTCATTTGGTACTAAAACCGTACTACTGATCGCTGTTTATGGGTTTTTAACTAACCGTCCCGACTTTGTTGATATTGCGTTGGTTTATTCACTGATAAATTTTATCGGTACGATCGCTGTATTGAAATTCTTCGAGTATGACGATATTGGCAGTGACGCCTACCAGCAGGACGATTTCTAGATTATGTACTGGGTTATTTGGCTTCTCTCCTGGATACTTATTGCGACTGGTTGTGTATTTATCGTTAGTGGTGCGATAGGACTTATTCGCCTGCCCGATTTATACACGCGCCTGCACGCTGCCAGTGTGACTGACACCGGTGGCGCAATCTTCATTGTTTTGGGGTTGATGCTACAAGCGTTTTTTGTATTCGATAATCCGATGGCCGGAATTAAAGTGGTGCTCGTGTTGTTTTTCACACTGTTTACCGCGCCAACTGCTTCACATGCTTTGGCAAAAACTGCACTGCTTTCCGGACACATACCATCCGATGAAAACGGTAAGCCGATATTGGACTCGCCTGAAACCGCGCAGAAGCTCGCTCTTTCCAGACCTGAGAAATAACTATGGAATTGCTGGTTACGGTTGTTTTGCTCACATTTCTGGTGGCCATCGTTATAGGTATTATCGTGCTTCGCGATTTACTGGCCGGGGTTATTCTGTTAGGGCTGTATAGCCTGGTTGCGGCTGGAATATTTGTAGTCATGGATGCGGTAGATGTTGCCTTTACGGAGGCGGCTGTGGGTTCTGGTATCTCAACCATCCTTTTTCTCGGCGCACTTTCGTTTACCAAGCATAAACAAAAACCTCGTGGTCACGATTCTCTTGTGGCGATTGTTTTCGTTGCTCTAACGGGTGCGTTACTCATCTACGGCACACTTGATATGCCGCTCTATGGTGATCCTCAGTCACCGGCGCAAACCCATCCCGAACTTACCCAACATTATCTGTATAAATCCCCGGATGAAACGGGTATGCCCAATGTTGTTACATCGGTGTTGGCGAGCTACCGTGGGTATGACACCTTAGGCGAAGTTGTGGTGGTATTTACCGCCGGAATTGCTGTGTTGAGTTTGTTGGGACTAATTCGTCGCCGACCCGAAGAAGAAACCCCTGAAGGTTCGCCGGGCGATTTGCCGAGTAATCTGCCCAACATTCCTAAAGACGACTCGGAGCACCTTTCATGAAACTCTATGTGCGGCAACACCATCGCGTTCTGAAGATTGTCACCAAGCTGATCATTCCATTCGTATTGCTGTTCGGCTTATACGTACAATTTCATGGCGATTATGGACCCGGTGGAGGATTCCAGGCCGGAGTTATCTTTGCCTCTGCGTTTATTTTACACGGGCTAATTTTTGGTTTGCAGCGAACCCGGCGTGTTATTACACCATCTGCATTACGTATATTAATGGCGTCAGGTGTTTTGATTTATATGGGCACGGGCATTGTGACAATGATGCTCGGGGGCAACTTACTTGACTACAATTTTCTCGCACACGATGGCAAACATGGACAGCATTGGGGCATCTTTGCTGTGGAGCTTGGGGTGGGTGTAACGGTTGCTGGAGTAATGATCAGTCTATTTTTCAGTTTTGCGAGTAAGCGATAATGCAAATACTGGGGTTGTACAATTATTGGGTTGTTATTATTTTAATGATGGCGGGTTTGTACATCATGATAGCGCGCTACAACCTGATAAAGAAAATAATAGGGCTTGGTGTGTTTCAAACCTCCATTTTTTACATGTATATCACAATGGGAAAAGTACAGGGAGGCAGCGCACCCATTCTGGCTGATGGTATACAAGTGTATTCAAATCCATTACCACATGTGCTTATTCTCACCGCCATTGTAGTTGGCGTTGCCACCACCGCTGTAGCGCTGGCGCTGATTGTTCGAATTTATGAAGAATATAAAACTATTGAAGAGGATGAGATCAAAGCTATCGAGGCTCTGGAGCGCGATTCGTGATAGCTGATCAGCTACCGGCGCTGCAAATTGTTATCCCAATGCTCGCAGCACCACTATGTGTGCTGGTAAAAAGACCGGTTGCCTGTTGGGCCATTGCGCTGTTTGCCAATACCCTTATCGTATGGACGGCCTGGTCGCTTTTCGTGCAAGTGCGAACCGATGGCGTGATTCGATATGCGCTGGGTGGATGGGCTGCCCCCACAGGTATTGAGTACTACATCGACGCAATGAATGCGACTATGTTATTGCTCGTGTCGTTTATTAGCTGTGTTGCCCTGATATACGCTTACAGCAGTGTTAACAAGTCTGTTCTTTCCGCAAAACACTATTTGTTCTATGCCGCCTGGATGCTTTGTCTGACTGGCCTGTTGGGCATCTGCATAACAGGCGATGCATTTAACGTATTTGTGTTTTTGGAAATCTCTTCTTTGTCCATGTACATGTTAATTGCGTTTGGCTCCGATAAACGGGCGCTTACTGCCAGCTTTCGTTATTTGATCATGGGCAGCATTGGTGCATCGTTCATTCTTATTGGCATTGGATTTTTGTATGCGGCAACCGGTGCGCTGAATATGGTAGACCTGGCACAACGTATACCAGACGCAGAGTCACAACGTGCTGTGCTGGTAGCGTTTAGTTTTTTGACCATTGGGCTAATGATCAAATCGGCGGTGTTTCCATTACACGGATGGCTTGCTAACGCTTACCAACATTCACCGATTGCAGTAACCGCGTTTCTGGCCGGAACGGCTACCAAAGTTTCGTTGTACGTATTGCTGCGGTTTTTCTTTAGCATATTTGGACCAAACTATAGTTTTGGTGCCATGCTACTGAATGTTGTGTTATTGCCAGCAGCCGTGGCGGGGTTTGTGTTGTTATCGTTGGTGGCTATTTTTCAAACTGATCTGCGCCGTATGCTGGCGTTTTCAAGTGTGGCTCAAATCGGCTATATCATCGCGGCGTTTTGCCTGGCATCACAATCAGGACTAACCGCTGGCATCGTACACATCATTAATCACGGTATTGTTAAAACAACGTTGTTTATGTCGGTGGGTTGTATTTTATTTCGAGTCGGTCATACGCATTCGCAGAGCCTGGATAATCTGATGCGCAGAATGCCGTTAACCTGCACCGCATTTATTATCTCGGGTCTGGGTTTGATCGGTGTGCCCTTGACCGTTGGTTTTGTCAGTAAATTTTCACTCATCAGTGCTTCCATTGAGCGAGGCTGGTGGATGGTAGGTGCGCTTGTTTTGGTCAGTTCATTGTTCGCTATTGTGTATATCGGGCGTGTGGTCGAAGTTATGTTGTTTCGTCAGTCTCGCAACAACCAACCAGAGCCTGTGGGAATGAGTGAAGCTCCGTTGATGATGCTGATTCCCATGTATGCATTGATCGGTATTAGTATCTGGTTTGGTGTATCTGGAAGCACTACACTGGCTGTAGCTGCGGATGCCGCGGCAGCATTGCTCGGTGGCTATCAATGAACCCGCTTTGGGCCATGGTGCCGCCGTTACTGGTTATACCATTCATCATATTTTTTGGTGAACGCCGACGAAATTTGCGCGAAGCATCGATCATTGTTGCCGGAATTGTACTGTTAGCTATCAACGATCGGATTTATTCCGCTGTAATTGCCGGCCACACCGTGGAGAGCGGCGAGCTTTCCATACTGGCCAATTTCTCCTTGCGGCTCAGTGCTGAACCAATGGGCGTGCTGTTTGGTTTGCTTGCAAGTTTTTTGTGGGTGGTAACGACGGTTTACAGTATTGGGTATATGCGTGGACACAATGAGAAAAATCAAACCCGATTTTATGTCTGTTTCGCTATCGCCATTGCCTGCGTTATGGGTGCTGCCTATGCAGACAATTTGCTTACTTTGTTCGTCGCCTATGAAGCGATAACGCTCTCTACGTTTCCACTGGTCACACACGCCGGTAACGATGCATCGAAAAAAGCGGGTCGTCTGTATTTGTTGCTGTTAATGTGTGGATCCATTGGCTTGTTTTTACCGGCCATTATCTGGATTGCAACCGCGGCTGGCACGCTCGATTTTAATCCTGGTGGCATCCTGGCCGATACGGGATTAAGCAAATCATCAATTGCCGTGTTATTGGTGTTATGTGTGTTTGGTGTTGGTAAGGCGGCAGTTATGCCGATGCATCGGTGGTTACCAGCTGCGATGGTAGCGCCCACACCTGTTAGTGCGCTGTTGCATGCTGTAGCTGTGGTCAAAACGGGTGTTTTCACGGTTTTGAAAGTAATAACGTATATCTTTGGCATTGATATGGTTGCAGCTTCCGGGGCTGCAAACTACGTACTACCGATTGTAGCGTTTACAATCATAGCCAGCTCTATAGTTGCTTTTACAAAAGACAATCTCAAGGCCAGATTAGCGTACTCAACTATTAGCCAACTTTCCTACATTGTGATGGCTGCGTTGTTGGCGACAACTATGTCGGTAACCGGCGGTGCCTTGCATATCGTTATGCATGCGTTTGGAAAAATAACACTGTTCTTTTGTGCTGGCGCTATTATGGTGTCGCTGCACATAACAAAAATATCAGAGCTCGATGGTATGGGGCGACGAATGCCTATTACCATGGCCTGTTTCTTTATTGGTGCATTGGGTATTATTGGTTTGCCACCAGCCTTGGGTATGTGGAGCAAATTGCTT
>CAYTJF010000253.1:0-4059 GCA_964437945.1 uncultured Granulosicoccaceae bacterium
ACGCATCAAGCTCAAGAGTCTTTACCCGAACATATCATCTGGTTAAAGTACTAGTGGATGGACCACTAGTATTTTCGCAACAGTACAAAAACTGGCAAAAGCCACACAACTATTCAACTACACGGTTTATCTGACGAAATAATACACCGTTGACTAAATCTAACCGAATCGAGTCTTTGTAGTAAGAGGCATCGATGAGATTACCGTAGCTGCGCAAGAATTGGTCTAACTCTGCTGGTAGTTCAAAATTGCCATCGTCAGCAACTACACAATTGGCAATCTCCTCAATGTAGTCTCCCGTGACCCTGTCGTGGCCGTAAAAATCGATGCCAATGAATTCGCTTTCACTGTTGCCAGGTAGCCAGGAGAAAAGCGTCATTTTTAGGTGACGGTAAGGTAACGCCTACGATTGATCAAATTATGGATTGCACCCTGGTGTCGCACAATTGGATGGCTACGCGATTCGAAGAAATCCTGCGCTCCGCGCCCGACACACTTCTACATATGTTTTCATCAACAACTGCTATCCAGATTAGCAGCAAAGTGAGGCCATCTTACCAAACTACTATCACTGGAGCTATACATCTCGATCCTAGATTTCTTTGGACCACTGTTGCTGAGAAACTAACGATAGCAACAGAAGAAGACTTTCGCGCTAGTTTTGGCGATGATTTGCAATTCTGGTTCTTAAGTAGCTATCGCAATACGGAAGGCGAACGCGTGATACCATTTTTCAGTCTTCATGATGATTCCGTTCGGACAGTTGACGACATCATACTATCAACTAACAGTCTACTGTTTCATGAGCTGACTCACTCAGTGGATTCCATGCCTTTGGATAAATTATCAAGTGTCGATCCGAGCCTGTCAGCTTTTGAAGCTTCTACAGCAACAAGAGATGATCGACTTTCTATAAGGCTGCGTGCGATTGAACCGCTCAACAGTGAACTTCTTTACAAAATTGCCCAGGTCAGATTTCGCGGACGTGAAGCAACTCAGGAACAAATTTCCACGACACCTACAGATGCTGGAACGAGTATGTCAACTGATGGTGCGGCAGTTTTATATGGTTATTCAACACAGTACGAAGACCTGGCTGAATTGGTGACGACTGTATTGATGGGGTTTCACTACGATGCATACACGAATATTGCGTTTGTTCCGCAGCCTGTCGATAGCGATAACGTTTCTTGTGATGAGCTAACCGTCGATTGGGGGCAGCGCAATCGGCTAGCAGATCCACTGGTTAGACAGCGGGCTCGACTGGCCACAGAACTTGTGGTTGAGATGACACCGGAATTACGTGCGTACTTGGATAATGAGCTCGGTAATGCAGAGTTGATGGACACTTCGTTGAGTTGGTGTGATGCACATAGCCCAAGTACTTTAATTGCAAGCCGCGTGCAAGCCCGTTCCGGGAAAGGTCATGATTATCCTCGTTCGGGTCCTCAATTGCGAGAAGTGTTGCTTGAGGAAAATAGAAAACATCGGCAACCCTTGATTTTCGATTAAGTCGATTCAGATCCAAGTTGGCCCATTCTCAACTTGAATGGGTTAACTATAAAGTGTAACTAATTCAAGCAGAACACAACGGTAAGTTGTTTATTTGATTGTTGTGAGTGACCATCGCAAGCGTAGTATGAACAGAGGCAATAAGATTAATAACAGATAGGGACCAACGGCACCAAAAAAGCCACCTTTGCCGGAGCTAACCAGGCCTTTTTCCTGAACAGACCAGCTAAATGCCTGCTCGGTTTCGGCAATATCATCGCTCAGCGTAATTCGTACATCAAAACGACCCAACTCGGACAAAGTGCCAAACACACGCCCACTTTCTGTAATTTCCAGGCCTATTGGTAAATTGTCAGCTGTAAATTTGGTGCTGTCGCCGTCGGCATCACTGGCGCTGAGTTGCCAATTGATGGATGACCCTACAACACTGCTCTGATTGGCAATGGTGTTTAATGTGGGGGCACGGTTATTGGTAACATCAATGCCCGGTGTGCTTTTGTGGATGTTTACAGGCTCAATAGTGAAACCGTCCCAATGTGTGTGCATATGTCTTTGGTCTTCATTTCTTGGCACATGATGAAAGCTGACTCTGTGCCATAACAATATATCCGCATCAACTACCGATTCATCGTTCGCATACTCCGCCACGTCGTTTGAACAGTCGGGATTGAATCTTGCGTTTTGACTGGCAAATCGCTCGCATTCGTTGGCTACAGTAACGAAGAAATCAAATTCTGAGTAAGGCTCTTTATCCTTGCGCTCCAAACGATGTCCATAGCGAATAGGCTCAATGCGATAACCTGAATCGTTCTGTGTCGGTTTGTCGCCAGGCAACTTATCCCAAATCTCCCAAGACACTGGATTATCAGAATCAATAACACGGGCTTGCTCTGTGGAAAAACGCTCTACCTGAGTTTGACGCTGACCATTTTCCATCAATTGGGTTTTAGATTCAGTGACTACGTCGTCAGTGGCGCTTTCTCCAAGATCAAAATCGAGTCGCCAATAATAGTTGTGCGTGTGTGACAGCCACAGAGTGTGATCGTCACCTTGCAGTACTCGACCAAAGGGAAGTTCGGTCTTATCCGAGTTTCTTTGCAGCGCTCCGGTTGCGCCTATCTGAGGTTCTATCGCACCATCAGAAAAGAATTTCCAGGTAACAATATAAGCGTATGCGCCTACTTGCGACACCGAGAATAATGTCAGACTTTCAGCACTCACAGAGCGAGAAGCCGTTCTGTAGTGGTCGTGCCCTTTTGATCTCCAGCGACAAATGGCTGGTCGTGTTTGTACGTACAACAACTCCCCAAGTGGACAATCGGCTTGAGCAAGATTGACAATATAACCGCCTCCCAATCCGTACTGGGTGATATCGTTGTAGGTAACGTCGCTGTCGTCATAAGCAACGTGCAGTTGGCTAAGGCGTGCCGAACTGAGAATGCGCTTACGTTCTCCTTGCGGCGGTGTGTAGAAAACATCGTTTAATACTAAATTTTCTCGAATACGAGATTCCCAGCACATTTCCCAGCGTGCACCGTTACTGAACGTCTCGCTGATTGATGCCTCACCGCTACATACTGGAGTCGCTTGTGCCCAGGCGGCACCACCTGGCAGGCATGCAAACACCGTGAATAGCCACAGTGCATATTGATAACGCCAAATTATTTGATCACCACTCATTCGATTGCTTCTCATTCGATTACTGCTTATTCGACTAATTCAAAGGGTGATGTTGGTGTCCAGTCGAACGGAATGATTTCAAACTCCGATTGCATGGACGAAATGATAGGGTAGTCTTCTGCTTTGGGCCGGAATACGCGAGTCAAGCTGTACCATATAACCGGGTTTCGGTTTACCATACTCTCGCCATCGACAAAGTCGTCTAATGAACCCACGCATTCGTTATTGTTGTCAGATTCTGTATTATTTGCTTCATTAGCCAATACGCCAATACGACTGTGACGTTCGCAGTCATCAAAAGCGGTTAATGCAAGATCGAACTGTGCCCAGTTATTATTCCTGTCTGAATAGCCGAACCCGCTATTCTGCGGATCGAGATAATAACCACTGCCGTTTGCATCTTTTACACGCCAGCCACGAAATTGATTACGGTCCTTGTCGCGCAAAGCTTCGGTTGGAAGATTGGTTACCGTCATGGGCCTGCGATTTCCCAGCAACGGTTCAAGCTTAAAGTTGAATTCTTCTACTGTATCGTTTTGTGCATCGTCGTTCATTGCAAAAGCCATACGCCACGTGTATAGCACCGACGCTTGTGTACTGATTATGGATTCATTCGTTACCGGATTAAGTAGTGCATTGCCGAAGCGCGTGTCAGCAGTTGTTGAATTTGTTCGGCCGGATAAAGACACAGACGGCACAATGCGTCCGTCTTCGCTAAGGCCGATTTGTATCTGAAAGGTCAGTCCCTGATACTCTGATACCGAAAACAGTTGATACTGTTGGCCCTGTAGGCCTGGTCGAAGATTGTACTTTGCCAATAGTCCTGTATCGCGTACGAAGCTGCACAGTTTGGGATTTGACTGGCCA
>CAYTJF010000253.1:4159-8801 GCA_964437945.1 uncultured Granulosicoccaceae bacterium
ATTTGACTGGCCAAGCGTATGCAATTCACCGTCGCAGATCTGTTCGTTGAGTGTTTTTAGAGACTGACCACCTAGCTTGTTTTCTCCAATAAGCATCTCAGCTGTCTGCTTGTCGTGGTAGTGCAGTAATATTTGTCCAAGGTGCAGGTGTTGCAGCACTCTGCGGCTTGTATCACCAGGTGCCTGATAGTGGAGTTGTTGAAGCTCCAGTGCATGGTGTTCATCAAGCACAGCACAAAACGACCAGCTGGCACCCGAGGCGAAACTGTGTTCCATAGACTGGCCCGTGCTGCATTGTTCTGCGAATACGCTGGGCTTATGCAAAAGCGCACAGAGGCAAAGCAGGAATATTAGTGGCTTACTTGAACGCATTTGAACGGGAGAAGTCTAGAGACTCTGCTGTAAAGTAGTAACAGTCAGACTCTGTAAGTTGACCAGAGGTTCCACGCTAAATACGGTGCGGGTTTGATCAAACAGAGATATCAGAGCGCAACGTTGCCTGGCGCAGATATGCTGCTGGTTATCAGGTTCAAAAATACTGGCCTTGACATCGATTGCGCTAAGATCGAACAGTGGTGACACTCCACGCAGTGATCGAATTTGATTGAGCTTGTCCATAATCTCTGATTGCTGTTCTACCAGCGCTGTGGCGGTTGCAATTTCTGCTGAACTCAATGGAAGGTGCACTGAATCGATCGCTTGCTGCTTTATAATTATAGCGTTCTCAAGATCAATCAGTATAAGCCTGGATTGCCCGATGTGGTAGTTAAACTGATAAACTCTGGCCCGACGCGTACGATCGTTTTTTTTGCGCTCATCGAGCTCAATTGACAAAGTTTGAGTGCCTAGCTCGTGTGGACTGCTTTTGAGTGAGTTATGCTTGAATGAGTTTTGTTTGAGCGAACTGTGCTGTTGTTGCCATGCTTGATTATTAGCCAGCCTGCCTGCGAGGAGTTGTTCATCTGATGCCAGCCCAACGGCTGTGTCAGCAATAGCATTGATCGATAAAACACCATAGAGACCAACAAAGAGACCAACAAGATTCGCGAAAATTACGCAAAGCAGGGCGTGCACGATTCGCCGTGTCAATGACAATATGGTGCTTATTTTTATTCGCGAAATGGTCATTAAAATAGTTTAACTTGAACTTAATCAACACTATAGATTGCTTGCGTCGATTTTACCCGTTACATAAGTCGTAAACTACAGGATTATCGGGCATGACTGAGCAATTCGTCACGTATTTTGGGTATGGTTCGCTGGTAAACAGGAATACCAGACCAGCCACTGAACAGGCGTTTCCAGCGCGGTTGTACGGCTGGAGGCGTGTTTGGGGCCATAGGGTGCATACAACTAATGAAGCATCATCTGATTCTCGTCAATCCTGTTGTTCGCTAAGTGTAGAAAAATGTACCGTAAAATCCGAGGCATATAGCACTCAATCGACTGGTTCCAATGTAAAATATAATGGATTTATCGATGGTGTGGTCGTCAATATTCCACTAGACGACCTACCTGCACTGGATCGACGCGAAAGTGGCTATGACCGCTTACAGATTCCAGCCAGTGACTTTGATTTACCAAGCAGCTGTATCGCGCGGCACATATACCTGTATGTTTCAGATTTGACACATTCTGGTCGATCAAACAAACAATATCCAATTTTGCAAAGCTATATCGATTGTGTGCTTGCTGGGTATTGTGCAGTTTTTAAGCAGGCAGGAGTGCAACAATTTGTAGAGACAACGGTCGGCTGGGATGGTGTCATCGAGGATGAGCGCCGTAACCCGCGTTATCCTCGTGCCGTGCAACTGCCCGACAGTCAGCTTGCACTGTTTGATAGCGTTGTTAATAACCATAGGAGCAATTAGACGGTGTTGGATATAGCCAACTTTGCAACGTTCACTGAGCACGGTATGAAGTTCAGTCAAACGCAAGCCAGCCAGTTTGCCAAAGGGGTTGCTGGCGACTTTAACCCCATACATGATGTTGGTGGGAAACGTTTTTGCGTGCCAGGAGATTTGTTGTTTGCATGTTTATTGAACCGCTATGGCGCGTATCAGCATTTGCATGTTAATTTGGTGGCTTTAGTTAATGCAGATGTTGAGATTGGGTTGCCGCAACAGTTGGCTGCTGAGAACGAAATTCGTGATAACAGTGATCGACACTTACTCAGCTTGAATGTCTCGGGTGAATCCACTGGCAATAACACCGATGATCAATCGTTTGTTACTAGTTTGGTGGTGCAATACGTTCGCTTCTCTGGCAAAACTTTTCCTGATATTTTGGTTGAATTGATGCGTGAGCACAGCGTGATGCTCAACCCGGCCAGACCATTGGTTATTTACAAAGACATGTCGTTAACTCTTGATCGCTTGTACGGTGAAAACCTGTCGCTATCACTTGACGATGCCACTATGGACATTGATGGTAAAAAGGGTAAAGTCTGTCTGCGTTTTATCGTCAATAGTGGCGATGTGATTATTGGTCGAGGTGAGAAAAACATGCTGGTCAGCGGACTACGAGATTTCGACCAACTCGCTATGGACGACATCGTTAATCAGTATGCGCAATGGAAATGTGCGTACCAGCAATCCTCTTCTCTGGCAATATAAAAATCAGTTGCCAAGTTTGCACCGGCAAAACCCGGGCCCACAAGGTGGGGGGCTTTTTAATTTCTCAATTTTAGAGGCTGTATTATGAAACACACGGATGCGTTAGACATACTGCAAACCATTTACGGATACGAATCGTTCCGCCCACAACAGGGTCGTATCATCGACACTGTAATTGATGGAAACGATGCCTTGGTGCTCATGCCAACCGGTGGGGGTAAATCATTGTGCTATCAAGTGCCGTCCTTAGTGCGTGAAGGCACGGGTATTGTCATCTCACCACTCATTGCGCTAATGCAAGATCAGGTAGATGCGTTAAAAGCAATGAATTTGAATGCAGCGTTTATAAACTCTTCCATGTCGACAGGGCAAGTTGCTGAAACGGAATCAGCGCTACTACGTGGTGACATCGATATGTTGTATGTCGCGCCGGAGCGACTGTTAATGGATTCCATGCTCAACTTGTTGAGTCAATGCAAGCTGGCGCTATTCGCTATCGATGAAGCGCACTGTGTATCGGCGTGGGGACATGATTTTCGCAAAGAGTATATGGGACTTAATGTACTGCATGAACGCTTTCCAGGCGTGCCAAGAATTGCTCTTACAGCCACAGCTGATCAACGCACACGAGATGAGATTGTCGGTAATCTTGCATTGGGTGATGCAGCGCAATACATCAGTAGCTTTGATCGGCCGAATATACGATATGCGATTAATGAGGACAGCAACGCCAAGGAGGCAATGTTGCGTTTTCTTGATGAGTACCATAAAGATGATGCCGGAATAGTATATTGCCTGTCACGCAAGAAAGTTGAAGACACCGCCGCCTGGCTGGTTAAACAGGGTCGGCAAGCGCTACCGTATCACGCAGGCTTGGATGCAACAACGCGTGGCGAACATCAGAGTCGGTTTTTGCGTGAAGAAGGGATAATTATTGTAGCCACCATTGCATTTGGAATGGGCATTGATAAGCCCGATGTACGGTTTGTAGTGCATTTAAATTTACCCAAAAGCGTAGAAGCCTACTATCAGGAAACTGGTCGTGCGGGGCGCGATGGTCTGCCTGCTAATGCATGGATGTCTTATGGATTGCAGGATGTGATTAACCTGCGTTCAATGATGCAGGAATCTACAGCCGATGAGCAGCACAAGCGAGTGGAACATCATAAGCTTGAATCCATGCTGGGGCTGGCCGAGTTAAGTACTTGTCGTCGTCAGTCCTTGCTTGCGTACTTTGATGATGAACTTCCAAAAGCGTGTGGCAATTGTGATAATTGCCTGAACCCACCGATCACCTGGGATGCAACAGAAGCTGCGCAAATGGCTTTGTCCTGTGTATATCGAACTGGACAACGCTTTGGTGTTAATTATTTAATCGATGTGCTGATGGGTAAGGATGCAGAGCGTATAAAACGTTTCGAACACGATAAACAAAGTACCTTCGGAATTGGTGCAGAGCGTAGTGCAGCCGATTGGCGAACACTGTATCGACAGTTAATTGCCAAAGGCTTGTTGAGCATCGATCTGGGTGGTCATGGTTCGGTAATCCTGACAGAGCAGGCCAGACCCATATTGCGTGGCGATAAAAATCTGGAGTTACGCAAAATTGAGCGTAGCGGCGGCAGCTTGAAACGCAAGAAACGTCGAAACGTTGAGCAGGTGGCACCGGGTGATCGGCCTCTGTGGGAAAAGCTGCGTAACTTACGTACGTCTCTTTGTGATGGTAAGCCAGCCTATCTGGTATTTAGTGACAGCACCCTGGTGGATATGGTTGATCAACGACCAACAACCCATGAGCAAATGTCAGCAGTATCGGGAGTCGGTAAACACAAGCTGGAAAAATACGGTGATGCGTTTATCGATCTTATCCGAGATCACGAAATGTTCTCTGATTATGATAGTGATGATAGCGCAGATGCACACGGTAACCAGGCTTTGAATACGGTTACACCACACTAGTGGTCCAACCACTTGATATGTTCGAGTTCAGCGAGTCTGTCAGCATCTTTATGCCCTTTGGGTGCGTG
>CAYTJF010000254.1:0-8541 GCA_964437945.1 uncultured Granulosicoccaceae bacterium
CTTCATCACGACCTTTGCTAGTGATATAAAATATCAGTTGGATCTAGTTTGGTTTTTTTTGAACGAGCTTAAAACTATTTTGTTTGTACAGCGTTGTACCCATAGAAAACGACTTTTCCGCATTGGGTCGCTGGTACGCCTTGGTGTTATCGGCATGCCTTGTCCTATGCACAATTTGTAAAACAATGGGAGCTGAACAATGAAACCAAATACGGTGAGTCCATCCAGAGTTGGTTTGGACAGGCAATTTGTGAATCGAGAGCGCGACAACTTCTCTAACAATTTAACCAGTGCCGAACGGATCGCAACGCAACCGACAACGGCTGAAAGACTGATGCGGCAGTTGTCTGGATCAGATGAACGCAGCACGTTATTGGGCCAGTCATCGGCCCAATCAACCGGTGAGTACACTGTGCAGTCTGGTGATAACCTGAGCGCCATCGCGGCGGATAATCAGGTGAGTCTGTCCGATCTGCTTGCAGCAAATCCGCAAATCACCAATCCAAATATGATTCAACCGGGACAAGTCATTAACCTGCCTTTGAATAGTGCTGGCGATAATCAAACGCCGAGCGATGTCGACTCTGTAACACCGACTAACCCAACCGATATCACCACTGGCTCTGTACCTGCCAGTCAGTTAAGTGTCAGCGATGCCGGCCTGGAATTTATCACCAGCCACGAGGGGCTTAGGCTGGAGTTGTATAACGACCCTGCAGGTCACGCGACGATTGGCGTTGGGCATCTTGTTCATCTTGGACCCATAGATGGCCGGGCGTCAGAAGCAGAGTTTGCCAATGGCATTACCCGAGCCGAGGCGATGGACCTGTTGCGAGAGGATGTGGGTACAGCTGAAGATGCAGTCAGGCGATTGGTGGATGTGCCTCTTAACCAGAACCAGTTTGATGCGCTGGTGAGTTTTACTTTCAATCTTGGTGAAGGAAACTTACAGAGTTCAACCTTGTTGCGCCGCCTGAATCAAGGTGAATACGATGCGGTTCCCAGCGAACTTAATCGCTGGACGCGGGGCGGTGGGCAAGTGTTGCCCGGACTGGTTCGTCGACGTGCTGAAGAGGGCGAGCTGTTTACAACACCGGTGAGTGGTACAGTTGGTCCCGGTCCGGTTCAACCACCGGATGAGAACCAGGTACCTGATGCAATCCTGCGTATCGGTGCGCGTGGGAGTGACGTAACGACGCTACAGAATTTACTGCTTGACGCTGGTTTCAATCCTGGGACTGCTGACGGTATTTTCGGTGCACAAACTGATTCTGCCGTGCGCGATTTTCAGAATGCTAATAACCTCATAGCGGACGGCATTGTTGGTCCTCAGACATGGGATGCTCTGATTGATGGTGACTCGTCGATTGATGGGGATCCTTCGCCGGTTACCGTTTCCAGTGCAACCCTGCGTAATGGTGCGCGCGGAAGTGATGTGGAAACGCTACAGCAAGTACTGCTTGACGCAGGTTTCAATCCCGGACCTGCTGACGGTATTTTTGGTTCGCAGACGGAATCTGCGGTACGTGCCTACCAGAATGCCAATAACCTTGACGCTGATGGCATTGTCGGTCCCCAGACATGGGCTTCTATGGGTGTGACAGTTGACGCCACATCCGGACCATCAGGGGCGTCGGTCTCCACTGGTCCGGAAGGTTCTGCAGCCGATATCTGGGTCAAGAGCAGCGCCAATATCGACAACTTGAGTCCGCAAATAGTAGACACGCTGGATGATGTGGTCGCCGCCTGGGCAGCAAACGGTGGTCCAACACCTGTGATCACTTCAGGTAATGACGGTCGCCACAGTAACGGCTCTTTACACTTCTCGAATCAAGCGATCGATCTGAGAACGAATGATATTAGCGATAGTCTTTCGGCCATCATCGCGGCAGATTTGCAGGCAAGGGTTGGCGACGACTATGATGTGATCTTCGAACGTTTCCCGAGTAACCCGGCTAATGACCATATCCATGTTGAATATGATCCAGATTAATCGTCAACGATTGCTGACTAGCTGTTTCATTGGATTATTATTACCTGTCTCGGCATGTCATTCCAATACAGCTAGTCAGCAACAACTCGACACGGTGAATATAAATGCGTCGCCGTTGGGTGTTGCTGTCACCGCCGCTGTTCCCGCGTTCGCTGAACAGGTAGCCGGTATAAGCGGTGATTTCGATGACAATGGCTTGACCGATGAAGCTATGATTCTCTCTTCAGGGAGTGAATGGCGATTGGCAGTGATGTTTCAACAACACAGCGGCGATCATGAGGTAGCTGAGATCACTACATTCCCAGGTAGTGACAAGGACTGGTACACCATACCGACCAACAGGCTGCAATTATTTCTTGCGACAAGCGATGAATCGCCGACCGACAGAGTTGGGCTGAAAGTCATGGAACAGGAGTACAGCCTGGAGTTTTTCTGGTACGACAAAACCAGTAGCTTTATTACCAGTCGCGTTCACAATGAAACGGCCACACCACAACCGCAAGTTGCTAGTTCGCAGAATAGGGGAGAAACGACCTTGCAAGCCGGGGATTTGAATACTGGAAGCCGACAAATTAGCGATATGGATCTTGATCAGCAAAGCGATATCAATTCGGCCAAGGCTGATCTGAGGTTTACGGCGGAAGGCGGATCAATGATCTTCTACACGTTGGATCCAGTTGGTGAAGCGGTTGCTGTGCCATACGGGAAGTCAACTCCATCTTATAACGATTGTCTGGGGACGGTAGCATCCATGTCGTCCGATAATATGCCCGAAGTCGAACAAGGCATGTATTTCTGTGTCAAGACTGATCAGGACATGCTTGCCAGTGTCTGGGTGCAATCGCTTGATGCGGCGTCAAATCGGCTATCGCTGGGATATCAGCGTTGGCCGTAGGTGCATGGAAATCGCAGTAGTACCGCTACATTGTTCAAAACCTTACTCTGCGTCGGCTTCACTGTCTCTGGCCGCTTGCTTTTCACGATGCAAACGATCCACCTCTCTTGCCATGTCGATTGACTCCACATGTACGCTTGACCGACCGTTAAAATTATTACGAATCAATTCCGGTTTTGCGTATGACAGGCGGTGCAATTGGCGCCGGCTGCTGCATGCTTTGATGCAAGCCTATCCTCGTGAATATTGTTTTCACCAGCAAGTGTTTCCGGAGCATCGGCTTGCTCCAGTGTCAGAGGTGCAATGGGGTAGTCGTCTTTCGGGTAATCAAAATTCATGTAGCTTGCGGTTATCAGATCTTTTTCTTCCAACAATTGTTTCTCAAGTTGATCGGCATCATCCATGTGGCGTACAGGACATCACATTTCTTTTCCTGCTGGTTACGATAACTATGTACGCAGCCTGAGTAATACCGGTGAACTTTATTACGACGTAAGTTTTAGCCAGTGCCCGCAAGGCGCACAGGACGGGCGCGTATTTGTGGGACAGCGAAAGGACAGTTTCTCCGTTGCGCTTGCTGAAATTTTTGATCTTGTTAATTGCGCACCATTAGCGAGTGCGTTGCCTGATGCTTCGATTAAATACGGCTATTGCGGCAACCGAGAAATCAGCACAGTCGAATCTTGGCGTTGCAGTAGGGGATTTGGCTGGTTTTCCTAATGGTCGACGACCAGGAGATGACGTCACTGATCTGGCTCTGCAGGTTGTCATGGGGGCGCTGTGTCACCCAATCGCAGTTGACTTAGATAGCAGCGGTGTGGTCGGTGATGAGGGTGATAACCTGGGTTTATGCTCACCATCAGATGCGCCAGTTGGCAATGCTCCTTTTACCGATGGTGCACCACAGAATGCAGATCAGTTTACTGATGCTTTTCCGTATCTAACCACGCCAGCATCTGGTTCACCTTCCAACTAATTCAACGGCTAACTAAGTAAAGCCTATCGGGCCGAGGCGCTGTGCTTGGGCTCGATTTAAATATTCGGAGATACGCATGTACACAAAATTTATACTAACAACGCTCACTGCTGCATTATTATTAGTGATAAGTGGTTGTAGCAATTCAGGAAGTGGGGACGATGCAGTTATATCGTCCGAAACGCAGGTCACGTCGGTTGAACTCCAAAATACGATAGCGCAAGATTTGGTTGGTGTTCTGCCTGCCGGGGATATTTCAAGCTATGGCGCCATCACCGTTGGTGATGACGCTGGGATGGCAAGTGATTTGGTTGCCGCTTTTTTTAAACTCGATTCCAACGTATCGATGGAGTCGCTAACCAGTGCCTTTGCTGGTGATCAAATCTTATGCTCGGTGGACGATGATGACATTGTCGACTTTGAAGAGATCAGTGTTGGTTTCATCCCTTCTTTTAACGGTGTGGGTAAGCAAGCGATTAGTGCAGGTGAATCCATTGTGTTGGGCAGTGAAGCCGGGACCTTTGCAACAATTCAAAGTCAGGCAGCTGGCTCTTTTGTGTTTTATACGTTACCTGAATCACAAGTTTTGCCCAGTCAGCCAGTGCCCAGCCGTTTACAAGTTGATATCGCAGGAGATGAATTTCCCGGCTACGGCGCGGCACTGTTACCTGATGTAGCTACACTTGAAAATGTTGACTTTGGTGGTGACGCAATGATCTCACCTACCTCGACGGTGACCTGGACCCCTTCATCAGAACCAGGCACGCTTGTGCGCATTTTCGCAAGTACGGTGGGTGGCTTTTTCGTAGAAAACGGCATGACGGTAACGTGTTTGGCCCCAGATACCGATTCGTTCGAATTTCCATTAGCCACACAGGCGAAACTGGGCGCTGACTTCGTTGGTGGCATGCCGATCGTTTCACGCATAGCTATTGATACAGAGACCAATGGTGATTCTGTTCTGTTTCTGATTCGAGAAAACTTTGCTATATAAAGTCTATGGGTGTTCTGATAACTGCTCATTGCGGGCAGTTATTGGTTAGGCTGTTCTCAACACTTTTACTTAAAAACAGCTCAGGATCGGTGCTTTTATTGGCAAATTGTGCATAATAGACGCCTTATGAATCCCGCACTGAGCCGATGAAGGATAGTTCGACAGAGAGTGATCAGTTTAAGTCAGATGAGCAGGTCAGTGCCGCTGATCAGGCTAGTAGTAATGAGCGGGCGAAATTGAAAGATCGCGCGACGTTAAATGATCAAATGAAAGTGCTGCTAGGGCGTTGCGTCCATCGTGATCAAGTGGCTTTCAAACAACTCTACGATGCATCCTCCAGTCATTTGTATGCAACATTACGCAATATGCTGCGAGTAGAGACGGTGGCTGAAGAAGCCTTGCAAGAGGTTTACGTTAAAGTCTGGGAGAAGGCATCAGACTATAAACCTGAGCTTGGGCAGCCGTTAACATGGATGACCAGTATTGCCCGGTACCATGCGCTGGATTTACTGAGAAAGCGTCAAATACGCGAAAACAAAGAAATTGAGTGGGATGAGGGACTGTCAGGTTTAGAGTCTGTGCTGACTCAGACAGGACCTGCAAAAACAGTAGAGTACCAGGACATACTCGAAAAATGTTTTGGCAGGTTATCGAAAAGCCAGCAAGAGTGTATAACGCGGGCTTATCTTGAAGGATTTACCCACGATGAATTGAGTGAATCGGTGAACTCACCGGTAGGTACGATAAAAAGTTGGATTCGAGGTGGTCTGGTAACACTAAAGGAGTGCGTAAGTGAACTCTCCTGATAAAGACTGGTGGACTGCGCAAGCGGGCGAGTATGTACTTGGTACGCTAAGTCATTCTGATCGAGTCACTTTCATAAAAGCCGCGGAGCATGAAACCCAGGCGCAAGAACAGATCGCCAATTGGGAAAATACCTTTCAACCACTTGCCGATTCACTAGAGCCTGTAGAACCACCGAGCTCAGTGTGGGATGCCATAGCGGCACGTGTCAATGAATTGCCTCAACACGACCCGAGTGTGATCAGTCTGGATTCGTACAAAGCCGCAGAACAACACCTGGAAACCAAGGTTAACCGTTGGCGAACCTTTGCGGGACTCGCCGCCGTAGCCAGTATCGCATTGGCATCACTAACCTGGATAATGCACTCACAGGTTCAAGATCAAACGCCAGATGTTACCACTGCATCTGTCACTCAATACGATGCCATCGCAATCATTCGAAATGAGCAAGATTTACCGTTATGGGTTGTGGATTCAGCGCTGGGTGATGGGGTGCTGCGTGTTACTGCTATTGCACCACCTGCGATCGACGATACAAAAGACTATCAATTGTGGTTGGTAAAGCCTGATGATGCAGGCGTCCAGTCGATGGCATTGATTTCGTCAAACTCTGACCAAAGCGATCTGATTAACGTTGACGTGACATCAGAAAAACCAGTCGCTTTTGCCGTTAGTCTGGAAGAGGCGGGCGGCTCAACCCGGGATGGCCCAACAGGCCCTGTGTTGTATCAAGGTGTAGTGCAAAGCCTGACATTGTAACCGGGGCTGTAGCATTGCTCGTTCCGCCACTCATAATTATCGTTTACGACGAATACCATAATAAGTCTGCTAACTTTAGCTAGACCGGTTGTTCAAGTAGTACCTATTTCAGTTCTGGTTTTAGACTTTGATCGGCCAATTCTGGCCATATCTTGAAATTTTGTTTAGCGGAAGCACACCGGGGGGTTATAGTTTCTACATAGCTCACGCTAAATAAGAAATTTAGATGCCCATAAATACTGAAATAATCGATCTTAAGGAATCCGATCTCGAACACGTATCAGAGATAAGCTACTTCCTGTTCGATTGTTTTAAGAAATATTCGCCCGAATGGCTTCCCAATCTTGAAATGTGCCACGATGAAATAGTTGAGTCTTTTGCCCCAGACCGAAAAAGTAGAGTAATGGTAGATTCTGAAGGTGTGCCGATTGGCTGGATCGGTGCAATTATCGATAGAGATGTTTGGGAGATTCATCCTATCGCTGTGTCTAAAGATCACCAGCAAAATGGACTCGGGAAACAGTTAGTGCTGGACATTGAAAATCTAGCCAGACAATCAGGTGCATCAGCAGTTTGGGCTGGCACAAGTGACGAAACGAACTCAACCAGTTTTTCGCGAATAGATCTCTACAAGGAACCAGAACTTTCTTTCAGAAACATTGAGGCACCTGACGACCACCCGGTTCGTTTCTGGTTAGGTGCTGGATACTCGATAGTCGGCGTCATGCCAGACGACGAAGGGCTTGGTAAGCCAGGTATTCATTTTGCCAAACGAGTTGTGTAGTAATTGTGTGGGTTCAAGCTGTGGTAGTGAAATGGTTTTGGTCGCGTTGCTTGTTATACCCAAAAGGAAGTGACACAGAGCGACTTGAGTTTCAGATATTATTGCAGTGTCTATTAGTGCGGCCGCTGAGCAAGGCATGGAGAAACTATGAGAAAGAACATAAGTTCAGGGTCCCATTTAGAAGAACCTATCGGTTTCTCCAGAGCTTGTAGAATCGGTAATTTCATTTCGGTAGCTGGCACCGCACCAATTCAAGAAGGGAGAACAGCTCACGTCGGGGATGTATATGAGCAAACGAAGTATTGTTTCGAGCTTTCTATAAAAGCACTAGAGGAGGCAGGTGGCAAGGTCACAGATGTAATAAGAACCCGTATCATGCTAACAGACATATCTACCTGGAAAGAGGCGGCAAAGGCACACGGAGAAATATTCTCCGCTATAAAGCCAGCGTGTACGTTTGTTGAGGTGAGCGGTTTCGTTGAAAAAGAGTGGCTGGTAGAGACTGAAGTAGATTGTGTGCTGGAAAAGGTATAACAAGAGCATGCAACGAAGATTATGCCAGCCGTAATGTTAGCTGTTATGCTTTGAAACAAAGAATCCGAAAAATGTAGGGCTTAAGGATGATTATTGTCCTGAATGGCTATCCTGGCGTTGGTAAACTCACCATAGGGCGCGAACTCATTGATCAGATTGAAGGGCGTCTGTTGGACATACATTCTGTGTATAACGTCGCATTCGCACTGACCGAGTTCAAATCAACGGAGTTCCGGGAAACGGTCGCAAAAATTGAAGGAATTGCACATGACCTGATCCATAAGCTTCCTCCCCAGCGGCCCGTAGTTTTGACAACTGTTCTTGCAGGAAATTCGGACTGGGGTGATGAAGAATGGGGTCGGATTGAGGAACTCGGAAAGGCACGCCCCCCGTTTTGTGTCGTACATGTCCATTGTGAACTCAAAGAGAACATTGAACGGATTTCATCGGAGGAGCGCGACAAAAAAAGAAAACCACGCGACCCAGACATGGCTTTACGAAACCAGACAGAAGCAAAGCCACTATACGGTTTGAGCGCCAATCAGCTCTTGAAACTGGACACAACTGATCTCACACCGCACGAAGCAGCCGCAACGATAGCAAAATGGGTTCGTGAGATTTGCTAAGGTACGTTCCTGCTCTCAAAGCGGAACCAACCCCTTTTCCGTCTATTCGATCACCATAACAAACTCTGCTGCAGGGATCGCCGTACAAGGAGATATTGGTTAAAACTGGAGTTCCCCCGGTGAAGCAATAACACTGGATATACAAATTAAAATCACACGAATGAACACCGACAGGC
>CAYTJF010000255.1:0-8528 GCA_964437945.1 uncultured Granulosicoccaceae bacterium
GACAGGTGCGGGCCTTGTTCAAGACACAAAATTTGCATCCTCGTTTCCAGCAGAAACCAGGCAATGGCCGCACCTGACGCACCCGCCCCAACAATTAAAACATCTACTGGCTTTTTGCTGTCTTTGCGCATAGAAATCTATTCTAGAAAAATTGCTCAGGGAAAATTGCTCGCACAGTTTTACTCTCGGAAAATTTATTCATGCGCAAACGGACCGGTTAATCATTAATGCTCTCTATATGCCCGACCGCGATTTGTAACAGGAGCAGTGAGTTGCTCGAGCAGGTCAGCTGATTCAATGGGGACTTCATACCCTTTGGGATGTACAGGCCAACTGCCAACCCCAACAAGCGATCGTATTTCGGGTCGACTGTAATAACCCATGTATGTCAGGCGAACCAACAATGAAAAACTCTTTGCATACTTTGCTTCAAGTAGTTTTACCATCTCGACGCTAACGTTTCCGTCGATAGATGCAGCGTTGGAAAGTAACTCATTGAGCGCAGTGGAAATAGCATTGTCTTCAGCTGCACGTGATGCAATGAAGTCACCGACACCAAAAGCGCCTGCAGATGGAATACCTTTTTCAGGATTGGCCGGGATTAGCTGGTCCAGAATACTATCCAGCAAGTGGCGATTTTGCTCTGTCCATTGATCACTCATACTGAATAACTCCTGTTTTCCAACACGCTCACCATCACACTCATGCACTCCATCACATCATCGAACGCTATAACAAGTATTCTATCCATCACTGTAGCCACTCCGAGATACTGCATCAACAGCCACCGCTAACAGCAGTATTGCGCCGGAGAACATCAATTTATCTGCCGCGCTTGCACCTGACAGATCAAGACCGTTGCCAAGTGAACCAATCACTAATGCACCCAGTATCGCGTTCCAAACAGAGCCGCGTCCACCAAACAAAGAGGTACCGCCGATAACAGCAGCACCGATGCTTTCCAACAACAGAGAACCACCTGCGAATGAGGTATAAGAGACAGAACCGTAGCGAGAAGCGCCAAAGATGCCACCGATTGCTGCCAGTAAGCCTACGATACCAAACGCCGCGACCCTAATACGCTTAACATCCATACCAACTCGTCTGGCGCTTTCGGCATTTCCACCAACAGCAAAAATCGATCGACCAAACGGTGTAGATGTTGTTACCCAGCCAACAATGGCGGTCACGCCGATCAGCAACACAATCAACAATGGAACTGAGCGGTAGGCATTCATGGTTATGACGGCTGCAAAAATAATCACAGCGAAAAAGAACACTTGCGCAAGAATAGAGGCCATTGAGTCGAGTTCAAGACCGAGCAACTTCCGTTGAGATTGACGACGTATTGCGAACACAAATACAATTAGCACCAACGCACCAGCTAAAATGAGGCCGAGCGTATCAGGCAGCAGAACACGTGCAATGCCACGTACAAAAGGGTCACCTATGTTTAAATTTCCCGTAGGTAAAATCTTTTGCATCAAGCCCTGAAAACCCAGAAGACCTGCCAGCGTGACCACGAAAGACGGAATGCCCACGTACGCAATCAACATGCCTTGCGCAGCACCCATAATTGTACCGACCACCATAACGATAAGACAGGCAAGTAAGCTCGGTACGCCTGCCAACATTAAAACTCCGAGCAATGCTGCACAAACTCCTGCTGTTGCAGCAGCAGACAGATCTATATCCCCAAGAAGTAATACAACCGTTATACCCACCGCCAAGGTTGCGATGATTGACGACTGCATAAACAAATTATAAATATTTCGAGGACTGAGAAAGATAAAACGAGCACCATCAGATGTTGGGTCAGACCAGTGTTCTAATAGCGGCGCAGCAATTCCAAAATAAATCCAGATGGCCGCCAGAGCAAACAACACAGGCACAAACGCACCAAAGCGCGTTTCGCGCATCATTCGCAATCGTTCTACAAAGCCTGGCTTCACGCTAACCGACACTTTTGGCAATCTCGTCAAGACCACGCGTCATTGCAGCCACAATTTCATCAGGTGTAACATCAGAAGTTTTCCATGTATTAACATTAGCACCTTGACGCAGCACGCAGATACGATCTGATACTTCAAAAATGTCTCGCATGTTGTGCGAAATATAAATAACAGCATGGTTCGTATCGCGAAGACGCTTAACCACATCAAGTACCTGTTGTGTTTGCGCAACTCCCAACGCAGCGGTTGGTTCATCGAGCATAACCACCGTGCTTTCAGTGCCTACCGCACGGGCAATGGCAATCGCCTGGCGTTGGCCGCCTGAAAGACCACTCACTTTAGCTCGCACTGAATTTAACGTACGTACCTGAAGTTGATCAATCGCCTGCTGTGCTTTGACTTCCATCTCAAGATCGTTGATAGGTCGCAAAATTCGTGGAAGAAAGCGCCAGCCTGGTTTCACCGGTTCGGCACCCAATGACAGGTTGGCAGATACATCAAGATTCTCACACAGCGCTAAATCCTGATAAACAATCTGAATACCTAAGGCGGTTGCGTCGTTCGGTGTGTTGATATCAACCGATTTTTTATCCAGAAAAAAATGCCCTTCATCGGCTTTGTAAGCACCAGCAAGCACTTTCATCAAGGTCGATTTGCCGGCACCATTGTCGCCAACCAGCGCCATGACCTCCCCACGCGCTACTTCAAAGTCAACGTCCTGCAGTGCATGAACACCGCCAAAACGCTTATGGATTCCACTGACTTTTAAGTGAGGTGGTGGGGCGCCAGGCCCCACCGGCTCCTGTTCGGACATACTTAAGGCTTCTACTTACAGAAGTCAGTCGAAGCCGCTTCGCCTTCGCAGATCATTTCCTTGGTTATTGACGTATCGTTCTCAATAACGTATGCAACGCCTTCTGCTCCAACAGCAGAATAAGAACCAACCGGTACGTACGCGACTTCCGCGCCAACTCCATTGGTCACAGTTTGTGGTGCAAGATCAGTAAAATCCTCACCATTGACGAGTCGTGCAGTTACTGCCGCGGCAGCCGCCGCCATGTCTTCAAGCGGTCGCCATCCACACTGGGTTTGCTTACCCAACAACATAAGTTGTTGCGCTTGAACGGTACAATCAAGACCTGATACCGGCACAGTTCCAGCCATGCCCTGCTCTTCCATCGAAGCAATGGCAGCCCCAGCGTTACCGTCGTTAGAAGACACCACACCTTGTACTTTATTATCAAGTTGCGTTAAAGCCTGGTCCATTGATCTGCGAGCAATCGCAGGGTCCCAGCCTTCAGTCCAGTTCTCATAACCCATCTTGCGTGCGCCACTTTCAAACAATGGTGTCAATGCACGCAACTGACCGTTGTGAATAACTGCCGCATTGGGATCGGTTGGCGAACCTTTAAGCAATACCAAAGTATCGCCTTCCTTGGTGTTTTCAATAACGTGTGTTGCCTGATCGAACCCCATTCCCTCCAGATCGGCTTGTACCCAGAATTTTGTGTTCTTGGAATTGATCATACGGTCATATGCGATGGTTGGAATACCTTCCTCTGCTGCAGTGTCTGCAATAATGGCAGAGCTTTCACCATCAATTGGAATAACGACCAGCACTTTCGCGCCCTGAGTTAAAGCTTGCTCAGCCTGGCGCTGTTGAACTGATGTGTCATTGTTGGCATTGAATACTTCTACATCAACATCAGGCGCCAGCTCACCCATCTTCTCAAGGAAAGCTTTGGCATCTTGTTGTTCCCATCGTGGGTTAACATTCTCTGGCAACAAAAGCGCTACCATATCTGCCGCGAATGCCGTTGAAGCTCCTAACAACGCCATAGATGCAATCGAGCTGACGAGTAAAATGTGTTTTGTTTTTCTAAGCATGGTTTTCTCCTCCGTTATTATGTTGACATGTGTTTAGCATGCCAGTGGTAAAACACAGTTTGGTAAAAATGTTTTGCTTTAAACTGACACAGGCATACGGGCTAACTCCGTATAACAAATCCCTCCACTATAGATTGTCGTACTGATAGTAATTTAGACGTAACACCATTCAAACATCAGATGTTTGCTTTGTCCAGATGAATTTTCGTCAGGGCGAATATCACCACTCAAGTCGTCCTACAATCATTCAACCGGTACTCACTCTCTGGTACTAACTTCCCATCTGGAAATTTTGATTTGAGCCATATCAATACTCAGTGATACATCAAACAATCCCCATCTTTCACTACGCCTAATCTATTTAGGTGAGCCTTATAAGCGATTTTTCGCGCCTTAGTGGTTAAGGCAAGCGTAATTACAGTTCCAACGTGCCCGTTTAGCGATTTAGCATCGAGTTCGAGCTATCGCTTTTCACACATTGAATAGCTAATTTAGGAGGAAAACAAGATGAAACTAACAACGGGGAATCAGGCACAGACGACAGCCTTCATTCAAGTTGTCTAACAGGAATAGTGCATTTGCAAAATTGGGTGCAGCGGTTGTGTTTTTATTCATGGGGTTGTTCTAGGCTACTGACGCAACCGCACAGGCAATGTGCTCCCCACCTGATCAGGGTGTGCCTGCGGTTGTTCGTAGTTGCGGAAACCCAGAGTTCAACAGTTGCTCAATCGATATAGATGGCATACCACGACACTTTTGCATGCACGTACCGGCTCAACCAACGCAAGATGTTCCGTTGGTGCTGGGATTCCACGGTAGGGGCGGTATGGCAAGCCGCGCTGTTAGCTGGATGGACAAACCTACCGAGCAAGGTATGATACAGGTCGCACCAACTGCGTTACCCGCTACCGAAAGAATAATAACAAATACAAACATGTAGAGCGAGATTGCCCTGTACATTCGTCTGGATAAAAGTACACGAGAGTAGCGATTCGATATAAAACTTACATTCAATACTGGACCAAACTTATCATGCTCGTCGAATTTGATCTTAGTTGAAGAAGTATTCATATCATTGGCTCCATGCAAATCATACAAATATGGTCCATATCTCAATATCAGTGGATAGAATCAGGTCATGCATTGCACGCAAATATTACAATGCATGACCATCGTATCCCATATCCATATTTTAAATTGAGTTCTGCTCTGACAATCTAACGACTAAATTAATCTATAGCAATTCAACTTTCTACAACCAAACAATACAATTAAACATACAGCTTCTTCGTACTATCATCCAATTGCTGCGACTCATAGAGCGTACGGTATCGCCCACCTTTGATCATCAGCTCTTTGTGCGTACCCTGCTCCACGATCTTTCCTTGATCAATAAACAGAATACGATCTGCTTGTCTGATAGTCGATAAACGGTGCGCAATAATAAATCCCATCCTGTTTTTCAGCAATGAGGCCATGCCTTTTTGTATTTGCTGTTCAGTCTCGGTATCCACTGATGAAGTTGCCTCATCCATAATGAGAATTTGTGGGTCGGCGACAATGGCTCGGGCCAGAGAGACTAATTGCTTCTGACCGGCGGAGAGTCTATTACCGCCCTCTCCAGCCTGAGCGTTGTACTCACCTTCAAAGCTCATGATGAATTCATGCGCACCAGCCAGCTTACTCGCTTCGATGACTTGAGTATCTGTCGCTGCCAATTGCCCGTAGCGGATGTTACTCATAATAGTGCCGCTGAAAATATGGTTATCCTGCAGTACCACACCAAGGCGTGATTGTAACCAGTGCTGAGAATACTGCCGATAATCCAGACCATTTATCAGCACTGAACCCTGCGTTGGCTCATAAAAACGTGCCAGCACATTAACCAGTGTGCTTTTGCCGCCACCAGTGGGTCCAACGATGGCAATAGTATTGCCGTAACTCGCATCTACATTAATACTATCCAGAATGGGTTGATCTTTATCATAGGCAAAACACACATCAACTAATTGAACACGCGTGATCGGCATAGTGTCTGTATTGTTTACCCGAATATCTTCAGCGTCCACAATGGCAGGTTCCTCGTTTATCAAACCAAGAATACGCTCAGCGGATGCTTGCGCCATTTGCATCTCGGCAAAACGCTCACCAATCTTCTCAACCGGTTCGAATATATTGTTGGCAAAACCCATGAAAGTGACCAGAGTACCAACGGTTATCGCACCACCTAACACCTCGATACCACCCATGACCAGTGTCAAACCGATAGCCAAACTGGCCAACGTTACTACAATAGGCAGATAGATAGACGCATAAGTAGCGTTTCGTATTTTGGCACTGGCCAACCGATGAGTAAGACCGTTGAACTCATCAAGGTTAGCTTGCTCTCGTACAAATACCTTGCTGGTGAGCACACCACTGATCGCTTCGTTATAGTTCGCCGTTATTCGACTATTAACAGCCGTTGCAGCACGTGCACTGCTGAGCAAACGTTTTTGGAAATAAACCGAAGCCACAGCAAGTAAAGGCATTACGCAAAGCACAACAGTTGCAAGCTGAGGATTCAGCCAGAACATCGCAATGATGATACCGATCATCATTGTGCTACCCCATACAAGGTCCAGAAACCCCCACACCAGTATATGCGACAGACGATCGCAATCTGACGTCATGCGCGCCATTAACCAGCCCACCGGACGGTGGTTAAAATAGCTGAAAGACAAGGCTTGCAGGTTCGCAAACCCATCTCTTCGAATTTCACAACTGATGCGAGTTCGCAGTTTGCTACCAACGCGAATAAAACCACCAATAGATACGCTAATAACAATGGTGGTCAGTGCATACAAAAGCGCGTAGTTCCACAGCTTTGAACTGTGAGCATCAGCAGCCACGGCATCAATTACTGATCCGGTTATCAATGGATAACAGATTTCCATAGCACCGGTTACCAACGCAAACGCGGCAAGCCACGCTAGATCTTTTGGGTATCGGCGTGCGTAAGCCCACAACTGCATCCAGAGTTCACTCTGTAGTGCGTTGCTGAACTCCTGGTCATCTTTTTCGTCTATGGCATCTAGTTCATTCATGATGATCTCCCAGTTAACAGGATTTCTCAGACCGTAACTAACGGCTTATTCGTCATATCAAGGTCAGCTTGCATTGTTGACTCAAGTTCGTTCTGAATCGCGCACAGGCGTTGATAGTGCCCAACCTGATTGGACAGTTCTGCATGCGTGCCAAGCTGTACAATTTTTCCGGCTTCCATTACAGCAATCCGATCGGCATGCCTGAATGTCGATAATCTATGAGCAACGATCAATGTTGTCTGCATACCTGTACGACTCTGCAAAGCCTCCAATATCGCTTTTTCTGTTCTGCTATCAACAGCTGACAAAGCATCATCGAGAATCAAAATTGGCGCATCTTTCATTAATGCACGTGCAATGGCCAAACGTTGGCGTTGTCCACCCGATAAGCTTACGCCCCGCTCTCCAATGACAGCGTTGTAGTGCCCACTAAAACCCATGATGGATTCGTGCAATGCGGCATCCTGACAGGCAGCTTGCATTTCATTGTCACCTGCTTCTTCGCTACCTACGCGCAGATTGTTCTTAATAGAGCGAGAGAAAAGAAATGGCTCCTGAAAAACCACCGCAATCTGATTCCGCAGCCAATGCTTGTCGAGATCGTTTATCTCATACCCATCAAGCTCGACAGAACCATGCCGGTACTCATACAGTTTCAACAGCAACGCTATTAATGTCGTTTTACCGCTACCAGGAGCACCAGCAACGGCCAGCGTCTCACCGGCTTTAATATCAAGATTAATATCCTGCAGCATATTTGTTGCTGTAGTTACCGGCTCTTGTTCGGCAAAGCGGCTCTTGGCTAACCCTTCCTCTATTACTCCTGTATCCATTAACCCCTTTTCAGCAGGCTGCGAAGCGTAACCAAACGAGAGCTGACGAATGCGTAACGCGCCAGACGCTCGCACAATGTTTGGTATCTGCCCGCTCGACTCATCTGGCTGGACCAGTATGTGATTGATCCGGTTCAACGCAACCATCGACATTCCACTGTCGACGAGCACTTTGCCCAGATGTCTAATTGGCCAGATCACCATCGAGACATAAGTAATAAACGCAAACAGATCACCCACACTTATTTGACCACTCTGCACTCTGAAAGCGCCGCCTATTAACACTATGCCAATCTGGCTAAACGAAACAAAATCGCTCAGACACCAAAAGTACGCCAAGATCTTCACCAGATGATATTCACATGCCCGAAAGTCATCATTACACTTGGCAAATTTCTCGATCTCAAAGGCCTGTCGATTAAACGCGCGCACCACTCGAATTCCAGTCAGATTTTCCTGCAGGCAGGCAGTCATTCGCCCCTCAGCTTCATCAGACTTGAGAAACAGTGCCTTCACCCGAGAGAAAAACAGGTACGAGCCCAGAATCAGCAATGGCGTTAAACACAGCGACGCGAAAGCAAGCGTTGTATCTATCCAGAACAGTACTGGCGTTACGCAAATCAACAGCAATATCGAACGGCTTATATCGACCAGGTTAGACGCAAGAAAAGCACGTATTGTCTCTACATCCGAGGAGCAGCGTTGCACCAGATCGCCCGTCTTTTCTCCATCGAAGAAACTGGCGCGAGTTGCATGCAATCGCTCGTAGA
>CAYTJF010000256.1:0-8310 GCA_964437945.1 uncultured Granulosicoccaceae bacterium
TGACCACTTTTAGGGCTGCGACTTTTTGCGCTGTGGCCTTCTGTGATGAGGTCTTCTGGGGTGCAGATATCTGGGTTATAGCTTTCCGGGTTGTGGCAGTCAACACGAGGGACTTGTACACCAACAGCGATTAGCCATGTTTGACGATGACTCAGGCAATAGTAGCCGATACCTGCGGCAATTATTATGGTAATGGGTAGATACACCAAATACGTGATCACCAACCACTGAGCCGTACAGGCGAGCAACTGCCGCAACAGGTGCCACGCAGGTTATTGTGAGCACAATGGAATTTGATCTCACTGGCAGAGCAGGTCCCTGCCCCGTACGCGCAGGCTGACGAAGCCGGATGGTCAATGCTAAATATGCAATGGTTGCCAGTTCAGCAATGCGAGTGCATTTAGTCGGATGCTCAATGGACTAACAAAGCTGTACGTATAAAGTTTGCTTCAAAATCGCCAAAAAAACGTAATTCAGCACAAAAATGGCTTTAATTTCTATACTCTATAGCTAACCCTAACACTGGATTGGCAGTCTACGATGCGACTTATTCTCTCGATTCCCTTATTCTTCTACGTCTTGATCGCAGCCAACATAGTCATGTTATCAGGGCCGGTTGATCAGTCCATGCTCAATGTCATTCTGTTCGAGTTCGACTTACCATCGAGGCGAATCATATCGTTGACCGTAAGCGATGCCTTTATTCTGGCGAGTATATTTTTTCTGTATGTGGAAACCTTCAAGGCCACGCGCACGTCGGTCATATCCATTATCGATCACGCGTTGTCATTGCTTGTGTTCGTGTTTTTTCTGATTGAATTTCTGACAATATCGCGTTTAGGCAACGTCACTTTTTTGATTATGACAACCGCGGCGCTGATGGATGTGGTTATGGGATTCACCGTCACTATTTCTACTGCTAAACGTGACTTCGCTGTCAGCTAATACATGATTCGCCAAATCACAACGCGATAAGCTATGGGCTATGAGCTATGAGCTATGAGCTATGAGCTATGGGCTATGGGCTATGCCATTTAGTCTTATTCACGATGCTGGTATGACACCAAACAAGTCGTGCTCGTTTGCATCCGTGATATCCACCTCAATAAAATCACCCGGTTCAATGTCGTAGTCGTCAACTGATACATGCACAACGCCATCGATCTCTGGTGCATCACTTGAACTTCTTGCCACAGCATCGGTTTCACCAACGGTGTCAATGAGCACTATCTGTCGGCTACCAATTTTAGCTTTCAGCTTCGCCTGACTGATCTTCGACTGAGTTTGCATAAAGCGCTCGAACCGATCTTGCTTGACCTCATCTGGCACAGGGTCAGGTAAGTTGTTCGCTGCAGCACCCTCTACTGGTGAGTATTGGAAACACCCTACCCGATCAAGCTGCGCTTGTTCCAGAAAATCCAGCAGCTCTTGAAATTCAGCTTCTGTTTCACCAGGAAAGCCAACAATAAACGTGCTGCGAACCGTTAGCTCCGGGCAGATTTCCCGCCACGCTCGAATGCGAGTCAGGTTATTCTCGGCAGCTGCCGGGCGTTTCATGAGTTTCAGGATGCGCGGGCTTGCGTGCTGAAATGGAATATCCAAATACGGCAGTATCAGCCCCTGTGCCATAAGAGGAATAATCTCGTCTACATGTGGATACGGATAAACGTAATGCAGACGCACCCAAATACCAAGATCACCAAGCGCTTCACACAGTTCTTTCATGCGGGTTTTAATGGGTCGGCCTTCCCAAAAAGCGGTACGGTATTTCATATCGACACCATAAGCACTGGTGTCTTGCGAGATAACCAGTAATTCGCGCACACCGGCATCCTTAAGGCGCTGAGCTTCTGCCATAACGTCGCCAGCATCGCGACTAACCAGCTTGCCGCGCATCGATGGGATGATGCAAAAACTGCAGCGATGATTACACCCTTCTGATATTTTCAGGTAGGCATAGTGACGGGGCGTTAACTTAATGCCTTGAGGTGGCACCAGTTCTGTGAATGGGTTGTGCTCGACTGTTATGGGAACATGCTGGTGTACCGCACCCACCACCTCTTCGTAGGCTTGCGGACCAGTAACCGATAAAACTTGAGGAAAATGTTCCAGAATATTTTCGCTTTTTACACCCAGGCAGCCGGTTACGATAACTTTGCCGTTCTCGTCCAGCGCTTCACCAATGGCATCGAGGGATTCCTCTACTGCGCTATCGATAAAACCACAGGTATTAACCACCACGATATTGGCACTGTTGTAGTCGGGTACTACCTGGTAGCCGTCAGTGCGAAGCTGAGTCAGAATTCTTTCAGAATCAACGAGTGCTTTGGGACAACCGAGGCTAACAAAGCCAACTTTGGGCGTATCGGACATTGGGTAAACAGCTAAATAACGTGGGAGACCCAATTATATAGTGTTCATCAACCAAGGGTGCGGTTCGAGCATCTTAAAATGTATCGAAAAGAGCTCGGCGGGACGTTCGCATCCCTCTAGGCGGCCGCAGTACTTGCCTCTACCCCTAGCAAAGATTTAGCAACCTCGTACGACAGATCTGATTGATTTAAAGTGTATAGATGAAATTTTTCTACGCCTTCATGCCTTAGCGTCTGGCAAAGATCGACACAATGATCAATCGCCATTTGTTGTGCGGTGTGTTCGCTGTTTGTACTGTTGAACCGCTCAATCAAAGCAGTGGGAACGCTAGCACCGCAGCGTTGGCTAAAATCTATTACTTTATTTATATCATGAATGGGCAATATTCCTGGGATCAGTGCACCATCAATACCGTGTTTCACCGCTTTGTCACGCCAGCGCAGAAACACTTCAGGTTCAAAGAAAAACTGCGTTAGTGCTCGTGATGCACCCGCATCGAATTTTAGTTTTAAAACATCCATATCGTTTTGGGCTGAAGCAGCCTCTGGATGCACCTCGGGATAGGCCGCCACACTGATGTCAAAATCACCCGATTCTTTGATAAGTTCGACCAATTCACTGGCGAACCTGAATTTATAAAACTTACTACCTGAGCCTGCTGGGACGCAATCGCCACGCAAAGCGACGATGTGCTTGACTCCCATCGTTTTGAAATTCTCGAGGGTAGTTAACAGCTGTGACCGAGTTTGATCGGCACAGGTTAAGTGCGCAGCAATAGGTTTTGTGCTTTGTTTACACAACTGGGCAACTGTGTCTATGCTGGCCTGGCTTGCGCTGCCTAACGCACCATAAGTCATAGAGAACCACTCTGGTTCCAGCGTTTCAAGGCACCCCAGGGTTTGCCAAAACCGCCGAGTTTGTGCGTCGGTCCGAGGGGGGAAAAATTCAAACGACAATAAAGGTGTTTTCACAACATTGGCCTGTTAAAAGTCTTTGTGTATAGTAGGTTTCAACATTAGTGCACTGAACCTGGTTGTGTGGCCTGCCAAATTTTTACGGTTAGCGGGTCACCGGTTAGGGAATGTGTTTTGCCTGGTTTTAATCCAGCATCGCTGAGTCTTTGTTTTATTTCCTTGTCAGTAAATCCGAGACGCTGATGGTTGTGTTCGGTGCGCAGGTGCTCTTCCTGATGTGGCGCGAAATCGACTATAAGCAATCGACCATTTTTTCTTAACGTACGCGCAGCCTCATTGATGACAAGATGTGGCTCCTGTGCATAGTGTAAAACCAGATGCATCGTTGCCAGATCAATGCAGTTGTCATTCATTGGCATGCTGTACATATCCCCCTTTCTGACTGATACATTCTTTAAACCTTCCTGTTCAAGCTGGGTTCGAGCTAATGCCAGCATTTCGGTACTTTGATCGATACCCAAGCCGTGTTCAACGTACCCCGCCATTAATGCAAGAATTCGACCGGTGCCAGTGCCAATATCGAGATAGGATTCAATTTTTTTCTTCCCAATCAAAGCAAGCAAGAGTTGCTCAACTTCGGCTTCAGCGACATGCATTCGCCGAATCTGATTCCATTGCGAAGCGTTGTCGTTGAAGTAGGCTTCGGCCGCGTCAACACGTTGTTTCCGTATATTCTCAAGCCGTGACAGATCTCGGTTCAGCTCAACGCTGTCGCTTGGTAAAAGATCGACCAAGGTACGAGCCAGTACCGCAGGCTCACCGCGCTCAGCAATGCGATAAAAAACCAGCGCACCTTCCCGAAAACGTTCGAGCAACCCTGCCTCTTCCAGTAATTTTAGGTGTCTCGAGACCCGCGGCTGGCTCTGGCCGAGGATTTGCGTCAGCTCACTGACGCTTAGCTCGCCGTGCGCACAAAGGGCAAGTAGCCTTAATCGAGTTAGTTCGCCTGCTGCACGCAGGCCAGACAGCAACACATCCATGTTATAAAGATATCTATATATGTTTATGTGTATTTTGAACTAATTGAACGCCAATTGCAACGTCCGAGCTAACCTGAACTGAAAAAAAGCAGCAGCACTAATAGCAGCCGCACTAATAAATGTCGAACATTACCTTTGCAACCCAGCCTCTAGCCAGCCAAGCAATGCCGCACCCATTTGTCTATTTATTGTGCCGCCATAGCGCCAAGAAGCAAGAAAAGCAGATTCAGTGGACCCCACATTTCTTTGAATTGCTGACCTTGCGTAATCAACTCACTTTCAATTTCCTCAGCGCCGAAGAACATCTCGGACAAAAACCAGGTTATCGGTCAGGCTGTCAGGAAATGACAAAGCCACGTCGGTTCGAGTCGCCATTGATGGTCACATCGGTGGTATTGGGTTTAGCGACAACAGTGCGTGCAGATCTTATGGTTGCTCTGAGTGGCGCGTTTGCCGCTGAAGTTTTTCATTTAAGTCTTTAACGCGGGCCAGAGCTACTTCGTATTTTTCAAAGACAATCCCACACGACAGACAAGTACCAGAACGCACCTGTACTTTTTCACACTTGGGGCAACTAAACTCTTTTGGCTGGACAATGGTCGCTTTACTTTGTTTGGCAACACTTGCGCCATTAGGAACACCTCCAGCAATTGCTGCAGTTCCAACAACCGCTGTTGTAGCTGCTTCATTGTCCGAGCTGGGCTGCTCAGGTGTTGCATCTTTCGCCGGTGTCAGGCTTACGTCGCTAACGTTACCCGTTTTCACAGGCTTGTGTTTTTTCACTGTCACAGGAACACCAATTCGTTTGAAGTGTTCCCGATACGCGATTGCCTGTGACTGGGTAAGGCCTTTTTTAATGTGCTTTTGCGTTTCAATGTAGACACGAGCTTTGTCTGCATCTATGTCGAATAGTTTGCAAAACTCAGCGACCACCTTAGCCGGATCGTGCCCGTCAACAACACCACCAGCACTCAAAATGCTGTAAATTTCAGAATCAGACATAACTCAACCTTTATGAACATAACACCCAATACTCACATGAAAAAGTGTCTGGTTCCGGCGCACCGGTCACAAACAGCGGTGTATTGTGTGTTACGTTTGGTGATACAAACATGATGTGTGATGTCTGCTGGGTACTGGGACAGTTTTTGTGATGAAATACAACTTTGTTATGATGGGTGTGATTCAGTGCTCAGAAACTTGATATTGAGCCTTATCGAGCCAATCCGGATTAACCTCTACGCCCCAACCCGGCGTGTCGGTAACGCTAGCCTTGCCATCGGTAATGTCATACGGCGACTGAACAAATAAATTGGACTGCCATGGATAATAATCCTGGCCCTCTATAGAGAATTCGAGGTATTTGCCCGCATTGGGAATGGCACGCAACAAATGCATGGTAAACAAAGTAACCATCGATAGATTGGCACAATGCGGTGTTACCGGTATGTTGGCTATCTCCGCCATTTTGGCCACTCTGAGCGTACGGGTCATTCCACCGAGATAACACACATCGGGCTGCACGATATCAACGGCTTTCAGGTCTATCATGTGCTGCCAATTCTGTAGTTCGCAATCTTGCTCACCGCCGGTAACATCAATACCCAGAGCGTTAGTCACTTCCAGAGTTTGATGGTATTCCCAATATGGACATGGCTCTTCGAAGTGTGAAATGCCGTTATCTTGTAAATGTTGTCCAAGCTCAATAGCACGCGCCGGAGAGAACCCGGAATTGCCGTCCACCAATAGCGCAGGCTCCGGACCAAGAGCTGACCTGATTGTCTTTACGATAGATTCGGACCTGCCTGGCCATTCATCCACATCGTGACCACATTCTGCTCCAACGCGAAATTTAAATGCATCAAAACCGTACTGATCACGTAGCTTGAGAAATCGCGCTGCTTCGTTTTCTTCAGTGATGTCTCGCTTCATTGACGACGCATAGGCCCGAACATCCCCCGGCGTCCCACCCAGCAATTCACACACACTCCTACTTTCAAGCTTGCCACGCATATCCCACAGCGCGGTATCGATACCGCCAATCGCTCGACGCAAAAAAGACCCAGGAAACTTGTGTTCTCGTTCGACGGCTAAATCGACTATTGCGTCGATATCCAGAGCATCCATGCCAAGAACGTGCGGTGCAACCATACGATGTAAAACTGTGGCTGTAATATCAGCGTAGTACGGCGCTACCTGCCCCCAGCCCGTGTGGCCATCGTCGGTGGTAACTTTAACAAAACAGACAAATTCATTAGTGAAGGTTTCTATCTTCGAGAGTTTCATAAAATTGAAATATCGCTATGTTAAACCTTCCCCACCTTGGTTAGTTTCTACATTGGTGCAGGCTGGGCAGGCACCGTCACCTAGCCGTTAACAATATCAGTAACGCCTGGGCTAAATCAATTGGCGTTTAGACCAGTTGCGACCGCCCAGCCAACGTGCATACTATAGGGTTTATCACGTTGATTGTTGGATTCTAAAAATACTCAACTTACGTTGTTAAACAGCCATATCAGCTTAATTTACCAATAGGGACTATAAATGAAACCAATCTACACAGCTGTTGTTGCAGCTTTAGCGCTTGGCGCCACCGGAATTGCATCAGCAGAAACACTCAGGCTTCTTACCTGGGGTTCATATGCCCCGGATAATCTTGTAAAAATGTTTGAAGAAAAATACCCTGACATCGACGTTGAAGTCACGTTCTCGAATAACGAAGAAATGATCGCCAAACTGCGCGCAACTGGCGGGGCAGGTTTCGATCTGGCGCAACCGAGCCATGACCGTATCTATGCAGCACAACTCGAATACGATATTTATAAACCGCTGGATTTATCCAAGATTGAAACATCCGGTATGGAGTCCAAGTTACTCGATGGCGTGAAAGCCAACACCACAATAGAAGGTGAGGTCTACGCTGTACCACATCAATGGGGAACCTCAGGGCTAATGGCGGATAAATCCATGGCACCCGATTTAGCTGGCTGGGACGATCTGTGCGACCCTAAATACAAAGGCAAGACCTCAATGCGATTGAAAAGGACCATCTTGCTTGGAACGGCCTTTGCCATGGGCGAAGACCCTTTTGCCGCCTACAGCGATTTGGATAAGTATCAGGGAATTCTAGACAAAGTAGCTGACAAACTCATTAGCTGTAAAGAAAATATCAAGGCTTACTGGCAAGGCGGCGATGACTTATCGGCCATGATGTTATCAGGTGAGATTGTGGCATCTGAAACATGGGATTCAACAGCATATAAACTCTATGCTGAGAACGAGAATATCGTTTTTGTGCCGCCCAGTACTGGCGCACTTGCCTGGATAGACACATTCGCGTTCCCACGCAAAGGCAAAGCAGATGATGCGGCGTACAAGTGGATTAACTTTGTACTCGAACCTGAGAATGTCAAGCTCATGTCGGCTAGCACAGGTGCAATGGCAGCGGTTGTTGGCGCTAAAGATCTTTTACCTGACGACAAAAAAGCGGCAGTCAATGCTGCGTTTTCAGATGAAGACGTTCAAAACTTGAAATTCTTTGCGAACATCCCCCCTGGTGTTGAAGACATGGAAGGCAAAACACTAGAGAAAATCAAAGCAGCAACCGGTGGCTAAACGGCTGTTTATTATACTAAACCTGGCGATCGCTTGATTGCCAGGTTTACTACTATCCTGGCCAAGCCACAATCATCCCCTTTTTTTTTATGAACACCAGTGCAGAAACTTATGATCTGGCCTGTAAGCAGCTATCAAAGCACTTCGGCAATGTTCATGCCGTAGACAATGTATCGTTCAACATACAACCGGGTTCCTTTTTCTCCATTCTTGGGCCATCTGGGTGTGGCAAGACTACTTTAATGCGCATGATTGCCGGGTTTGAAACTCCAGATCACGGTGACATCCAGATAAAGGGCTCATCGGTTATTCGGGTGCCACCCAATCGACGAAACGTCAAGATGGTATTCCAGCACCTGGCCTTGTTC
>CAYTJF010000257.1:0-8247 GCA_964437945.1 uncultured Granulosicoccaceae bacterium
AGCATTAGAGTAATAATTAAAAAGTAATAATTAAATTTAAGATCGGCACGATCATGGACAAGACTACGCCCGACCAGCAGCGCCCACTGGTATCAATTATATTACCCGCCTACAACGAAGAACCATTGTTAGAGAATCACGTCAACCAGATCTGTGATTATTTGCAAAACCCGGAACAGCAACTACAACAGCAATATGAGTGGGAGCTGCTCATTATAAATGATGGCAGTACGGACAACACCGCCCAGATTGCCAATTCATTGGCCGAGAGATACTCTTTCATAACAGCGTTACACCATCCAAAAAATTTCGGCCTGGGGCAAGTACTCAAGTTTGGTTTTGCTAATACTCGCGGAGACTATGTCATAACACTGGACATTGATCTGAGCTACGACGTAGAGCATATTGGCGAACTGCTGTCGAAGATACGCGAAACACACGCAAAGATTGTACTGGCATCACCTTATATGCCTGGCGGCACAATAAAAAACGTACCATGGCTTAGGCGTACTTTGAGTATCATCGGAAACAAATTTTTGGGGCTATTCTCTTACGGTCACTTATCAACCCTGACATCAATGGTCAGGGTATACGATGGCTCATTCATCCGATCTCTGGACCTGCGTTCCATGGAAATGGATATCATGCCCGAGATGCTGCGTAAAGCAACTGTGGTACACGCAAAAATTGGCGAAATTCCGGGCCGGCTTGACTGGGAACCGCAGCTTCAATACGAACAGTCTCGAACTTCCAGCTTACGACTTTTACGACAGATCCACTCTACTGTTGTATCGGGATTCACGTTCCGCCCTTTTCGATTTTTCGTTCTACCTGGATTACTGGTCGGACTATTCTCGCTATACGTAAATTTCTGCATGATTTCGCACTTTTTGGATGCAATACAAACGCTCAAAGATACTAGCAATGATTTTTCTTACTCTGATGCGTTTGCATTGGTTTATAAAAACTATCCGCATATTGTTTTCCTGGCATTAATGTCCACTATGCTTGCATTGCAGTTTGTCGGGCTTGGCATGATTGCGCTACAAAACAAACGCTACTTTGAGGACTTATTTCACTTAGGATCTACTGAACTACGTAATTTAAAACGAACTGGCAGAAAGCGGTAATCTTAGATAATTGTATTAAAACTAATTTCTGAAACACTAACTTTCTGAAATACTGTTTTCATTAAAACTCTTTTCTTGAAAACTGTGCTTTCAAACAATGGGTTCAATTCAATCCATATTGAATCAGACATTCACTCAAGCGACGTTCTTCTTCTGCTAGCAGCAATCTCGAGTTTGATTTTCTGATCGTTGATAAAGCCTGAATTCCTTCATCACGAATATTAACGCGTGCGCGTGACGCAATTGAACTAACTACGTTAAGCGGATCGTCGCAAAAGTCTTCATAACGCACTTGGGTAACCTTAGTTGGGTCCACAGCAGACAATTCAGCACTCATCTGAGCACGTATTTGGAAAAGTTGATCGCATATGTCCTCGATGTACCCCAGCTCATCATCTTTATGATCTGCATGGCTTAGCAGACCCCATGGCTTATGTTTACTACCTTGCACAAACTCACGCGAACGTACAAGTGAGCGAGCATTATCCGCATGGTGACGAGAAATAACGATGAAGTGTGCAGTAGGAAGCACTTCACTTAACTGCTGTATACAGAGACTATTGCGATTGTTCTTGTTCAGCAATGGTTTTTCGAAACTATTGATCCATGCCGCCATAAATAGTCGCATGGAATCAACCGAACTAGCTGACATTCTAGGAACATATCGATCATAGCCATACCATCGATTCCAAATACTGTATCCGTCATTAGGAAGTGCCAAACCTGGCGTATTACCATAATAATTGCTCAATCGAAATTGCTTTTTTGTCTGGTTAGCAAACCATCTGGCTGCGACTATAGGCGAGCGTGGAAATAGTTGGCTCACGTTGGGAAACCAGCTCACCTCCAATGCTTGTGAAAGCGCAAGGTTCAGTAGCGTAGACCCACTACGAGGAGGGCCAACAATAAGCAATATTGGCTGATGGATTTCCTTGTTATCTACCAATAAACTGAGTTCTTTGCGTTGCATCAGTCTATCAATTGGCGAAAGCAATGGTCGGGCTATTTCACGCGCCAGCGTGTGATAGGCAATGCTATTTCCCGATATCAGAAGTCGAATCGCCAACCCAATTGGATTGGTAAAATTGCCGTAATAGCGTTCAGATTTTGTGTCTGAGTTATTACTCATTAGCGCAGTTAACTGATAATTTCGTCAGATTTTGTCAGGATTAATTCGGACACTTTTTTGGTTTGCTGTGCAATTTCTGCATGTCTTTTCATGGTTACAACATCATATCGATCAGTGAACACATCCAGTATTTTCTCTACGAGCTCCAATTTAGGTTCTGCAGGCTGACCCATCGCAGGAAAAAACGCTAAATCCGGATCATCATCGCAACCCATAAAATCGAGTGGATGCAGTAAAAGCGAAGGCTCAACTCTAAACAGCTGACACATTTTTAAACTCATGTACCAGTAAGTCATCGACAACCGTACAGAAAATTGTCCAAGATAAAGCAGGTAGCTTACGTGTATAGGAATTTTGAACAATGGCATTGTAGTGACAGGAATTTCAAGCAAGCGTGATGGCTTATCCAGTGGCTGATCGGATGCAGCCGATGGCTTGATCTCCCAATGATAAGGTCGCAAAGAGCGAAACCCTTCGGTAAATTTCCCGAACAGAAGCTTGCGTTCTTCTTTCTGTGCTTCATCCAGCTTTGCAGTAAGCAAATAATACAGTCGTGCAAGAGGCCCAAGAAATGTAGGAAAGGTTGAACAGTCATATTTATAGCCGCGTTCACTCAACACACTCAGTAGTGTTGGACTAAAAGCGAATCCCGGACCGCGAAACCCAACAGGTCGTTGTTGTGTGACTCGTTCAATATGCGATTCGGCCATCGCTAATTCAGTTTCAATTTCTGCAAGGCTATATTGGTGCAACCACTGCTCATGCTTAAACGAATGGTTACCGATCTCATGACCTGCTGCCGATATCGATGCAAGCGCTTCTCGATTCTTATCCAGCGCAGCATCTTGCCCCACAATGAAAACAGTAATATGTTGTTCGCGTTTTTCCAACATACTTAGAAATCGTGGTACAACAATATCGAAGTACGAAGGGTATGTTTCCCAACCGATATCTCCGTGTGTTTTCATATATGACCACTTGTTGTCAAGATCCAGCGACAGACTGGCAACAGGTTTTGTCCTATCGTTACTCATTTTTTTCTACGCATATTTTTGTATGAATGTTTACTTAAGTTGCCAGGCATGTACTCGTTTTCAGGTGCAGCATGCTCTGTTAGGTTACTAGTGGTCCATCCACTAGTGGTCCATCCACTAGTATTGAGCAACTCAGGATGCAATAACTGCTCGAATGCCTGCTGGGCGAGGTTCAATGTTTCATTCACATTTAATGTTCCATTCAGAATCTGCGTAGAATTCACAGAATATACCCCTGGCACCGTTGTTTTCATTGGCGGTAAACGCGTAGAATAATTAAGGACCGGCAAGCCTACAACATGTCGAACGCGAGATACTCGAAATGCTTCTACATGGCTACGATTAAAATTCGGGTACATACGCTCAAGTGCGACAACAAACTCATCATGCAACTCATCGTCAGTGCGCTCAAATACCGGATCGTTCGGGTCAGCGTAGCGAGGCAGATAAATTAGTGCCTTACCACCAAATTCACTCTTATCTACCAATGCCGACATTTCAATAACTGCAGTAAATGGCACCCATTCGTCCGTTATATTAGTAACGTAATAAGACGACAAACTGTTTTTTAAAACCATCGACACACAGACAATACCTTGATATTTTATGTCGTTGTGTAGCTTATGTTCAAGAACCGAAAGCTGTGAACAGACTTTAGCAATGAGCTTTGATGGTATGGTCAAAACGACGTGGTCGCACTGCTGCTTATGACCGTTTTGAAATTGCAGGATCACACCGTCATCATTTGACTCAATACTGGAAACGCGTGCCCCGGTATGAATAGTAACGCCTGCTCGTTCAAGTCGGTTCTGGAATCGATCAAGCACTCGACGATAACCGCCAGAAACATAACCAAACATCTCCTTTTTTAATCCAGATCGTCGAGCTGCATACATACGAGCAATGGTTGCCCAGATAAAGGCAGCAGAGGTTTTTTTATAGTTCTCGCCTAATTTCGCTCGAAGTAATGGCAACCACATTTTTTCAAGTGTGCGTTTGCCAGACCATTTTAGCAGCCAGTCTTCAACCAGAATATTCTCAAGCCTCTTCCAATTTGAAATTTTTGACCCAAGAAAAATGGTACCTCCAAGTCTGATTTTGTCTAGTAATCGTAATGGTGGAAAACGTAAAAATTCAACGGTGTTTGACATGGAGTACAACTCGCCATCAGTAAAAAATCCTGTACGAGTCTCAACCCAGTTTAACTCTGACTCAAGATCTAATTCGCTTAACAGCTTTCGCAGTTCCAGATCGGATAAAAGGGAAACGTGGTAGTGTCGATCCCAGGTGACATCACCCAGGGTCCATGCGTCTGCCAATCCACCTACGTTATCAGCAGCCTCATACAAACTCACTTTAGCACCAGCATCGGCTAATAGTTGCGCGATTCGCATTCCCAGCATACCGCCACCGACTATGCTCCAGTGCTGGATACCCGTTGTCATTATCATCTACTTATAACCCTGTTACACCACACTAGACAATACCCTGAGACAGTTCGGATACACACAACTGCTTGATCAGGTATTCACCACCGCAGCGATCACAGGTAACCTGCTGGCCGGTAACTTTTTCGTTGCCTGCGTTACTTTGGTTGAATTTATGTAGTGTTACGCCACATCGACAAACCGCGCCAATCGACCTGGCAGGAGAACCGATTGCCAGGTGAAAATCGGGTACTGATCGAGTCACCAACGCTCCCATGCCCACCATTGCGAATCGTCCAATTTCCAAATCAGGACCGATGACACATCCAGCACCAATCGTCGCACCTTCGCGGACGCGTGTTGTCAATGTATGTTCTTCGGGGTCGGAGGAGCGCAGACGCAATAAATCATTTGTCGCTGCTCGAGGGAAACGGTCATTAGTGAACAATGTGCCTGCACTGATCATCACGCCATCTTCAATAGTCACGCCGTGACAAACGTATACCATTGAATTAATCTTTACGCGATTGCCAATGCTAACCTCATAGGCGATAACGCTCTTACCACCAATAATGCACTGCTCTCCGATATGCGTACCGTGCCGTATATGAACATTGTCCCAAACGACTGTATCATCACCGAGTTTCACACCCTCTTCGATTATCGCCGTCTCATGCACACGTACACTCATGCATAAGTACGCTTATGTAACGCCATGGGATTCCAACGAATTATCATCGGTGATATTACTAAGAATATCGTTGACACCAACCGCCTGCCAACGCAGATTACGCAGAGACGCATAGGCTGTTTCAATCACTTCAACCGAGGCTAACGCATCTTCAGAATCAATAAGCAGCTCTTCTCCACGTTTAATTGCACCTGCGAAATTTTCAATTTGATTGACAAAAGCCTGTACCTTATCGTACCCATTACCAACATGTGTCCAATCATCATCTGTATTCAATTTGTACTTTGATTCCGCCCAGCCGATCAACGCTGTACCCTTGGACCCATAGATACTGACAAAAAACGGTTGCTCTTTCTTGAGACTCCAGGACAAATCAATACAGCCCATAGCGCCGCTAGCAGATCGAACAAATATACGTACCGTATCCTCAACTGGAATATCCTGAACTCTATGCCCTTCTATAACTTGAAGATCAGTTAGTGGTCCCATTAAATTTCGCATGATATCAACTGAATGAGTGCCGTTATCGATAAGAACACCGCCACCGCTAATGGCTGGGTCTGAATTCCAACGTTGTGACATATCAACCTTCGATGTGAACACATTTTCAACCAGAATGATTTCGCCAAGGGTACCGGTATCGACGACCGATTTAATTTTGCGCAAATCGTCGACATAACGAAACTTCGACGCCATCGTAAAAATCACTTTATTTCTTTCTGCTTCCCCAATCATTCGCTTCGCATCAGTGCTGGAAATCGCCAAAGGCTTTTCACACAGAATATGTATACCAAATTGCATTAATTCAGTCGTGATTTCAGGATGGGTTATAGGTGGCGTACAGACCACAACGGCATCAAGCTGAATCTGCTCACACATTTCTTGATGGTTATCGTAAACCTGGCAACCTAATGGTTCTGCCAGAGCTTTGGCTGCTGATAATCGAGTGTCTGTAACAGCAACCAATTCAGCCGAACCGCTGGCAGCGAAGGCCATTGCATAGGATGTGGCGATATCGCCGGCACCAACGATGCCAAAACGGAGAGGGTTCAAAGTAACTCCTTGTTATGAACTGTAGTGACAGCCTGAAACTCCATTCGCCCTAGACTTAAAGATCTACGATAGCACAACAACGCTATACAGCAGAATCTCACCGACTAATCGGTGAGATCTTCGATACAGGCTTTGATAGACGCTGCGATAAAATCTATATGGCCCTGCGTATACTGTTCATTAAACGGCAAAACCAGAACACCATCAAGAGCGTCATAAGTCCCAGCAAACTTCTCTTTTGAATAATCCACAGCATCAGGTGAGGCCAATGTAAATGGCCAACGACTGCTACCAAACGTGTTTTGGTCTTGAAATACTTGACATTCGAAGGCAGGTTTCTGAATGTATCTGGGAGCAGATGCAATGCCATATTCGCGCAATGCCGCTGCCAGTGCCGCGCTACCACCCGGCACAACCGCTTTATCGACCCGTAAACAATACTTCCAGTAGGTATGCACTGCTCTGGCGTTGGTTTTTGGTATACGTATCCCTTTAACATTAGCTAACTGTTTTGACAGCTCCTGCGCCAAATCTACTCTTGTTTTTGCAACCCAATCCAGCTTCTTTAACTGCGCCACAGCCACCGCACCTTGTAATTCAGTTAAACGATAGTTTAACGCTGCGAAGTAGTGATCAGGGTTCTTGTCACCATAGCCCCAAGCTTTGTTGACAAACAAAAACATCCGCCGAGCAATAACATCGTCGTTGCACACCACAAGGCCACCCTCACCTGTCGTTATATGCTTACCCTGTTGCAGACTGAAACAGCCAATCGTACCGAGGGTACCAACGTATTTTTTATCGTATGTGGCCATAAAGGCCTGCGCAGCATCTTCAATAACCGGTAAATCATATTTTTTGGCCAAAGAGAGTATCTCTTCCATTTCGCACGGATTGCCAAATAAATGAGTGACGATAATAGCTTTTGTTTTACTGTTGATGCACTTCTTGATATCTGAGGCAGTTACGTTACATGTCTCTGGATTCACATCGCAAAAAAACGGTATAGCACCTTGGTATAAAATGGGCGTTAACGCACCCATATCAGTAATAGACGTTGTGATTATCTCATCACCAGGTTCTGGATTGATTGCCGCAATCGCTAAGTGAATAGCTGCGCTACCACTGGAACATGCGAACGCGTATTTTGCACCAACCAATTTTGCAAAATCTGTTTCGAACTGTTTGACAAAACTGCCCTTCGTACTATTAAGCGTGCCTGAGTCAATAACAGCATTTAACGCTGCGATTTCATCTTCACCTAATGTTCGCCCAGTGGCATCCTGATCCGATGGAAGTGAAATAACTTCTGAGGTAACTGACATAGGTATTAGTCATCTAATTAGAGTCCATCCGGAAGCTAATATAATTGCTGAAAGATAATGAATCAATTCAAATTCAAATTTAAATAAAAAGCACTCCTACACATATTATTTTTAGAGTGCACAGGAAGCTGGGATATGGCTGCGTTCAATCCTGACTGGGCAAAGGCAGACAAAGACATAGCCGCGTGTCTTTCATGCCATGCACCACTGACTGAAACTAATTTTATTTTCTCTTACGATCATCTGGTCAATTGACAAGGACTGCGCAGAATGATGACAAATCGGCAGCTCGATTCCCTCATAAAAAGAAGGGGCAGAATCGAACTGCCCCCCAACACATACCACTTGGAGAATTCCTGTTTAAAACCGGGCTTAGCAAGCCTGCGGCCGTGGTGCAAAAGAAGCCATCGTGGTTGTCGCGCCCGCATTCACATCGCTACCTTTGAGTACCTTATACG
>CAYTJF010000258.1:0-8240 GCA_964437945.1 uncultured Granulosicoccaceae bacterium
AAATCAAGCCTACGGCCGTGGAGCAAACGAATCCATAGTGGAATTCTCTCCAGCATTTACATCGCTGCTTCTGAAAATCTTGCCCACTGTCATAAACAGAATCTTCAAGTCCAGCCATAGAGATTGCGAATTGACATACTCGATATCCAGCTCGAATTTTCGCTCCCAGCTGATGCTGTTACGGCCATGTACCTGCGCCCAGCCTGTCATACCTGGCAGCACAGAATGTCTCAGTCGCTGAGTGTCTGAGTAGTGAGGCAAATACCAAATTTCCAATGGACGCGGACCCACCAGCGATATGTGCCCTGCTAAAACATTGAGCAACTGTGGTATTTCATCAATTGATGTTTTGCGTAACCAATGTCCAAGCCGGGTAATTCGCTCGATATTGCTCAGGCGTTTGCCGCTGCCATCCACAGGGTCTCTCATGGTACGCAACTTTATCAAACGAAACGGCTTTTCCCGAAAACCAGGGCGTTCGTGAAGAAAAAATGGCTGACCTCGACTGGCAATGGCTGCCAAAATCACTCCAGCTACGAAAACCGGGCTCAGTAAGATAAGCAGCAGCAGAGCCACAACTCTATCGAAAGCTGGCTTGGCATACCGGGAATAGCGGCTGGTTTTTTTCCAGTTCATTGTTTTTCCGTTAAAAAGTAAGTGACCCTTGCCACTCTCCTATATTCTACCGTGAACCTGTTCCGTTGGCGACCAGGAATAGCGGTAATATTAACTATTTACGCGTAACTTATGCAGTATTTTCTTTTTTTACTGAAAGTCCGTTGTCATTGTGAATTTCAATGTTATCCATTCGGCTCAAATTCTCAGACTTGGCGTACACGACGCCATATTCAAGCTCTTTGGGCTCCGGCATGCCGGCGCTGCCACTAACCCACCCAACAATGGCTTTCGGAAAATCGGCACCTGCCAAATGCGAGTACGGATAGCCGCCACCAAATCGTGGATTGAGCTCTAAAACATAGGCTTTTCCATCAATCAGAAACGCATCGCAATCCAAATTACCTATGTGCCCCGTCCTGGCCCCAATGTCTGCACCTAGCTTTTCCAGAATCGGGCTACGCACCAAGCTCGCTTTATCCGTTTCACCCGATCGCATAGCAATTTTCTGTTTGACCAAAATTTGCCTGTTCTGGCCTGATAGATCGTTAAGCACATCAATACCGAATTCGGTGCCACTCAACTTCTGCTGAATAACAATATTCTGTTTGTCCGCATTGCTCACACCCTTAAGCAAGTTTCTCGTCAGCTGGTGTTGTGTAAGTCCGTAAGCCAACTCCATCTCTTCGACCGAATTAACCGTAAATACACAGGTGGACGCACTGCCCCATCGAGGCTTCACGATCAACGGAAAACTGAGCCGGCTGGCATCAATGGCCACTTTGGCATCATCTATATCCAATACCGTGTGCGGTGTATCAAACCCGTTTTCTACCAGCCATTGGAAGCTTTCGTATTTATCAAAACACATGTTAATCAATGCTTCGTCAGAAACGATAGCTGAAACGCCAATTTCCTTTAATTTGTCCTTATTTCGAGCAATTATAGGCAATTCAAGATCATTCAGACTCACCAACATTTGAATGTCATGGTGCTGACAAATGCCGAGAATTTCGTCAATATAGTCTGGAGCATCAATTGACGGCACTTCGCAAACAATATCGCAATCGGCAAGGGCCGGTGCCGTCATATCACGGTCAACTCCAACCACCAGACCACGCTTACCACTGGCTTCTTTAAAGTACTGAGCAAGGTAGTTTCGGCGTCCGACACAGGTTAATAATATATTCACGATTTGTTCAATACCCTTGGGCTGACCCAACTATGTTCAGAAGTGGCTTCCCGGCGACGTGTCGGTTTATGTTCTCAATTGCATCGTCCAAATGAGGGAAACCCGCGTCAACATAGCCTGCCCGGTGCGGTGACATCACTATATTGTTTAGCTTATGAAAATCGTTTGTTGCAGAGGGAAACGGTTTTTTGTTTGTAGCAGAGGGGTATTGATACCAAGTATCAACCGCTGCCCCAGCGATTTTCTGTTCGTTTAAAGCGTTATAAAGATCATCTTCTACCAATACGTCGCCTCGGGACACATTAACGAGAATTGCAGAGATTTTCATAGCATCAAATGCGGTCGAGTCAATCATATGCTTCGTGTTGTCTGTTAGCGGAACAGATACAAATATATAGTCTGCCTCAGACAGAGCCGAATACAATTGAGAATAATCGAAAGCTTGACGTAGTCCGCTAATATTTGCCTCACCTCGATGGGTGACGGACGAAAATGTGCAGCCAAACCCATTTAACATCTGCGCAACACGCGAACCTATTGCACCACAGCCAATGAGTAAACAATGTCGATTAACCAGACTGGCAGAAAACGGGGAGACCTCGTTGCCCTCTTTCGCGACACGATTCCACTCACCTTCACGCATTTTGCGGTCGTGGTAACACAGTTTTTTTGCAGCTGCCAGTAACATACCTACACCATGTTCAGCCACCACAGTTGAGTTTGAGTGCGAATTACACACAGTCACACCCGTTCGCTTTATCACATCAAAGTTCAAAGTGTCTACACCAGTCCATGGAATCTGGAAAAACGCTACTTTTGATTCAGTTTCTGATGCGGCCTCAAGCACTGGCTCTGTCAACATGCCACCGAGTAGAACGTCTGCTTCTGGCAAGGCGGCTAAAACACTACTTTCATTGAATTCAGCTGGCTTGACGATTTCAACGCTTTTGTCCAGGCCGGCTTTCAAGTAGTCCAGGTCTGTATCGAAGAAAGCTTTGGTCAGTAATACTTTGGTACTCATTGAACCAGCCCAAAGTAACAATAAACCGACAGACTGCCCTTTTGACCAGTGCTGAAGTATTCCAAAATTTTGCCAACAGCACTCAAGATTGTACTCCTTGATTTGTCCCCACTTGCTGTTTCAGCGTACCGATATAGTCAGAAATACCTGTTAGTCCTTTTAGCAGGTCTTCATCGGAAACTGCGTAAGACACGCGAAAGTGATCATCCCAATCAGACCCAAATGCCAAACCAGGTGTTGTTGCGACACCAGTTTCCGACAGCAGACCAGAACAGAATTCATTCGATGTTATGCCTAAAGCGTTAATTGACACAAATGCAAAAAAACCGGACTTTGGTGGGATATACGACAACTGTGGCATTGTGTTTATCCATGCCGAGATTTGATCGACGCGTGTTTTGAGCAAATCACGATAATCTGTGAGGTGTTTACAATCGAACTCCCATGCCTCCGCTACTGCCTGTTGTACGAATGTGCAGGTATTGGTGTACATATGTTGCTGAATTTTGGTCACACGCGACATCAGTTGGGATGGTATGCACGCATAACCCAGTCGCCAACCTGTGAGTGCGTGAGACTTGCTAAAACCGTTGATAGTTATAACTCTGCTTACTGACTCTTCAAACGAACCAATGCTGACATGAGCACTGTCTGAAAACGTAAGTTTTTCATACACTTCGTCTGAAATAATGTAGCTATCGAATTCTTCAGCCAGCTCATAGATTGACGAGAGCTCGTCCCGTTCAAGAGCAAAGCCAGCTGGATTATTTGGTGTATTGATTATGATCGCTCTGGTTTTGGGTCCAACTGCTGCCCGCAATTGTTCTAAATCGATAGACATACTGCCCGCAACCACTGACACATTTTTAACCGTTACCTTTGGCTCTGCCAGCAACACCTGAGGCATGAAACTGACAAATGAAGGTGACAGTAGAACCACTTCATCACCTGGCTCTAACATAGCCATTAACGCCAGACTCAACGCAGGCTTCGCCCCGGCACAAACAACAACATTGGCAGGATCAGCAGGGATGGCGTTTTCAAGGGTTAATTTCTGAGCAATCTTTTCGCGAAGGTTCTGTATGCCATTCGGACTTGAATACCTCGAATTACCTTTAGATAAAACAGACGTTACCGCTTCAACAAATTCGGGGGGCGTGTCAAAATCCGGCTCTCCTAAACCCAATGAAACTATGGGCAGGCCAGCCGCTCGACGCTTGCCAGCAGCTTCTGCAAACTGCAACGTTAACGACTGATTGATCTCTTCACGAAAAAACACTTTAAGAATGACCCCATTTGCAAATCCCGGTGATTATAAGGTTTCTGGAGAAACTAAAATCAAACGGATGTTTTAAAGCACTAATCTAGTAGTGCCCTGTTCTTTGGTTTAGTAAAATCTTGTACAAACGCCAGTTACAAGCAAGCATGATCCACCGTACTATTGGTTCGAATCATTTTAGTTTGGCTATTCACGTAACAGTTAAATACACCTAATTATTAATGAATAAAAAGACAAAAGAGTTTCCGACAAACAAAATTACAAAAACCAACAATTTCGCGCTTTTAGTGCGATATAATGCACCTATCAGGATTCATGGCTGCTCATGACCAGTGACTGCTTTGAAATTAGATATGTGAACCACGCACGATAGCGTGGGTGCAAGGTTGCACGGTTTTACTACTACTGTGGCGCTTGCATTTCAGATTTCCGATTCCTAGATTCAGTCTTACCCAGTAAGACCAAAAACTTTTTACTATCTCTTCTTTGAACTGCTCTCTAGTATATATTACAACCACTTAATTAACTGCTAAATATTACCGGTTTTTTATAATACACATTGGTGGTCTTTTGTTAGCTAATGGTATGGCACGACCATATTCTTCTCGGACGAGCTGATGCTGACGAAATAATTTAGACGAACGACCACCCGTCAAAACAATTTCAAAGTGTGACCGGATTCGCTTTTTAGTAAATGCCACTTTTCGCTCCGAAATTAGTCAGCAAACGGTAAATCCGATCCATGTTGCCAACCATCTTGTCTGATGGCGATGAACCCATGTATATGCCAGCCGCTTCAGCAACAGATGTGCATTTCAGCCTGCCGGTAATGACGCAAAAATTTACATGTTTGTTTATCAGATCGGCGAACACTTCTGTTACAACGAGTCATCATTGTTTTAACTGTGTGCACCAAACTTAAAAATAACAACTGGCGCTGTTGCGTCTAAATAAGCTATCGCATTAATTGATTTGGAGGAACATCCACGATTAATATTTTCAAGGCCTTATTGGGAAGGCAAAAAGCAGGTTCAATAAACGCGACTACCATTGATCATTTTGGATCAGGAACAGCTATTTCGTTTAGGTAAATTTAGCCACCGAACAAGTGAAGCGAAAAAAGTATTTGCTGCGGATTAGAGAGTTAGCCTACGATCTTATAACTATAAGCATAAATACGCATAAGCAGAGTTACAGCTGATTGACACAAGGTTTTCCAACTGCGCTTAAATAATTAGGCGAGTAAAACAAAGGAGCCACCGAGCACAAGTAGCCCCTTTTATCCATCTTCAGTAATAAAATGGTCGCGATCGGTTAAGCCGCGATCTATTGGACTGTATAACTGTATCGGGTCCGTTGCCAATCTCCCCTCGACGGTCGAAACCATAGCGTTATGTGCACAACCGTACCACGTGGCAAACCCGATATCGTGTGCGAAGTTGCTGTTCCCAACGAACCGCTGTTATATATCGAGGCTGAACCGGGATTCTCCCCTGCGTAAAGCCACCACTCGGCTACATCGGTACCATTAGCAGTCCAGTTGAAGATCTGCGACGTTGAGATTGTCGAACCATTAACCAGATTAGTAATAGCTGGCGTTGGTATCGTGGTCGCAACATAGGTCGAATCCACGAAACGCCATCGACCACCATCTGCTTGATGCCAGAGCCGAATATAAACAGTCTCACCATTGGTCGGTAAGCCAGTCACTGTGTCGCTTGTGCCAGTTAAAGGACCAGAGTTGTAGTAGTCATCATTGTCCTCCCCTGTCCCAGCATATAACCAATACTTATCAGCATCAGAGCCGTTCGCTGTCCAACTGAATGTTTCTGCAATGGAGTCGAATGTACCGCCATCGGTCGGACTGGTAATTTTTGGTATCCCGGCACCGGATGCGTCTGCTTTATATTCTGTGATAACAGCTTTCCAGCCAACGTCCTCAATCCTGTACCAAAGAGTGATAAACACCGTAGAACCATCGCCCGGTAAGTCTGTTACAACCCCAGAACGCGATGCAGCGGAGAGAGATTGCCCCCTGTCGTACAAAAACTGACCACGTCCTGTCCGTGTGTTTCCAGCGTATAACCACCATTCGGCTACATTTGTGCCGTTATCATCCCAAGTGAAAGTCATGGAGCCAGGATCCAGCGTAGCGCCTTCTGCAAGATTCGTTATCGCTGGTGGGGCAGCTGGCGGGCCCGGGGGCTCTCGTGGCCCACCAATACCAACTTCGAATACTCGCGAAGTCCACACTTTTGCATTTCTGGCAGGTTCGCCATTGCCCGCTGCTTCATAAACCTGATTCTCGTTGCCGTCCAGGGCCAAAGCGAAAAGGCGGTAGTTTCCCGATGTCAAGCCGGTCGTTATTGACCACGATGTAGAATTGGTCCCTGCGCTGGGTATATTTGCAACGATGCTGCTGTCAAACGCGCTGCTAAAAGTCCCTTCAGCGTAGTTCAACCACAGTCTGGGTTCCCTGGGTTCCGAGTTGTTGTCAAGTTCTTCAATCGCGATACGCACCCGGTCGATTCCGGCACCACCTTGATCGAGCGCGGTACCGGACAATGTGGGTGATGCGCTAAGTTGCTCGCCTCCTTCGGATGGAACCGAGATATAGGTGATCGGTGGTTGGACATCCGTTGGATTGCTGCCGCAAACACCCAAACCATACAAGGCTTCCAACATTCTGTTGGCTATGTGTGCTTCCCCAATAGGATTCGGATGCACACCATCGGTCGTCATCAAATCGTTATCAAAACCATCTTTGACTTCTGCCAACACAACCGCCTCACCACTACTAACACGATTATTCACCAAGCTTGTTATCGCGGCGCTGAGTTCAGCTGATAACGCAAGCATGTCGAGGTTATCTCTTGAAAAGCCGGATAAATTAGTCGGTGACTCTTCAGACCACGGAATGACGTCCGCAACGACGACAGTAGCGCCAGGCCGTTGCTCAAATACCTCATCAATGATGTCATTAATATCATTCACCGTTGAAGCGACAGACTGGTTTCCAAAAATATCATTAGACCCAATGTGTAACAAAACAACGTCTGGTTGCCTGTTATTGAGTTCGTTGGTGAAGTTATAGCGAGCGTTGTTAAGAATTTGATCTGCACGGTCACCCGATACAGCCTGATGATCAGTATTTTGCGCCGCACACACAGCGTTGGGAGTAGTACTGGAAGCACTGCCACCAGCCGTCATTCTGGAACCCACAAAGTCCACACTACATGCGTTCGCTATCAATGCCTGAGATAGCGGTCGTCTGTAACTACACACGTTTCCGAAACCCTGAGTTATTGAATCACCCACCGGCATAATGCGAACCTGTGCAATTGCTTGACCGACATGCAAAAGCGGCATAACTAATGACAGTGCGAATAACCAAACACTTAAACGCTTCACAACCTAATCCCTATTTTTAAATGCCGCAAGCTTACAATTTCAGTCACTTGCAGCGCATGACAATATGTGCAGGAGTTCAATTAAAACCATAACTTGAACACTTCTTGAACACTTTTAGTGAAACCGACAATTAGCAATGCTGACCGGCTTTCGAAAGCTGGTCAGAAATTGACTCCGAAACACCGGTTCCGGAGTCCAACAATCTACACTAGGTACCTGAACTAACCTCATATACGTAGTTAGCACTTCTCCAGGTACCGCTGATACTAAACCACAGCGTTATATGCGCTTTCGATCCATCTTCAGTTGGCATCGGCACACTTGCAGACAAGCTTGAGCCGAGAAAGCCGGTGTTTAAAACGTCTCTTGAACCTTCCTATGTGCCAACTTAAACCCACCATTCAGTAACCGCTGCAATCTGGCGATAATCATGCCAATTTGTTTAAACATATAAATTAACCTTAAATCGATTATCGTTTAATTAGTATATATACGTATTTTATAGCTGGAGTTAAGCATCCGCCAACAACCCACCAGTCATCGATATAAGCTGTGCTCTTAGAATCAAAGTACGTCCCGTAGTTTGGGACATGCGAAAGCGAAAAAAATAATTTTGAATTCTCGCCACCGGGTTTTGCGCTTAGCTCCTCCTTAGCCTCTTCGTTAACCCTAGTAGTCCGTCCACCAGATAAATTAGGATTCAGAGGCGGCCGGCTGCGGTT
>CAYTJF010000259.1:0-5923 GCA_964437945.1 uncultured Granulosicoccaceae bacterium
CACGAACGCAGACAGACTCGCTGAATCCTAATTTATTTGGTTGACGGACTACTAGGGCTGGTCAGCAACATTTGGACTTTACGCATTGAATTGTAGTAACAGCACCGTTACATCACCAAAACGCTTGGTTTTCAACACAGTCAACGGTTTAGGAAGATTTTCAACAAAATCGTTCTGTGACGAAGGCAGCTCAACGTACAACAACGCATTGGGTACCAGGCATCTGTCTGTCAGGGCCTTCAGAATGCTCAGGTGAATCTGCAAATCGAAAGGCGGGTCAACAAAAATTACATCAAACGGGGCTGGTGAGGTGGCCAGAAATTGTTCGGCTGTGCCGCTGTAGAACAGTACCCTGTCGCTGCCACCCAAATGGCCCAGCGTTTGCTGTAACTGCTGAACAACCTTTGGTGCGGATTCAACCAAAGTGACACTGGCGGCACCGCGTGAGGCGGCCTCAAAACCCAACGCTCCGCTGCCCGCAAACAAGTCAAGGCACCGACTTCCCGGAATGACCGCCTGCAGCCAATTAAACAAGGTTTCCCGGACGCGGTCACCTGTTGGCCTGAGTCCGTCGGCCTGAACAACGCGAATTTTCCGACCGCGCCAGTCTCCAGCGACTATCCTTATGCTGCCAACTGGGCCTTTTTTACTACTGGCAGATCTTGATGCCGATTTGTCAGCGTGCGCTGACTGCAGACTGGATCGTTTATGTTTGGGGTGATTGGCCATAAGCTAATGATAGGATACTACCCCATATCATCACTTGCACAATGCGGTGATGACTTCTTTAAAACAACACCAGGCCACACCAGTACCACATGGGTATTTTCAGTTTTCTAAAACGGCAAAAAGCCGATCGGCAAAACGCCAAATTACCAACCAGTGACTCAACACCAGTCGCTGAAGATAGCGCGCTTGAACACGAATCAGCGCACATTGCAGAACCCGAGCTCGATCAAAAGCTACAACGGACCCGATCGAAATTTACGGACAACCTGCTCGGCTTTCTACGAGGCAAAAAACCAGTCGATGACGAACTGCTTGAGGAACTTGAATCACAGCTAATTATGGCTGATGTTGGCGTAGCCGCTACTGAACGAGTTATCAACGCGTTGCAAGAGCGCGCTAAGCTTCACAACTTGAACGATTCCGATTCGGTCCGAACCGCTTTGCGAGAAGAACTGGTGAATATTCTGCAACCGGTTGAACAACCGCTTGAAATCCCGGACAACATCGTACCGTTCGTCATCCTCATCGTTGGTGTTAATGGTGCCGGTAAAACCACTACCATTGGCAAACTGGCAAAGCAACTACAGGATGGCGGCAAAAGCGTCATGCTGGCAGCAGGCGATACCTTCCGGGCTGCAGCCATTGAGCAACTGCAAACCTGGGGTGAACGTAATAATGTACCGGTTGTAGCGCAGGACATTGGCTCGGATTCAGCATCAGTGATCTTTGACGCATTGCAATCTGCCAAAGCACGTGGCATTGATGTTCTTATTGCTGACACCGCTGGCAGGCTCCACACCCAGACCGGCCTGATGGATGAGCTTCGCAAAGTAAAGCGTGTGTTGGCAAAAATTGACCAGAGCGCTCCGCACGAAACAATGATTGTGCTCGATGGCGGCACCGGTCAGAATGCACTGAGCCAGGCTGAGCAATTTAACGATGCGATGGATCTCGACGGGTTGGTCATCACAAAACTCGACGGCACTGCCAAAGGTGGTGTGGTGTTCGCCATTGCTGAAAAGATGGGCATACCCATCCGCTTTATAGGTGTTGGTGAAAAAGTAGCCGATCTGGAAGTGTTTGAAGCAACAAGATTTGTCGACGCATTAGTGAACGATGGCTCGGATGTTAGTAGCTCGGAAGAATACGCGGCGCTAGACAACGGATAGCACGAGAAAGGGATAGAAGATTGATTCAATTCGATAACGTATCGCTGGAATACCTGTCAGGTAAATTCGCGCTGCAAAATGTCAGTTTCACACTGCCTGCAGGCGCTTTTGCTTTCCTTACCGGGCACTCTGGCGCCGGAAAAAGCTCACTACTCAAGCTAATTGCGAGACTGGAAAAACCCACCAGCGGCGAGATTTACATCGATGATATTGAGCTATCAAAATTAAAACCACGACAAGAACATAAGCTACGCCAACAAATGGGTATTGTCTTTCAAGACAATCAATTACTGTATGATCGTTCTGTGTTCGACAACATCGCATTGCCACTGATCATAGGTGGATACCGATACAGGGACATCAAAAAAAGAGTAACAGCAGCACTTGACCGTGTCGGTTTGACAGGCCGGGCCCTGGATGATCCCTTGAGCTTGTCGGGCGGTGAACAGCAACGCGTTGGTATTGCCCGCGCAGTTGTGGCAAAACCACAACTGCTGCTGGCCGACGAACCAACGGGTAACCTGGATTCAGAAATAAGCGCTGATATTATGCGTCTGCTAATGCAATTCTCAGCCTCAGGCGTAAGCGTTCTGGTGGCAACTCATGACACCGGCCTGCTGGAAACCTTTGACTTTCCGCAAATACAATTGCACCAGGGACAATTGGTCAACGTGTATGCCGGCGGCCACGCAGCAAACCAGAATCATGAAATGCATCAACAGAGCCAATACGTTTAATGGCTATTACACGCAACAAACCAGCTACGTCGAACCGTAGTCAACAAAAACCACTGGGAGCGGTTGCCAATCCCCCAAAAGAAACTGCGCAGCCAAATAAAGCCGTCGCAAAGCGTACTGGGAAATCAAAGAAACGCGCAAAGCCCTGGACTTACACACGCCGTGGCTATGCGTTGGCAAAAAGTTTTGCGCAACTGCGATCGAGAAAAATTTCCAGCATAACAACCTTGTTGGTGTTTGGCGTCACCCTGGCACTACCCGCATTAATTCTTTTTACCGCAGGTTCTCTGGCCGCTTTAGGTAACAAGAGTGTTGGTGAAGAAAGTATCACCGCCTACCTGACGATGAAAACACCCGACCTTGATGGCGCAGAGCTGGCAAACCGGCTGCAGTCCCGTGCCGGTATAAAAGAAGCTCGCTACATATCTCGCACAGAAGCCCTGGCACTATTCAACGAACAAAGCGATATCGGCGAGGCTGTCGATGTGTTGGGACAAAACCCCCTACCCGGCGCGATTATCGTATACCCGGATTCCGACGCCCTGTCTGAATCGGCTATCAAGCAACTGGCGAAAAGCGTGCAGAGCCTGGATGAAGTTGACTCGGTTCAGTTTGACTTGCTTTGGGTGCAACGACTGCAAGCGTTACTGAACCTGTCGCGCTCTATCGGCTGGCTACTGGCTGGGTTTCTGACACTGACTGCCCTGCTGGTAATTGGCAACACAATTCGACTGGAGCTGCTGCGCCGCCAGAGCGAGCTCGATGTTTCCCGGTTGCTGGGAGCCAGTCGCACCTTTCTATATCGACCACTGCTGTACACAGGCGCGTTGTACGGATTCCTTGGCGGTATTATTGCTTGCACTATTGCGCTGCTTGCTTTGTACTGGCTACGCGCAACCGCATCCGAACTCTCCACCCTCTATTCGAGCGATTTTGAGCTCGTGTTGCCAAGTCCTTCACAGTTACTGATAGTGATTGGCACAGCCACTATTTTGGGTCTTTTGGGCGCAATTGTGACTTTGTATCAACCGTCACAACATTTCTTACATAATCGTAGAACGGGTATTTGAACTTCCTATCTCATTGTTTTTATTGAATTATTTCTAAATATTACTAATGAAAACAAGCAGATTCTGATTAACAATTGTGGAACTTGGCCGATTATTAGCACTCTACTGTTGAGAGTGCTAAAATTAGCGCAATAAAACTATTGGGAGATTACTATGAGTAACGCCCTCACAGCCAAACAGAGCGCAATGACGCTGCCGGTTATCGCCGACGACTTGAATGGCTATTTATCTAAAATTTCCAGCATTACTTTATTGAGTGCTGAAGAAGAACAAGCATTTGCTCGAAAATTACGAGACGATGAAGATCTGGACGCGGCGCGATCGCTGGTTATGTCACAGCTGCGCTTCGTGGTGCACATTGCACGCACCTACAAAGGCTATGGCCTGCCACTGGCAGATCTGGTTCAGGAAGGCAATATTGGTCTGATGAAAGCGGTTAAACGATTCGACCCGGACAAGAACGTTCGTCTGATATCGTTTGCGGTTCACTGGATACGCGCAGAAATTCACGAATACGTAATTCGTAACTGGCGCATTGTAAAAGTGGCTACAACCAAATCACAACGCAAACTGTTTTTCAAACTGCGCAGCGCCAAGAAGCAATTGAATTGGCTCAGCCAGGCCGAAGTGCAAGCCGTTGCCAAAGACTTAGGCGTAGAACCGTCTGTGGTCATGGAAATGGAATCACGCATGCACGGCAAAGACAGTGGCTTTGATGCCCCTATCGGTAGTGATGTTGAACGCGCCCTTTCGCCTGCCGATGTGTTGCATCTTGACGATCAGGATCCATCTACGATGGTTGAACGTGCAGACACTGATAACCAGGCACTGGAAGGTTTGGCTGCAAGCATGGAAACACTGGATGAGCGAAGCCGTACTATCCTTCAACGTCGCTGGTTAGCAGATGAAAAATCAACACTGCACGATCTGGCAGCTGAATATGATGTGTCTGCAGAACGTATACGCCAAATTGAAAAGGCGGCAATGAAGAAGCTTAAGACACACATGCTGGCAGCTTAAACTGGCAGCAGAATAGTTGGTATAACGATGTTCGCCAATTGAGCTTTGGCAAAATTCAACACCGGCCACTTTTCGCTGCAAAATGCTAAATTATTAAACCGCCTTCGGGCGGTTTTTTATTGGAAATCACAATGGCATCATTACCCGAATTCAAACTCGAAGCCCATTTTTCCAAATGGGAGTTCAAGGCGAAATACCACTTGTGCGCATCCGACGCACAAAGTATTTCTATGCGCGAACTACTGGAAATGGCAACACCTGAAGACCGCGAAGCCTTTGAAGGTTTGTCGCTTGGCTATACCGAACCCTATGGCGCAACCGATCTTCGAAAAACCATTGCAGGAACCTACGAGCAGCAAAAGGCATCAAACATCCTGTGTTTTTGTGGTGCCAGCGAAGGCATCTTTGCCGCTAACTCAGTCCTTATGGATAAAGAAAGTCATGCCATTGTTGTCACCCCGAACTATCAATCGCACGAGGCGTTACCAGCCGCATTTGGCTCGGTCAGTGCTGTATCACTTGATGCTACAAATAACTGGGCCTTGGATATCGATCAGGTTGCAGCGAGTATAAAACCAAACACCAGGCTGATTACCATCAATTTTCCGCACAATCCCACTGGGAGTATTCTGCCGCTAGATCGCTATATGGCGCTGATCAACTTGTGTCGACAACACGGCATATATATTCTTCACGATGAAATTTTCCATGGCCTGGGGCATGCTCAATCGACTCATTTGCCACAAATAGCCGATGTTTACGAACGCGGCCTGTCCTTGAACGTCACATCCAAGTCTTATGGCTTGCCAGGGTTGCGCATTGGCTGGATTGCCTGTCAGGACAAAGCCATTTTGTCGAAAATGGAACGCATGAAACACTACCTATCGATTTGCAACTCTGGCCCAAGTGAACAACTTGCCAACATAGCCATTAAAAATCGCGAAAAATTGCTTTTGCGCAACTGCCGGATTGTCGATATCAATCTGCCAAAATGGGAAGCACTATTTACACAATACCCAACCCTGTTCGACTGGCAAAGGCCCGATGGCTCATGCATGGGATTCCCGCGCTATAAAGGTACCGAAGGGGTTGAGGTGTTTACTCAAAAGCTGGTTGAAGACAGCGGCGTGCTGCTATTGCCAAGTTCTATCTTCCGCTCGACACTGGGAGATACACCCAGCGACCGGTTTCGAATTGG
>CAYTJF010000259.1:6023-8117 GCA_964437945.1 uncultured Granulosicoccaceae bacterium
AACAACCACATCAAGTAATTGATCGAGAACACAAAGGTTTTGATTGGTTGTTTTTCATTTTTCTCGTTGAACATCTTTATAACGTGAAACAAAAACATGGCGCCTAGTACCACAGCCGCAACCAAATAGAGCAAACCGCTCATTCGTATTAGGTACGGAAAAATGCTGATCACCAGTAACAGTATGGTGTATAGCAAAATTTGAATGCGCGTAAATGCCACCCCGTGCGTGACCGGCAGCATTGGGATATCAACTTTTGCGTAGTCATCGCGACGATGAATCGCCAAAGCCCAAAAATGGGGAGGCGTCCATATGAACACAATCAGAAACAACAATAGCGCACCAGCTGTTACTTCACCGGTCACAGCCGCCCAGCCAAGCACAGGAGGCATAGCACCGGCAGCTCCACCTATAACAATATTCTGTGGTGTGGCTCGCTTTAAATACACTGTGTAGACAACGGCGTAACCAATTAAAGACAAGAAAGTGAGTACGGCCGTTAGCGGATTAACCAGGACGACCAACATGGCCATGGCAATGGCTCCCAACGCAAAGGCGAAAATCAAACACTGTGTGGTGTTCAAATGCCCTTGGGGTATAGGTCGATTTTTCGTTCGCCCCATTTGGGCATCACTGCGCTGATCGATGACATGATTTATCGCCGCAGCCGACGAAGCCGCCAGACCGATTCCAAGTAGCCCAAAAAAAGCTTCCTGCACAGGTGGCCAGGCAGGGACCGCCAACGCCATACCGACCATCGCGGTAAACACCAACAACAGCACCACTTTGGGCTTGGTGATTTCGAGATAATCACGCCAATGGGCGGTAACCGATACTATGGGATTGTTAAGGATCAGGGATTTCATCTCAGGAGGGCTGTGCGCCGTCTTTAAAATGCAACGATAGCGTAACCCAATTGGGCTGTTTTTGATAGTCCCGGTGCTCAGCTGAGCAATGTACTTACTGGCTTTTGGAGCCAGGTCACACGCATCGGGGATTCGAATTCGAAATTTCTGTGCGCGCCAACTTCCTGAAATTTATCCCGTACGTTATCTGCGCGCACTTGCGCCTCTGAGTAATTGGTATTGAAGGATTTACCAGCATACCGGGTGGCAAAATGTTCCCAGGAATCGTATTTAATGCGAGTGCTGTACTCAATAACATCAACTTGTGAAAATAGAGGTATGGCAAGTGTTTCGATGGCGTTTTGTGCAGCTTCTCTTACTGGCCCTTCTTCGTGAAACAGTCGCGTAACCTCGTTAAGGTCACCACTGGCCACGGGTTCCATAATGTACACAAAGCCTTCAGGTTTGAGCACACGCAGCACCTCTGTAAACACGGCCTCGTATAGTGTAGCGGGCACATGATGTAACGAATACGGGAACAGGACTCCGTGAACTGATTGATTTTCCACTGGAATATGATCTGCACCCGTTTCAGCGAAACCAACATTAGCAACAATATCAGCAGCACGGTTTTTTTCTGCTTGTATTGGATCGGGGTCAATGGCAAGTACGTGCGCACCACGTTTTGCCAGCGCCTTTGATAAGTGCATGTTGCCGCAACCAGCATCTATTAAAAACTGACCATCGGGACGCAAACATTGATCGATTACGTCCAGATCGGAGAGTACTCCCAGAGTTTGCTTGTTTACTGGTACATTGGTATGCATATTCATTTTGTTTCACAAGTCGCAAGCTTCGCCAAAGCTCGGTTTTCAATTATGTCACGCTAACCAATACGCGACACTTTCAATAAATGTTTTAAATCCTTGAACAACGGCTTTGGCAACTGATCGGTCGTGTAGCGCATCATTAGATTACCGTTTGGGTCGATCAGGTAGATCAGATTACTTTTCGATTCCATGCCACTTTGCGCAGCGTTTACCTGATCGATAAATGTGGTATCCGTTTCGCTGTCGTTAACAACACGCAGTCCTAAATTGGCCTTTTGAACTTCGTCACTGAACGCAATTGGTTGTGTAGTTAGCACAACGCGTTGCACACGTTCCATACGATGATTCAATGCCAACCGAGCTTGCCGAATATCGTACAGCGTTTTTTCACAGTCTTCAGCACACGCGGTTCCAGGAAC
>CAYTJF010000260.1:0-1739 GCA_964437945.1 uncultured Granulosicoccaceae bacterium
TAAAGGGCATAAAAACGCAGACAGTCACGCTGAACTCGAACGTATCAAGTGGATGAACCACTAGTATGTTATAACTATACTATCGAGTTAGTGAAATAAATTTAGAGAAACTATATGCATTCAAAGTTACGTTTAAAGCTCATTGTCAGCAGTGCGTTTGCGCTAATTGTGCTTGCGCTTTCATCTGTTGTGCTTGGACACGGCGATGTCACACCACAAGCCGTTGACACAACAGGTTTGGATACGCTGCCTGAAGAAATTGCTGTTGAAAATCCGTACCGGTTGCTTGGTGGTGAACAATACGAGCTTGCGCAGAAAATTGGTGCATCAGGATACAACCAAAATTGCGCCCGTTGCCATGGTCTTGAAGCCATATCCGGTGGAATAGCACCAGATTTGCGCTTGCTTGAAGACGGTGAATTTGGCGACGAATGGTTTATGGAGCGAGTGCGAAAAGGCTATTCGCAAAACGGTGCTTATAAAATGCCTCCGTATGAAACCCTGCTGAGTCAGGAGGCTATGTGGGCCATCCGCTCTTACATAGAAGTTCAACCAAAATAAGTCAAAATTAAGTTATGCATTTGTTGTTCACAGTGCTGATGCAAGTCAGAATAGCCGGCTTTGTTACGTCGGCTGCCGCTGCGTTTATGCTAAATGCCATATTGCTCCTATCCACCGCGCAGGCGCGACCTTTAGATGAAGTTGTTGATTCGAAAGAAATTACGATCTTTGTCTATAGCGACTACGCACCTTACTCGTGGGAACAAGATGAGGGTGAGTATCGTGGCATTGATGTCGACATAGCCAAAGCGCTCGGTAAACGACTCAATGTCGATGTCAAGATTCTTATGCGTGGCGCAGATGAAAATCTGGATGACGATTTGCGAGTCAATATCTGGAAGGGCGATTTGATTTACCGCAAAGTGGCAGATGTCATGATGCATGTACCTTATGATGCGGAAGTCAATGCGCGCAATGAATTGGCCGTATTAATGGCACCTTACTTTCAAGAAAAAATGGCGGTGGTTGCCGATCGAGCAACCCTGCCCGAGCTCAGTACGTTTGGTCGCTTCCTGACACACAAGATTGGCGTTGAGGTCGATACGGCGGGTGATTTCTTTTTATCGAATGCGTTTCGTGGCCAATTGCATCAAAGCATCCGGCGCGGCAGAACGTTTGGCGATGCAGCAGACATGTACATCAGTGGTGAGGTGCCGGCGCTAATGGCCTCGCGAGCACAAAGTGAATGGGTCGCGTTGCAGGCTACAGAACGAGATTCGTACATAGCGCAACCCCCAATGCCTGGCATAGTGCGTACAGGTTGGCCTATAGGCATTGCCGTAAAGCACGATAGTCGGGATCTCGGCTACGAACTGGCAGACATGCTGTCTCAAATGGAAAGCGGCGGTGAGCTATCGGCCATTTATGAGCGGTATGGCGTCAAGTACCAGCCGCCTGAACTGGAGTAGCTGGCAACTGTCAGAGTAACTGGCAACTGCCATAAGATTATTTTGAAACTGTTTAAAATGGTATCTATTGCCGATTGGCGGGGGGAAATAGAATGCACAGGTTAATTCATTCGTTAAATAGAAACTCAATGTTTAAGGGTGTGCTGGTAACATTTTGTCTCGCAGTTTCGCCAACACTCTTTGCCGCAGAGGTTCCAGCCACCGAAATCCCAGCCGAAATCCCAAATGATCCGTTCGAATCGGTGATGTGGAAACAAATGGTCGAACGTT
>CAYTJF010000260.1:1839-7973 GCA_964437945.1 uncultured Granulosicoccaceae bacterium
GAAATCCCAAATGATCCGTTCGAATCGGTGATGTGGAAACAAATGGTCGAACGTTACTTTCCCGGTGGTCAGGTCGTGTTTGATTCACGCGTTATAGTCAGTGCTCCCAAGAGTGCTGAAAATCAATTTAATGTACCGGTAACGGTTGACGCGACAGCACTTGAAAACGTTGAAGAGATTGTTGCTGTTGCAGATTTAAATCCGATTCCTCACATACTGACCGTAAGACCCGTTGAGGCTTTATCATTCGTTGGGTTTCGAGTTAAGTTGCAACAAGGCACGCCAATTCATGTCGGTGCACGTACCTCAGATGGTGTCTGGCATATGGGTGGTGCTTATGTTGATGCATCAGGTGGTGGTTGTACTGCACCGGCAATGGCACACGGTACTAATAACTGGATGAAAGAACTTGGCACCACGCGCGCATCAACGCGTCGTGAGTCACCGTTGTCTGCTCGTATGACTATTCGTATGCGTCATCCAATGGATACTGGCCTTGCAGCTGGCATTCCTGCTTTTTTCATGAACGAGATAACCGTTCGGGATGCATCGGGAGTTGCACTGGCCGAACTTGACTTGTATGAGCCAGTAAGCGAAAACCCAACGATCACCATCAAGCCCAAAGTGGGCGAAGGTGTTGAAGAATTGCAGGTTTCTGCTCGAGATAACGAAGGCAATGAATTCGGGTTTCCACTAACCGTGCCGGGTGTGGATGCTCAATAAGGCATATGAAAAAAGCAAAGCATCGCACTTTAAAGATTTTCCAGGCGAAACACGTTAAAAACCACCGTTGTTCGAACCACTCATCTTCATCAACTGAACAGTTTTCGCGCCGATTGTTTTTGCAATCTTTTGGTGCTGGTTGTGCATATTGTGCCATGGCGCCAGCACAGGCAAAATTGCTGGATTACCAACTAAGTGCAACCGAAATTGCAACCGGCACCTGGGCGGTGCATGGGCGAACCGAGTATTTCAACCTCGACAATGGCGGTAACATTGTCAATGTTGCCTTTATAGAGGTGCCGGAAGGTATTGTGGTGGTGGATACCGGACCGTCAAAGCGTTACGGAGAAGCACTGCTCGATTTAATTCAACGCACCATTCCAAATAAACCGATTTTGCGCGTGTACAACACGCATCATCACCCTGATCATTGTTTTGGCAATCAGATGTTCGATGCAAGTTTGATAGCTGCTCCTCAGGGTGTTATTGATAATCTGGCCTCAGAAGGTGATGCATTTGCAGAAAATTTATATCGTCTGGTAGGAGACTGGATGCGCGGTACAGCCATTGTTGTGCCTGGAACTGCACTTGATGCAGATCACGAAGACGTGGGTGGTCGACGATTTTCACTGTTTTATTTGTCCGGTCATACCAGCTCAGACTTTGTGGTTCGTGATGATGAAACAGGTGTTTTATTCACCGGTGATCTGGCTTTTATGTTTCGCACTCCCACAACACCGCATGCTGACATAGCAACCTGGCAAACGGCCATCAGCACAATTGCCAGCACCGATAGAGAGCTTATATTTCCAGGCCATGGACCGCAGGATAAAAAGGGCGATTCCCTGACACAGACAGCTGACTACCTGGCCTGGCTCGACGACAATCTGCGCGCATCGGTCGAGCAGGGACTGACCATGAACGAGGCCATGGCTTTGCCTATTCCCGAGCGCTTCAACGCGTTGAGTGTTTTACGAACCGAGTACGAGCGTTCCGTGGTACATCTATACCCGCAGCTCGAAGACAGCATAATGCAAGTCATTGAAATAACAAGATAACTATGCTAAACTCGCTTTTATATCAATAGTGTACTTTTGGTCCATATGGCGGCTCAGTGTTCGTCGGTAGACTCGCAGAGAGAAGGTCTGGATTTTGTTCGGGTTCGGTAGCATTTCCAAACGTCGAACATCAATTGTCGATCACATTAGAATCGCTTGGAGAATTTGAATTATGCACAGTAAAACCTGGTTGGCGTTAGCCAGCTCTCTTTCCGTTGGTGCTATTGCCTATGCGGGTTCCGCAACAGCCGATGTCGGGGTCGATGACATCATTGCCGACCAAGGCACCACCGCTGACATTGTGTCCTATGGATTAGGTCCTCGCGGACAGCGATACAGTCCACTAGACACAATCAACAAGGACAACATCAAGAACCTGTTTCCGGTCTGGTCTTTTTCTTTTGGCGGTGAAAAGCAGCGCGGCCAGGAATCTCAGCCACTGATTAAAGATGGCGTTATGTATGTCACCGGTTCTTACAGCCGTATGTGGGCAATCGATATTGCTACAGGTGAAGAGCTCTGGCAGTACGATGCGCGCTTGCCAGAGGGCATTCTGCCGTGTTGTGACGTGGTTAATCGAGGTGCGGCGATTCTGGGCGATAAAGTATTCTTTGGTACGTTGGATGCAAAAATTGTAGCTCTGGATGCTAAAACAGGGAAAGTAGTGTGGCGTAAGACAATTGCCGACTACGAAGCTGGTTATTCGTACACAGCTGCGCCGTTGATTGTGCCAACTGAAAAACATGGCCCGTTAATTCTCACCGGTAACTCAGGTGGTGAGTTTGGCATTATTGGTGAGGTACAGGCACGCAACCCGGAAACGGGTGAGCTTGTTTGGTCCCGGCCCACCATTGAGGGCAACATGGGTACCTTGATGGGTGAAGAATCCACTATGACAGGTACCAAGAACGAATCCTGGCCTGGCGACATGTGGCAAAACGGTGGGGGTGCGCCCTGGTTAGGTGGTACCTACGACCCCGATACCAAGCTTGCCTATTTTGGTACAGGAAACCCTGCGCCGTGGAACTCTTATCTGCGACCGGGTGACAACAAATGGACTTCAGCCCGCATTGCGATCAATCCTGAAGATGGGGAGATTGCCTGGGGATACCAGACCACACCGCACGATGGCTGGGACTACGATGGTGTGAACGAATTTATTCCATTCGACATGGAAAAAGACGGTAAAACCATTCAGGCCGGTGCGTCAGCAGATCGTAACGGTTTCTTCTACGTACTTGATCGTACCAACGGTGATTTTATTTCAGCTGCTCCGTTTGTTCAGAACATTACCTGGGCAAAAGGCATCGATGAAAATGGTAAGCCCATATACGACCCTGATAATCGTCCGGGTAATCCGGCTGAATCAGCAGACGGTAAAAAAGGTAAGTCAGTTTTTGCTATCCCAAGTTTTCTTGGTGGTAAAAACTGGATGCCTATGGCGTATTCTCAAAACACCAAGCATTTCTATGTGCCATCGAACGAGTGGGGCATGGATATCTGGAACGAGCCCGTTACCTATAAAAAAGGTGCTGCATACCTTGGCTCCGGTTTTACCATCAAACCAATATTCGACGATTACATAGGATCGCTTAAAGCCCTTGACCCGGTTACCGGCGATGTTAAATGGGAATACAAAAACAAGGCTCCATTATGGGGCGGCGTTTTGACTACTGCAGGCGGGCTGGTATTTACTGGCACACCTGAAGGTTATCTGAAAGCATTTGACGATGAAACTGGCGAAGAACTTTGGAAGTTCCAGACGGGTACCGGCATTGTATCTTCGCCCATCACCTGGGAACAAGATGGCGAACAATGGGTCGCGATTGTTGCTGGCTGGGGTGGTGCTGTGCCATTGTGGGGCGGAGAAGTAGCCAAAGTGGTTAGTTACTTAAACCAAGGTGGTTCTGTATGGGTGTTCAAGGTGCCTAAACAGTTGGCTGCCAAATAATTTTGTGTAAGTAATTTGTAATCAAGCACTTGGCCGCCACTTGGCCGCCTCAAGGGTGGCTTTGAGGCGGCTTGGTGAGTTTTGTCCCATAAAATTTTTAATGTTACGTAAATACTTTTAAATTACAGGGAAATCGTGTAGAACTAATACCTATGACAGCGCTTAACAAAGTCCTAGTCGTAGATGACCATCCTCTTTTTCGCAATGCGTTAAGCACGGCGGTCGCACTTGCTTTCCCTAATACCACCTCCAAAGAAGCAGCATCTATCGATGAGGCGCTTCATATTCTGGGTAAATCGAGCGGGTTCGATATCGCCTTGGTCGATTTGAAAATTCCTGGTGTTTCAGGTTTTGACGGGCTTGTGCAACTGCGTACACACTATCCGCGTTTACCTATTCTGATTGTTTCCGGCGTAGACGATATGCAAATCGTTAAAGAGGCAATCAGTTTTGGCGCTGCTGGTTATGTGCCCAAAACGGTGGGCAAAGAGGGCTTGGCAGTTGCCATTGACAACGTATTGCAGGGCGATATCTACCTGCCTGAACAATTCTGTGAGGAGAGTGTCAGCACTACGGGTGAATCAGAGAACGCGGGTGATAGTCTGGCAGAGCGTGTAAACAGCTTAACTCCACAACAACTGCGTGTTCTTGCCATGTTGCGTGAGGGACTGCTAAACAAACAGATAGCTTATGAGCTGCGTGTCGGAAACAGTACCATCAAGAAGCACGTTTCCGAGATACTAAGGAAGTTGAAAGTCAACAGCCGAACACAGGCGGTTATCGAAGTATCAAAAATGGATCAAGTTTTATTCGCTACCGAATCGGAAGAGTTTAGCCCACGAGTGTAATTTCCTTATTACCCCGTGGTTTCTATAGCGACTGTTTCTTTACTAAAGTTACATCGGCCACAATGTTGTATCAGGATAAAACTGAGACCAGGCAAACCAAAAAGCCTGATGACCTCCTAAATCATTTCCATCCGCGTCCACAGCCTTAACCCCACCCCCATCCAACACAAGGTTGATGTTCTCAAAGCTAATAGACTCTTTATTGTTCAACGCTTCAACAGCTTTAGACAGCTGAAACGCAACAGGCTTACCAGAAGCTGCTACCAGTCCAACAATATCCTCTTGAACGGGTAATCGTGGGTCAACATCACCTATAGGAAATATTGGGCCATTAGCATCACGATTATTTCGAAAATCAAAATCGCGACCCAAGGCCAATGATTCAACCAGTACGGTTGTTGACGGATGCGCTGCTTTCCATTCACCCCAGGTTGTTGTGACAACACCGGCTTGTTTTAGCTTTATCTTCTTGTCGGCTAATTCGCCGGTTACCGCGTGACCGCGAAACGTGTCGAATACCGAGAAAGTGGTGAGGTCGTACATCACTTTGTTTGAGCGAATCAATAAGCCTGATGTGCGAAGAATAGGGCGTTCTACGCCGTCGGGTAATTCGTCAGTAAAGTAGGCTTGTGCCGCTCCGCACAGCGTACAATAAGGGATACCCAAATCGCGCCCACCAAGCGTATCGTTAACCATTTCTCTCACTTCCATTATCTGACGAGGATATGCCCGGTATTCATCATTGACGGCTATACCGAAAACGACGTCATCGTCTTCGAGCCAGTCAGCTTCTTCTGCACTAGTAACATCAGGGTTATCGGCTGCTGGGATGCAGTTGCATTGCTCTTCGGTGGTGTCGTAAGCGCGGTTGTCAATTCGAACACCGCCCCACGATACATGGCGCCAATCGATATCACCCTCTATGAATAGAGCCTGCCATTCAGGAACAATGAGTGTGTAGATGTTGCGTTTGTATTTCAGATAATCAGGCGGTGCCGGAATATCCCAACCAATAAGTTGATCGGTGGTGTGACCCCAAAAGTTGCCGTTTTCAAAGCTGATGCCTAATAATTCACTCGCCGAATCAGCCAGTGCCGCGTTTAACTCTGTGGATGATGCGATGCGCATCAAGTCACTGACTAACCAGGCCAGACGCGCATCTTTAGATTCAGTAATGGTTTTTAGGGCTGACTGCTGCTCCTCACCCCATCTACCCGACTTGAAACCATCACCAAATGCAGTGTCCAGTGCGGTAATCGTCTTGTCAGTTAACGGACCTGTTGGCACCGTGGGGGGTGGGCCGAATCGTTCGATGACATGATCTGGTAGCTCGTGCTCTTCTGCAGCAACGGATAAATCAGATGCAATGAACGAGAGCGAGAACAGCAGGCCCGCTGTAAGTGCGATTGCATTACTGCGTAGGTGAGCGAGTGTGCGAAAAAATGTGAGCATAAGGTACCGCCTGACGATTTTATGGTTATCTGGAATTTTAAGAGTGCCAAAACGCGAAAGAGTTCGAATATAGTGCACAAGTCGCAATTTATAGTCGAAATC
>CAYTJF010000261.1:0-7945 GCA_964437945.1 uncultured Granulosicoccaceae bacterium
TCGCGAAGGTGGCCGTACGGTTGGTGCTGGCGTTGTTGCTAAAATTCTTGAGTAATTGATATGGCCTCCAGTCAAACAATACGCATCCGTCTGAAAGCATTCGATCACCGTTTAATTGATCGTTCTGCCAAGGAAATTTTAGAAACCGCTAAGCGCACCGGCGCTCGTGTACTCGGACCAATTCCGTTACCAAGCAAGAAGGAGCGATTTACCATTTTGATCTCTCCGCACGTAAACAAAGATGCACGTGATCAATATGAATTGCGCACGCATAAGCGCTTGATGGACATCGTTGACCCAACTGAAAAAACGGTTGATGCGTTGATGAAGTTGGATCTTGCTGCTGGTGTTGATGTTCAAATTAAATTGAACTGATTTTTACATCTGCCAGGTTCGTAACACCTGGTTTGTCGAATACAAGGCTCGCGATAGATAATCGCGGGCCTTTTTTAATTGAAATAGTAAATTGGTAACTCACGCGGCGCGCTTGTAGCTGGCCTTGTGCAGTACGAAACAGCCGTCTTCGTCTTCAGACATCTCACCTGTTTGCGAATCAATCGGTTTTGGCAATTTGTAAATCGATTTGTTCAATGCACAAATCTCCGTTGACTTGCCAACGCGCTCGAAACCTTGATCTAGAGAACTCAACAGGTAGGCCTTATTGCCAATGCTGCACATTGTGATAAAGGCGTTAACCGTATCTTTACCAAAATGATCTATAGCATAGCGGACAACCGCTGAGTGCAGGCGTTGTCCTCTATGTTCAGGTAGAACAATGGCCTTAAAAAGGCATCGTGTGCCTGGTGGCAGATCTATTTGTATACCGTTAAAATTTCTGGCGGTCTTGTTATATTGAGCTGGAATCTCATCTGCGCTGAATAGTGATATGCCAGCAAGCTTGTCGTTGACGAAAATACCGATGCCAGTGAAGCCAAGCGCATCGAAATCTTGTGCGAGTTGCTGATCGATATCAAGCTCTTTTATTAGCGACAAACGTTGAATGTCTTGCGCGCTCAGTGCCCGGCATTGCGCTCCCGGAACCGGCTTGGCTGGCAGAAATTCGTGTGTATTAAGCCACAGAACTACCGAAGTTTCCACCGGATTCATTTGCTTGTATTTTCTAATCCGACCAAAGAACGTATTTGTCTGTACCACGTCAATTTTACCTCTTATGCTTGTGTGCTGGTGCAATTTCTGGTTTGTTCAAACCGCACTGTGTTAACGGTATCGGCTTGAGTGTCGATAAAATTGACGCTTACATTGGGAGTTCAACTATGCGCGGCCGCGCAAAGTAATGATCTTTTTCACAAGTCGCCAAATGGCTCGCCAGCAAAAGCCTTGCGCTCAGTCACATATTCGCTGCCAATGTTTATGTCGGCTGCACGACATAATCCTTGCTTGTGGTTTGGCAGTAACTTAACTCAAACGAGCCGTGTAACGAGTAATATGCTTAGGTATCGTGGTAAAGCACCTACAACAATAGATGCTTTACCAACAATTGACCCCTCAGAAATTGATTCCTCAGGCTTCAGCTTGAAACCATCCGAGGCGTTTTAGTAATAGCTTGTCAAGGATTAGCACCAATATCAAAGATGCAGCCATCAGTGGAAGGAAAATCATCAACGCAACAATAAGGATGCCCATACCAACACCTATGGATTTTGATTCAGGTGCAGGAGGCACACCCAACCCACCTTTAGGCCGACGTTTCCACCAGGCTACGAATCCAGATACTGCCAGTAGTAATCCCAACGTTGCGGCCAGTAGATTCTGAAATTTGTTTAGCCAGCCGTATAGTTCACCCTGATGAAATGCGATACCTAACGTTGTACCGGCCGCCAGTAACGGATAGTCGTCAAAGTCAACCCGGTTGATTATCTCGCCACTGTATTGATCGATGTGCAACTCCACACGATCTGTTCGCGAGTCGATAGCGCTTCGCACAAAAAACGCTGCTTCTGGGTTTTTTGGTGGTCTGACCTCATACGGTGAAGGTGCTCCTGTTTCTTTTGCAACATTGATAACAGCTTCATACGATAGTGGTTGACCAGAGGATTGTGTGGAAAGAATAGGGGGCCCGCCAAATGCGCGACTTGGTGATGCTTGCCCAGTGCGCTCTTGAATTTTTTCGAACATACCGCCCCAGACATCGGTCCATGGAAGCCCTGTGATCAGTATTGGGATAATTAATATGCTGGCTAACAGACCGGTGAACAGGTGCGTTTGTTTCCACCATTGTCGACCTCGGCCTTTTGGTAATGACAGCGCTTTTGTCCAGGTTCTAGCACCTCTTGGCCACCATAAATACAAACCTGATATAAATAGTACAATTGCCCAATGGGCAGCCAACTCAACAAATTTTGTCCCGATATCGCCAAGTAGCAATTCACCATGCAGCTTTCGGACTGTTCGCATAAACGTACTGTCTCGTTCTTGTGTGTCTATTACCCCGCCAGTGTAAGGATTGACCCAAGCTAACGAGCGAGTACGGGCTTCATCCTGGTATTCTATGAGAGTGGCGCGTCCCTCTGCTGACGGTGTGATGATGCTTCGAATCTTCAATCCATCTGCGGTTGCGATAACGGCGGCTGCCTGCTGCTGGTAGTCGACCGTATTTTGCTCAACTGGTACGTTAATTCGATCTTTATATAGTATTTCTTCAATTTGATTGTTGAAAAGATAAAGTCCTCCAGTCACTGACAGTAGTGCCATAAACGGAAGTACATAGAGTGCAGCAAAGAAATGCCATTTCCATACCATGTGATACAAGGCAGTACTACGAGTGTTGATGGCAGTCGTATTGGCTGCTATTGCCGTAACGGCCATAATTATTTCCTTCTTGTTATAAATTTATTTGATAACTAGCTTGACTAACTTCTTTTTATTAACTTTTGATTAACACAGTTAAGTTGTAAATTTCCAAGCAACTAAAGCGGGAGCGACTTGGTGGTAGCAATTTACACCATCAACGATGCCAGTATTAGTTTCTGATAGTTAAGCTTGCCAAGAATAACCCGTGCAGTTCGTTTGTATCAAGCACACAGCATAGCGATTTGGTAATTGAATATTTATTGTAACCTTCCCCATATTTTCAACCCATGTTTTATTAGAAATGGCCGTTGTTTTAATCGCTACCCATAGATTCATAGCGCTACCCGTAGGTTCATACTCTCTAAAGACATTGGAGTTATCCAGTAATTATTACGAATATCGATCGACGATGTAAGAAGATGAAATAACAACGCTTAGGGTGTCTCCTAATTGTTGTTAGTGACTGAAATAAGTAGTATTACAACTTAAACTACACATTATTGATGGAACGGTCATGACGACACTTGCAGCACATAACAGTGTTCAACACTCTACTAATCGCGCCAACGGCAATAATCGCATCGCTGGAAAATCAGACTTCTCTACGTTTGCTCGCAATGCTCGAACAGCGGCAGAAATGTTACTGAGCGCACCCACAACGGGTGACTCACTTGCTGACTTACCTTTAGTAGCCAATACTTCGTCGCACGACACCGGCAATTCCTAGGGTAATGGCGATCAACTGAATTCTGCTTTGAACTCAATCAAAAAAATCTTGATCAGAAGAGTGGATTGTTTAATGGTTTCTTTAATGATGTAACACACAGTGAGTTGCGTGGCATCAGCAACACACTTACGCAGCTCACACCTGAACAAACAAACAACGTTGTTGCCAGCCTGGGTTTCTATTCGGCCATTTATCAACAGGAAGGTGACGGTGCTGACGCAAGCTCAAGCTATGCCATCGCTTTTAGAGGCACGGAAGATTGGACTGATTGGAAGACAAATATCGCTAGTACGTTCGGTCCAACCAAACAATTTGAAATGGCAAATGAGCTAGTGGAGCAATTAGTAGAAAAGGTTGGTGCAGATAATGTAGTCGTCACAGGCCATTCTCTGGGTGGTGGTTTGGCCAACTATGCAGCAATGAGAAACGAGGTACACTCGGTAGGTTTAAATCCGAAAGGCACCGCAAGTTGGGAAGCAGAAAAAATCGGTGATGTTGACACCTTTGCGGAAACGTATATACAAAACTATCGAGTCAAAGGGGAAATATTAACCAGCGTTCAGGAAAACCGTATCCCAATAATTCAGTCTGCAGCACCTGGTCCGTCAATCGATCTACCGTCTATCAACCCTGATGGTACAGACAGTAGTTTGGTGAACGATATTAAGGGTAGGATATCTGGATCGGGCGGTGACCAACAATTTGCTCGCTCCATAAGACGACATGGTAGTGTAAATGTCATTCGCGGAATGGGTGAGCTAATCGAACGCACAGAAACCAAAGCGCTAAACGAGATTCTCGACAGTCACAGTAAATAGCGCATCTTGTGGACTGCTCGATATTGCCGGGAGGTTCCGTAAGGAATGCCTACTCAAAAATACCCGTTATTGTGGCTACTGTGGGTTGTTTGATCATGAACGCTTGTAATATGAATATGACGGAAATAAAGATGCCAGAAGCCGAAGCCTTTTTCGATGAACCGCGCTCACTGGCGCTGGCTCAGGCAATCGAGCAAGGGGACGTTAAAGTCATTCGTGAAAATGCATCCGATCTCGATATAAACCAGCCGCATGTGCGTGGTATGACATATTTGAATTGGGCTGTTGCGCACTTAAACTATGATTCGGCAGAAGCTCTGCTCGCACTAGGGGCAGATTCCCTCATTGAGACCGAAGGCAGCTCCCCGCTGAGTTTAGCTTTGAACTTTGAAGATATACGCTGGCTGAAATTATTTGTTGATTCTGGGGCCGATATTAATACAGAAAGAGATGACTCGCCCCTTTTGGTTTAGTGCTATTCCAGCTAAAAATGGGCAACACATTGACTATCTGTTGAGCAAAGGGTTGGATGTGAACGCAAGTAATGGCATTGGCCACACAGCGATCTTCAAACTGGCGGCGTACAGAGCATATGGACAGGTACTTAATTTCATCGAAAACGGTGCCGATGTTCATGCTGTTTCGGTTGATGGTTTGTCATTTGCCCGCCGAGTGCAGGAGCGTGATGTAGCGACCGGTCACCCAGAGTATGAAAACAGAGAACAGGTCATCAAAATACTGGCGAAGGAAGGTTACCGCTTCCAGTAAAAATCCAATGCCGGCGTTAGATCTTCGCGTTTGATCCAGAAGTAACCGGCAATAAAAATTGCCTGGGAGGTATCATTGCGATGTAGGTTCGCCAGGTTGGCGGGACGGGCTTACCTGCTGTGGATTGCTCTCGGTGGCACCGCTACGTGCGACACGGTAGACTGAAACAAACTGGATTAACATCACAGGTACTTGGGTGAGTAAACTAAAAACGCGCTGGGAAAACTCTGAGTACTTCTTGAGCAGCGATGATCCTGCGCTTTCCCGAACCATTGAGACGGTACGATCAGAGATAGAACAGCTCGCTGCTGCTTGTCAGCCATTTGCGCAAATGATCCTGCCTGACCAGCAACCACTGCCTGAAGACTATCCTCGCATTGTTACACAACTCGCCAATGCCTTTCGTCAACGGGAAACCATTGGCAATAAACTAGGCAATGCTTCTATGTTTATTGACAGTTGCTTAAGTGTTAATGCCCGTGATGTCGCTGCCGCAACAATGTTACCGACCCTGCAGCAACTCGGAGCGGCCCTTGGCAGCGGTACACACCCGATCGATGGTTTTCTAGCCAGAGCCGATGACGCAATAATACACGCTGTATTACAGCACGAAGAACTCTCGGATCTGGCTTTTTTTATCGAGCAATTGCGTGCCATAAGCGATCAGCTACTACCCGTTGAACAAGAGCAGTTGTTGACTAGCATGGCCACTACCGGGTTGCATGGCTGGGGCAACTTATACAATAACCTCGCGGGCACTTTGCTGTGTACGGTGGGTAATGAAACGATGGGTTTGGCGCAGGCTGCTAACCAACTTAGCGATTCTAATCGTGATACCCGAGAACTTGCGTGGAGAGCGATCAATCACGCCTGGAGTGAACAGGAGCAATCCGTTGCGGCCATCCTCAATAATATAAACGGCTGGCGTATAGAAGAAAGAGAAAATCGTTCGACAGTGCGCGCCCGACACTATCTGGATGCAAGCTGTCACAACAGTAAGATATCCCGCGCTACCCTCGATTCAATGATGCAAACAACCTACGAGTACAGGCACTTACCACAAAAAGCTATGCGGCTGATGGCAGGCAGTCTGCAAGTTGATCGCCTGGGGCCGTGGGACCTTATGGCGCCCGCACCAGTCCAGGGCACAGGCGGCATACCGTTTGCTCTGGCAATTGAACTGATCGCCACATCTTTTAGCGAGTTTAGTCCTGCTATGGGTGACTATGTGCTAGAAATGGCAGAAAAGGGCTGGATCGATAGCGAACCGACTGACAATCGCAGCACCGGTGCTTACTGCGGATCATTTGCTGATCCTCGGCAGGCGCGCATCTTTATTACTTACAGTGGCACATTGACCAATGTTATAACCCTTGCGCACGAACTGGGTCATGCGTGGCACAGCCGTGTAATGGAAGAATTGCCAAGGGTAAAATCTGGCTCCCCGATGACATTGGCAGAGACCGCCAGTATCTTTGCCGAAACGCTGGTGCGCGAGTCCTTATTGAAAAATGCCAAAGACGATGCGCAAAAACTTGAAATTCTATGGTCTGAAGCTTCAACGGCATCAGCACTCATGCTTAACATACCAGCGCGCTTCGATTTTGAACAACAGTTAGTTGATGCACGGGGTGAGAATTTTTTAACTCCCGAAGCATTAAAAGAAATGATGTCATCGAGTTGGCAGCACTGGTACGAAAACAGCCTGAGTGAATACGACGATATGTTTTGGGCGAGCAAGTTGCACTTCTCGATATCGGGTTTAGGTTTTTACAATTACCCGTATCTTTTTGGCTATCTGTTCAGCCTGGGAATTTACGCACAACGTAAGAAATATGCAAACGGATTCGAGACAATGTATCGCGAAATATTGCTGGATACCGGCAATATGACCGCCGAAGATCTGGTTCAAAAACACCTGCAGCAAGACATCACAAAAACAGATTTCTGGGCAGACAGTATTGGAATCGTTGGTAACTCGTTACAGCAGTTTGAGGCACTGGTTGATAATCTGCAAGACAGCGTCTCCTGATTTACCGGTAACAGTGAACAACGCCTTGCTGTTGCCAACGATCGATCGCATCGGCGGTGTAGCCCGCGTTCACCAATATCTCAGTGGTATGCTGCCCCAACTCAGGTGGTTGCTGGTGCAGACCCAAACGCTGTCGCTCCCCACCAAACTCCAGAGGCAATAGTGGTAGCAATGCAGAACGCTCTGCAGAGTTCAACGCAGTGCTGAGCATAGTCTCGACCAGTCCACCACCGGCGAGCAATTGTTCGTTTTCGAACAGATCCTCTGGCCGACCGACCGGCGCCCAAGAAATATCGGCAGCAATGCTTTTGCCGACCAGCTGGCGGTAGCTAAAGTTACCAAGGCGATTTCTAAGTTCTGGAATTAACCAGGCGCGTTCAGTTGTACGTTCCGGGTTAGTACCAAGGCGTTCATCACTGAGCAGGTCACTGAATCCAAATTCATCACAAAAGCGTTTCCACTGTGCATCGCTGGTAACGCCAATGAACACCGGCTCTTTATCGTTGCCTTGAAACACATCGTATACGCCCCAGGCACCTCGGCGCGCGGTCATTGGCGGCACTGTTTCACCCGTGCATGCGCTGCCAGCCATGTGTGTGCCCATCAAAAAAACAGCTGACTCGAATAGTGAGCTACCAACCCGTTGTCCACGATCGGTTGTTTCGCGTTCACGCAATGCAGCGAGCACGCCAGTAACGCCAAAAACGGCACCCAGTATGTCGACGATAGATGCGCCTGCGCGTAATGGTTGGCCAGGTGGTCCAGTCATATAGGCCAGCCCGCTTTGAA
>CAYTJF010000262.1:0-7918 GCA_964437945.1 uncultured Granulosicoccaceae bacterium
AATGGGGAGTTGCCAACCGGCGAAGTCAACTATTTTGCCGCCGGCATCGACGTGGGCCTGGTAAAGCGGTGTTTGTTTACTCATCTTGACTTTCGATAACCCTTGCGCCTCGTTGTTACGGGCGCTGACAGCAGCTAAAAAAGCCCCTCTGTCCGGGATACCTGAGAGATTCAAGCGCACAGTGTACTGCGGCTCTTTCCCCTTGGGCGGGTGCAATCTGTGCACCACTCTCCAGAGTCAACACGCTGTACTGGTCCTTTTGCCTGAGAGTTTTCGGGCGATTGCGCCTTCGGCGCCGGTTCTAATAAACCGGTCTCTCCCAGCACAGCTTACGTTGAACGATCACTATACCCGTCAGACAATAAAATTCAAGTCGTACTGCTGTAAATTTGATATGCCTTCGTAAATTAAGATGAAATATATAAGCCGCGTTTGTCAACCAACAACCCTATTAAGCCCTCATATCCGGTGATACGAATGCTGCGAAGATGGTGATTGCTGAAATCCCAGGCGGTGTGGTGGAGACAGGCAGCGCAAAGCGGCGCCTTGGATGTGATCTTGAACGTTATATGACTAGGTTTGCTGAGGCCTACGATGCCGAGAGCATGCCAAAAATTAAATCGATTATTGCTGTAGCCGCAGCACATCATAGATTCACTTGGATTCATCCATTTTTGGATGGCAATGGGCGAGTTGCTCGGCTAATGGCGCATGCTAGCCTTTTACGCCCAGGCGTTGGTGGAAGTACTTGGTCGATTGCACGAGGGCTTGCTCGTTCTAACGAATCGTATAAAGCAAAACTGCAGTTAGCAGATCAAGTTCGTCAAGGAAATGTAGACGATCGAGGCGCTTTATCTGAGAAATCTCTAACGGAAAAACGCGACTTATTCCGTAGACAGTTTGTTTGTTGCCATCTGAGTTTCTAAAAAAGTGCCAACTTCATCGGCGGAGCGTGAACTTATGAGAACGTGTTTAATCGCATCCGTACTCAATTTCTGGGTTTGACATGCATTGGTAAAACTATGCTAACCTAAAAACTCTTGACGGGGCGCTGAAGGCTTGAAACAAGGCCAGAAGCTGAGATGCTGTTCGATTAATGTCGGCACGGTCCCGCTGAACCTGATGCGGATAATGCCGACGAAGGGATCAAGGCTGCTAAGGCAAATTTTTTACAAGTTTGTGTCATGTGCAGCACTGTTTGAATCCCCTCGGCCTTTCCCAGGCGGAGATTAAAAACAGTGACTCAATCCACACGATCATCTAAAAAAGATTCGACCCACACGCGTGCCGCTGTGGCAATGACGATTGCCGGTTCAGATTCCGGTGGCGGTGCAGGTATACAGGCCGATCTTAAAACGTTCAGTGCTTTGGGCGTTTATGGTGCGAGCGCAATAACCGCGTTAACTGCTCAGAATACCCAGGCGGTCAATGGCATTCATGATGTGCCACCAGAATTTGTTGTTAATCAACTGGAAACCGTGTTGTCCGACATTAACGTTGATGCGATAAAAATCGGTATGTTGTCATCGGTACCTATTATTCAGGCTGTGTCCAGTGTGCTTGAGCAACACCCCTCCATCCCTGTCATCCTCGACCCTGTCATGATTGCCAAAAGTGGAGATCGCTTGCTTGGGCAGGATGCGCATGAGGCATTGGTCGAACACCTTTTTCCACGATCGAGATTGCTAACACCGAATGTACCTGAAGCGGCAATCTTGACTGGCAAGGACAGTGCGACGTCAGAATCTGAAATGGTTGCGCAAGCAAAACAGTTAAGCCAGCTCGGTAGCAATGCAATCTTGATGAAAGGCGGGCACTTGCTCGGTGAAGTTTGTGAAGATCTTTTGCTGTTGGATGGAAAAGTGCATCGGTATTCACACGAGCGCGTATCGACAAACAATACGCATGGTACCGGATGCACATTGTCCTCGGCAATTACAGCGTTTGTAGCCAGAGGTGTTGAGCTGACCGATGCAGTTCAGCAGGCTTCGGACTACCTGCATCTTGCCATTGTTGCAGCCGATAGTATGTCGGTTGGACAAGGGCACGGTCCAGTACATCATTTTCATGCACAGTGGTAATAGCTTTGTCGCCGTCTTCAGCCAATGAACGGGATCTAAATAGTCCTGGAATTGTCATTGATAAAGTGAGTCTGCATCTGCAGAACCATCAAGTCTTTGATGCATTGTCCATACAATTTAGTGGTGGGCAGTGTCACTGTGTATTGGGCAGAAGTGGGGTTGGCAAGTCGAGTCTGCTGAATATCATATCCGGCTCGGCAGACATACAGTCTGGGAGTGTATACGCGTCTAATGGACAAAACCTGAGCGAGCAAATAGCGCACATGTTCCAGGATGATGGTCTGTTACCGTGGCTCAGCGTTATCAACAATGTACAGCTTGGTCTTCGATTGCGTGGCGAAATGAACAGTGATAGTAAAAATCGCGCCATGGAGCTGCTGACTGCTGTGGACCTTGCCAACTGGGCAGATCACTATCCACACAAATTATCCGGAGGCATGCGTCAGCGTGTGGCACTTGCGCGCACTCTGATGGAAGATCGGCCTATCATCTTGATGGACGAGCCATTCTCCAGACTCGATGCCATTACTCGAGATGAGTTACAACTACTTGCTTGTACGTTACTGGACACGCGCACGGTGGTGCTGGTTACGCACGACCCTGCCGAAGCACTGCGCATCGGTCACACTATATCGGTATTGCATGACAGGTTTCCGAGTGAAACTACAACGCTTTTCCCAAAACTTCAGCCACCGCGAGCTCATGCAGAGGATGAAGTAACGGTACTGACTCAAAAGTTATGGAAAGCCTTGTCGGCGGATTCAACCAAGCTTATGTCGAGTGCGTATGAGTAAGGTTGCGCATCGATCATTTCGATTACAGCCGTTTTTGCTGGTTATACCGGCAATTTTGGTTGGTTGGCATTTTCTGGTGATAATAACGGAGGTGCCGGCATTTATTTTTCCAGCTCCCTGGGATGTTGTGTCGACATTGGTTGGTAAATACCAGTATTTTTTTGAACATTCACTCGTTACCGCTGTTGAGATTATTGTTGGTTTGGTACTTGGTTGCCTACTTGGTATTGCCAGCGCCTTGTTATTGCTGTGTTCTAAAAGTAGTCGTAGCTGGGTCTTGCCGTTGATGATTATCAGTCAGTCGGTACCGGTTTTTGCTTTGGCCCCGTTACTGACACTGTGGCTTGGGTATGGCATGAGTTCGAAGATAGCGATGGCAGTTTTGATTATTTATTTTCCCGTTGTTGCGGCAAGCTACGACGGATTGCGTCACACACCTAATGCCATGCTGCAGCTTGCCGGGTCAATGAACGCATCTGCGTGGTCAAGCATTCGGCATATTCGCTTTCCGGCTGCGATGCCATCTATTGCATCGGGTGTTCGAGTTGCCACGTCGGTGGCTCCCATTGGGGCGATCATCGGTGAATGGGTTGGTTCAAGCCGCGGCCTCGGATTTGTGATGCTCAACGCTAACGGACGTATGCAAACGGATGAAATGTTTGCAGCGCTATTGTGCTTAAGTGTACTTGCCGTGACCTTGTACTGGATTGTTAACGCTATATTGGAAAAGTGTCTTTACTGGCAGATCAATTCTGCTGATTCGAATTAGGAATATTCAAACTTTAAAAACTGACGACGAAAATACTATGAAAAAACTAATCTGTGCTCTTTCTCTTATGTTGCTTTCCACCTCTGCTATGAGTGCGGACAAGCTCACTGTTCTATTAGACTGGTTCACAAACCCTGACCATGCGCAATTGATTGTTGCGCAGGAACTCGGGTTTTTTGAAGAGCTTGATCTGGATGTCGAGTTCGTAGAACCGGCAGACCCGAGCTTGCCACCAAAAATGGTTGCTGCGGGTAAAGCAGATATAGCTATCACTTATCAGCCGCAGTTGCATGTGCAAATTTCAGAAGGTTTGCCGTTGGTTCGTTTTGGTACGCTGGTGTCGACTCCATTGAATTCACTTGTGGTGCTCAAAGACGGACCGATAAAATCCATTGCTGACCTTGCTGGGAAAAAAGTCGGCTTTTCTGTAGGTGGTTTCGAAGATGCATTATTAAAGTCCATGCTCGAGACGCACGGTTTGAAGCTGGACGATGTGGAGCTCATAAATGTTAATTTTTCCTTGTCCCCCTCGTTGATTACCGGTCAGGTCGACGCCGTTATCGGCGCTTATCGAAATTTTGAATTGAATCAAATGGACATTGAGGGTCATCCTGGAACCGCATTCTATCCCGAAGAGCATGGTGTGCCGGTATTTGATGAACTTATCCTGGTCGCAAACAGTGACCGAAGAGATGATGCGGCTTTGGGTCGATTTATCAAAGCAATTGAGCGTGCGACCACGTACTTGATTAATCATCCACAGGAAGCGTGGGAGTTATTTAAAGACAGTTCACCTGATACACTAGACAATGAGCTAAATCGACGCGCCTGGACAGATACGCTTCCGCGTTTGGCGCTTCGCCCAGCGGCTATCGATACTCAGCGTTATGAAGTGTTTGCGCAATTTATGAAAAAACAGGGTCTGATTGATTCTGCTCCGCCGGTTGAAAGCTACACCATGGTTGTAAAATAGTTATGAATGGCTTATTCGGTAACTTGCTAAAGCACAACCAGGCAGATTGGGATCGCTATATTCAGCATCCATTCGTTTGTCAGATTGGTGATGGCAGTTTAAATCGTAGCTGTTTTGAGCATTATTTAAAACAGGACTATGTTTTCTTGATTCATTTTGCTCGTGCCTTTGGGCTCGCAGCGTTCAAAAGTACAACCGTAGCTGAACTGGAACACGCGAAAGCGTCAATGTCCGCCATTCTGGATATTGAACTGAGTCTGCATGTGCAATATTGTGAATCGTGGGGCATCAGTGGTGCTGAACTTGAAACCACAGTCGAATCGACGGCCAATATGGCGTACACACGCTATGTAATGGAGCGGGGTATGGCGGGAAACTTACTCGATCTTAACGTTGCGTTGGCACCCTGTATTATTGGTTATGCGCATGTTGCTAATTGGCTTTTAACGCAATCGTTCCTGAATACAACGGATAACCCCTATACGTCATGGATTGAAATGTATAGCAGCAATGAATATCAGGAAGTGGCTGAAGCTCATCGACAGATTATCGATCAAATTGCAATAACAGACTTGTCTGAACAACGCATTGCTGAATTGTCCACAACATTTGGATCGGCTACTCGCCTGGAAATAAATTTCTGGCAAATGGGATTAGATCTGTTGTGAGTTCCGCCTCTGTTGAAATTATTGGCTCAGGAGTGGCTGGACTGTGTTGTGCAATTTTATTTGCTGAACGCGGTTGTGACATATTGCTTCGTTCAGCGAGCCAGGGTGCAGATCAGGATTGTTGCTCGTGGTGGGCTGGCGGTATGTTGGCTCCGTGGTGTGAATTGGAATCTGCAGAACCACTTATTGCCAAATTGGGTAATGAAAGTATCTCGTTCTGGCGCAAACACGTCGATGCTGTTGAGCAATCGGGCTCTTTGGTTTTGGCAAATCGCAGAGACTTACCGGAACTTGAGTTGTTTGCGGCCCGAACCAGTCATTTCGAAAAAATCACACCAGCAACAATAGCGTCTTTGGAACCTGATTTGGCAGAGCGATTTGAAGCCGGGTTGTATTTTACTGAAGAGTGCCACCTGAATCCCCGTGATGCCTTGCAAAAGCTGATTGATAAACTTGATTCGATGTCGAATGTTCGTCTTGATTTTTCTTCGACTGTGGATTGTGAACGAACTGCCGTAAGTAAAGAGTGCGACTGGCGCATCGATTGCCGTGGGCTAGCTGCCAGAGATGTACTGGCTGATTTGCGCGGTGTTCGAGGTGAAATGTTGATATTACAAACCTCGCAGGTATCGTTAAATCGACCCATAAGATTATTGCACCCACGGTATCCTTTATACATTGTTCCGCGCACAGTCGACACGTTCATGATTGGCGCTACCATGCTGGAAAGTGATCACCGGGGAGCGCCAACGGTGCGTTCGATAATGGAACTATTATCAGCAGCGTATTCGTTACACCCCGCTTTTGCTGAAGCCAGTATTCTGGAGATCGGTGCAGATGCCAGACCGGCGTTCACGGATAACTTGCCGCGTTTGAGAAGGCGAGGCAATACACTCTATATAAACGGATTGTTCCGCCATGGTTTTCTGTGTGCTCCGGCGATGGCAAGCAGAGCGGTTGATTTTGCTCTGGATAATAGAATTGATGAAGAGGTTGTAGATGAAAATCGTTGTTAATGGTGACCAGCTTGAGACCGACTGCAGCACTTTGCAGGAATTGCTCAACCATCTTGAGCATGAATCCGATTCCATAGCAACTGCGGTTAACAAAGAGTTTGTGCCCTCATCCGAGCGCTCATCTTTGAAGCTGAACAGTGGTGATCTGGTCGAGATCATCGCTCCAATGTCAGGTGGATAATTCTGTGAGTCTAACTTTCTATAAATCTACATTCGAGTCCCGTTTGTTGCTTGGTACAGCATTGTATCCATCGCCGCAAATCATGCTGGATGCTATCAAGGCATCGGAAACCGAAATCGTCACTGTGTCACTACGTCGTGAATCCAGTACGAATAAATCCGGTGAGGCATTCTGGAATCTGATCAAGCAGGCAAACGTAGCCGTGTTACCCAATACCGCTGGCTGTCATACGGTCAAAGAGGCAGTAACAACCGCCCACATGGCAAGAGAGTTGTTTGGAACTCGTTGGATCAAACTGGAAGTGATTGGTAATGACGATACACTTCATCCGGCAGTCATTGAATTGGTTGAGGCAGCGCGCGTTCTCGCTAGCGACGGATTTGAAATATTTCCCTATACAACCGACGATCTAAGCATTGCCGATCAGTTGCTCAATGCTGGCTGTGAAGTGCTAATGCCGTGGGGTGCGCCTATAGGTAGTGGCCGGGGTTTGAATAATTTGTATTCATTAAGAACTATGCGGGCTCATTTTCCTGATGTCCCATTGGTTATTGATGCTGGCATTGGTCTTCCTTCCCATGCCACACAAGCACTGGAGCTGGGTTACGATGCGGTGCTGCTGAACACTGCTGTAGCCAAAGCAGGTAATCCGGTTAAAATGGCTGAGGCGTTTTCGCAAGCGGTAAAGTGCGGAAGAATTGCGTACGAGGCTAGCCCAATGATAGCTCGTGATCTGGCCTCTCCTTCAACCCCGGTTACCGGAATGCCTTTCTGGAATACATAATATGCTGGCACCCTTTTACCTTATTGTCGATAACACTAACAGCCTGGCGCAATTCCTGCCGCTCGGTTTAAAGTGTGTTCAGTTACGTGTGAAATCAGCGCCAATGAGTGAACTGCAGGCAGCCGTCAGGGATGCCCGGCAGATTTGTGAGGAGTTTGATTGCCAGCTTATTATCAATGATTATTGGCAGTTGGCCATTGAAGAAGGGTGCAATTCTGTTCATTTAGGTCAAGAAGATTTGGATACCGCGGATATGCAGGCTATTAAGTCGGCTGGAATTCGTTTTGGTATTAGCACACACGATAAAGCAGAGCTAAATCGAGCTTTAGCGCTCAAGCCGGATTACGTTGCGCTGGGGCCAATTTATGCAACGCTGCTGAAAAAAATGCCGTGGCGTCCCCAAGGATTGGAAAAACTAACACGCTGGAAGTCTTTAGTGGGTAACACGCCTCTGGTTGCCATTGGTGGTTTAACACCTGAACGAGCCGATGGCGTCTTTGCAGCCGGTGCTGACAGTATCTGTGTTGTGACTGATGTACAGCAACATGAAAATCCAGCTGATCGTGTACGGCAATGGCTTGCGCTTTGTTCCAAATAAAGATATGACCACCAGGATTGTTCAGAAAGACCCCGAGCGCGGGACTCGTGAGTT
>CAYTJF010000263.1:0-7913 GCA_964437945.1 uncultured Granulosicoccaceae bacterium
GCGAACGCAGACAGTCACGCTGAACTCGAACGTATCAAGTGGATGGACCACTAGCGGCGTTTGAGTAGCAACTCTGGGGTATCTCAATGATAACTTGGCAGCCTTAGTGCGCCGTCTGGCAAGGCTGCGCGAGCAGCGCTATGAGTCAATCAATAACCGGTATACTGGGCGGCTATGATCAATCTAAAAATCCTTTACTGTGCGCCTGCTACTGATTGAAGATGATGCAGAGCTGGTCGGCTACATGCGTACCGATCTGGCCAAAGCCGGGTTTGCTGTCGACGTTGCAGATAACGGCATAGACGGTGAATATTTAGGTGACTCCGAACCCTATGATGCGGTAGTGCTCGATCTTGGCCTACCTCAAAAGCCTGGACTGGAAATACTGCAGGCGTGGCGTAAACGTGGCAATCGCGTACCGGTTATTGTCCTGACCGCACGCGATGCCTGGTATGAGCGTGTTGATGGATTCAAAGCAGGCGCTGACGATTATCTTGGCAAACCATTTCATATCGAGGAGCTAACAGCGCGAATTCGGGCATTGATCTATCGTCGGCATGGTAGTCCAACCAACAGTGTTGAAACCAAATCGTTGAATCTTGATGAAGACTCACAACAGGTTATGGTTGCCAGTGGTGAAACACACCAACTCACTGGTACCGAATTCCGCCTTTTGCGATACATGATGCTCAACAGCGGCAAGATACTCTCGAAGTCAAATTTGTCAGATCACGTATACGATCAGGATTCAGATCGTGACAGCAACCTGATTGAAGTCTATGTGCGGCGTTTGCGCGAAAAAATTGGTAACCAGATGATCCTGACCAAACGGGGTCAGGGCTATGTCTTTAACGATCCAAGCTAGTCGATTTTAATCGATTCCCAGCCAAGTGAATTCACTAGAACGTAGTTTACAAATTGGTCTGGTCGTTAGTCTTATCGTATTAATGTTGATTTTCTGGTGGACTGGCGCACTTGCCAGCAAATTGCTTACCCACAGTTTTGTCTTCAGCCGGCTCGAGTCTGAAGCTGACATTCTGGTGTCGGCAATAGAATTTCCCGAGCTGACTATCGATGCGCCGCAAGTCGGGGTGAGTCGATTAAGCCCGGCCTACGACATACCATCATCTGGAAAATACTATGTTGTACTGTTTCAACCCAACGGGGAGTCGGTGTCTCGTTCAGCCTGGGATCAAGCGCTGCAGATTCCGGTACTAACACCGGGTCAAAAGCGCAAAGTTTCTGTTGATGGCCGGGCGGGTGAGCCTTTGTTGGTCTGGCTTGGTGGTTTCTCCAGACAAGGGCACGAATTCACTGTAGCGGTAGCTGAAGATATATCACCTATTCAACAACGGCTAAATATTTTTCAATGGTATTTTGCTGCCATATCGTTTTTGTTGCTGGCAGCGTTGCTGGCGGTACAACATTTCATTGTGCGTAGCTCTGTGGCCAAGCTTGAGGCAATTCGCAGTGATATGAATCGACTTGAGCATGGTCGTGCAGTGTCATTATCTGAAGACGTACCCAGTGAAGTTCTGCCTTTGGTACGAGAATTTAATCGCCTGTTATTGCGTTTTGATCAGCGTTTACGACAATCCCGAAATTCGGTGGGAAACCTTGCACATTCTTTAAAAGGCCCGTTGAATATATTATTGCGTAATAGCGAAACGCAGAATTTAACAGAGATTGAACGGCAAGCATCTGTCGAGCAAAACGCGGAACGCATTCGGCAATTGATTGAGAGTGAGTTAAAACGAGCAAGACTTGCCGGGCGTGGAACCGCCGGGCAAATCTTCGACCTGGATGCAGAACTGCCTTTGTTGTGTGGATTGCTTGAGCAGGAGTACTCACACAAAACGTTTGATGTTCGCTGGAGTCTTGCACAAGGTGTATCGCTTGCCTACGACCGACAAGATATGCTGGAGCTTATCGGGAACCTTCTCGACAATGCCGTTAAGTGGTGCAGTGGTGTGGTGATGATTAATGTGCGTCATGCAGACGGCGTGTTGTTGGAAGTGGAGGACGATGGCCCGGGATGCTCACCCGATGAGTACAATCGATTGGTTGAACGGGGAATTCGGTTGGATGAGTCGGTATCAGGCCATGGACTGGGGTTATCTATCGTCAAAGATATTGTTGATACCTACAATGGCACGCTAAGCTTTGGGCGCTCATCACGGCTCGATGGTATGCGAGTATGTGTATTTTTGCCCGATGAGGCTTGATTTGCTGGCTAGTTAAATGGTTTAGTTCGAATTAGCTAAGCTGAGGTCAATCACGGGTTTTTTTACATTCTGCCTGAATAGCACCACTATGCTGCCAATGCGCTGCACGACATTCGATTTGGTTCTTTTGCGCATGGAGTTCAGTATGGTTTCCCTGGCCTCTCTATCATCTGCGGCTACTTTTACCTTCACCAACTCATGATGTGCCAGCGCGATTTCCAGTTCTTTCAGTACAGCCTCACTTAATCCGTTCTGGCCAATTCGCACAATCGGGCTCAGAGCGTGGGCTCGAGCTTTGAGGAATTTAACTTGTTTACTTGTCAGTTCTGGTGCGCTCATGCCTTAATATGATCGGTAATGGTTGCTGTGGCGTAAAGAAAATAGTGATGCACTTTATAATGGCGTGGGAGAACTATTGCTCCTACACTTGAATGTCCACAATGAGAACCTAGTGTAACCGCCGAAGACCATCGTGAGTCGAGGGAAAAGCAAAAGTAGTGATCGCTGGCTCAACGAGCACGCCACAGATCCACATGTTAAACAGGCACTTGCTGACGGATACCGTTCCAGAGCGGTCTATAAGCTCATGGAGCTGGACAAGAAAGACCAGCTAATCAAGCGCGGAAGTACCGTTTTAGAGCTCGGAGCCGCTCCAGGGGGCTGGACGCAGTATATTGCGGAAAAAGTCGGAGATCAGGGTAAAGTAGTGGCATCGGACATCCTGCCAATGGATTCGGTCTCAAATGTAACGTTCGTACTGGGTGACTTCACAGACAATGCAGTGGCAGATCAGATCGAAACAGAAATAGGAAAAACCGGTGCAGACCTTGTTTTGTCTGATATGGCGCCCAATATCTCTGGGGTAGCTGTGAGCGATCAGGCGCGGGTTATGGGCCTGGTAGAGCTTGCTCTTGATATGGCGATCACTGTTTTGAATCAAAATGGGGCTTTTGCGGTCAAATTGTTTCAAGGACAGGGCTTTGATGCCTACATGAAGGATGTACGATCACGGTTTAAAACTGTGAAGTTACGCAAACCGGCGGCGTCGCGACCACGCAGCCGTGAGATCTATGTGGTGGCAAGGAACTTGATATCATAGCCGGGAAGCCGGTTATTTCGGTCTATAACGAATCGGTGCCTATGCTCGGTTCATTAGGAGTTAACTTTTGAACGACCTAATTAAAAACGTTCTACTCTGGGTAGTTATCGCCTTAATCCTGATGGCGGTGTTTAACAGCCTGGGTGGACAGCGGCAACCGAACGACAGTATTCCGTATTCGGAGTTCCTGCACAGTGTGCAGGCGGGACAGGTCAGTGATGTCAAGTTCGATGGCGTCGAGATCACCGGCAAGCGCGGCGCTGAGCACTTCACTACTTATAGCCCTGAGACAGACAACAGCTCTCTGATCGGTGAACTGAACCGCGCTAACGTTAATTTCCAACGTGATCCGCCTGAAAACCCTAGCTTCTTACTGAATATTTTAATTAGCTGGTTTCCGTTCTTTCTGTTAATTGGCTTGTGGATTTTCTTTATGCGCCAAATGCAGGGCGGTAGCGGCGGACGCGGGGCCATGTCTTTTGGCAAGAGTAAAGCGCGCTTGCTCAATGATGATCAGGTTAAAGTCACGTTTGCTGATGTTGCCGGGGCTGAGGAAGCAAAAGATGAAACAGGTGAACTGGTTGAATTTTTGCGAGAGCCTGGAAAATTCCAGAAGCTCGGTGGCAAAATTCCACGTGGTATTTTGCTGGTCGGCCCTCCTGGTACGGGTAAAACTTTGCTTGCCAGGGCCATCGCCGGTGAAGCTAAGGTACCGTTTTTCACTATCTCGGGTTCAGATTTTGTAGAAATGTTTGTCGGTGTTGGTGCGTCTCGTGTTCGCGACATGTTTGAGCAGGCCAAAAAGCAATCGCCCTGCATCATATTCATTGATGAAATTGATGCAGTTGGTCGACACCGTGGTGCAGGTCTTGGTGGTGGTCACGACGAACGCGAACAAACGCTCAATCAGCTACTGGTTGAAATGGATGGATTTGATGGCAACGACGGTGTCATCATTATCGCTGCAACTAACCGACCCGACGTGCTAGACCCCGCACTGTTACGTCCAGGTCGTTTCGATCGACAGGTGGTTGTGCCGCTGCCGGATGTAAGAGGCCGCGAACAAATTCTTCGTGTGCATATGAAGAAAGTGCCTTTGGCTGACGATGTCCGGGCCGATCTGATTGCTCGAGGCACGCCAGGATGCTCTGGCGCAGATCTAGCCAACCTGATCAATGAGGCGGCGTTGTTTGCCGCCCGAGAAGATGCCAAGCATGTTGATATGGCTCATATGGAGCAGGCCAAAGATAAAGTCATTATGGGTGCTGAACGCAAGTCCATGGTGATGAGCGAGTCGGAGAAAAAAAATACGGCCTATCACGAAGCCGGGCATTGTATTGTTGGCTATCTACTCCCCGAATACGCGCCAGTTTATAAAGTAACCATCATTCCGCGAGGACGTGCTTTGGGAATGGCTTTGTTCCTCCCGGAAGGTGATAAACACAGCCGCAGCAAATTGGAGTATGAATCGTGGATATCGGTTGCCTACGGTGGCCGTATTGCAGAAGGCCTGATATTTGGTGAAGAAAATATCACCAGTGGTGCGGCAAGCGATATTCAGATGGCAACCAACGTGGCTCGCGATATGGTTACGCAATGGGGCTACTCAGACAAACTTGGTCCATTGGCCTACAGTGAACCTGAAGGTGAAGTATTTCTTGGTCGCAGCTCAGGTGCTACGCAACAAAAGATTAACTCAGATGAAACGATCAACGATATCGATGAAGCGATTCGCACCATAATCGATACAAACTATGTTCGATCAACCAAATTACTCACCGACAACATCGACATTTTGCATGCTATGGCAGATGCCTTGATGAAGTATGAAACCATTGATCGAGGTCAGATCGATCGCCTGATGCGTCGTGAAGAAGTCGGTGAACCAGCCGACTGGGGTGGTGATAATGCTACCGGTGGTGGAACCATGTCAGGTGGTTCCGAAGCGAATACCGAGTCGGATGATGCATCTGAAAGTGATGAAGACGACGATACCGTCGATGATGGTGCGCCGAGTTTGCATTGAGTTACGTTTTTATGAGTTACATGTGTATATGACTAAAGTACTTGTTTAATTTTGATCTAATTTGAACCGATTTAAACTTTACTGATTTAAATTTTCAAATTGAACTGAAGTAACATTGAACTGAAGTAACAAAGAGCCGCTCTGTATGTGCGGCTTTTTTTATGTCTGGTATTTTTCCCCAAATCAGTGATATCACCGTTTTGGCTTTGTCAGTAAAATTATCAGGCTAATCGAAGCAACCTGCTGTGCAACGACTATATTCCAAGGATGGAAGATAGAATATTAAAATGTGGAGCCCGACATCTGAATCTTAATCGAGCACAGATTATGGGTATTTTGAACGTCACGCCAGATTCATTCTCCGATGGAGGGCAGTTTGCAGCGCTTGATAATGCGATGGCACAGGCCGATCGTATGCTCCAGGCTGGCGCTGCCATTATCGACGTTGGTGGTGAGTCCACCCGGCCTGGAGCTGAAGCTGTTAGCGAACAGCAGGAATTAGATCGTGTTATGCCGGTTCTGCAGGCGATTGTAGAGCGCTTTGATACCATTGTATCGGTCGATACCAGCAAAGCACAGGTGATGCGAGAAGCCACTCGGGCTGGTGCTGGCATGCTTAACGATGTGCGAGCTTTGCGAGAGCCGGGAGCGATGAAAGCGGCAACTGAATCTGGATTGCCTGTGTGTCTGATGCATATGATGGGGCAACCCAGGTCTATGCAGAAAGCACCCAAATATGCAAACGTGGTCAATGATGTATCTGAATTTCTTAAAGAAAGAGTGAAGGCGTGCCGCTCTGCAGGGGTAGGAGAGCAACAATTGCTTGTTGATCCGGGCTTCGGATTCGGCAAAACATTGTCGCATAACGTCGAGTTGCTGCGAAATTTAGGCAAACTAGCCGATATAGCTCCTGTATTAGCCGGTTTATCGCGCAAACGCATGATTGCCGGCATGCTTGGCAATCCCCACACGTCCAGAGTTACAGGCAGTGTGGTTGCAGCAATGCACTGCGTGCAGCAAGGCGCTAGTATAATCCGGGTGCATGACGTAGCTCAGACAGCGCAGGCCTTGCGGGTGACGAACGTCGTTCAATACGGCATTAAGGAAGTGGCGGATGCCACGCAGTAATGACAGATAAAAGTGGCGGATGCCACAGAGTGATGACAGATTTATGTCTAGAAAATATTTTGGTACAGATGGAATTCGTGGACGAGTAGGCCAGTTTCCGATGACGGCTGAAACCGTCCTGAAGCTTGGTTGGGCTGCTGGAAAAGTGCTCGCATCAAAAGGTAATCGCGAAGTACTGATTGGCAAGGATACTCGTGTATCCGGATACCTGTTTGAATCGGCCCTGGAAGCAGGTCTGGCATCTGCTGGTATCAATAGCGGCATGCTGGGACCAATGCCTACCCCTGCTATTGCCTACCTGACCAGTACCTTTCGCGCTGCAGCCGGCATTGTTATCAGCGCTTCGCACAACCCGTATTACGACAATGGTCTGAAATTCTTTTCTGCCGAAGGGGCTAAATTACCCGATGAAGTGGAACTGGAAATCGAAGCCATGATGCTGGAGGACATGACCACTGTTGACTCAGCTGATCTTGGCCGAGCAGTGCGCATTAATGATGCGGCCGGTCGATACATTGAATTTTGTAAAAGTACTTTTCCGTCCGGTTTGAAATTAACTGGCATGAAGATCGTTGTTGATTCGGCCAATGGCGCAGGTTACGACATAGCGCGGCGTGTGTTTGATGAGCTTGGCGCAGATGTGATTTCAGTTGGTGCAGAGCCGAACGGTTTGAACATCAATAAAGATTGTGGTGCTACTGCCCCGGACAACCTGCGCGCCCATGTGCTGCTTGAGCGAGCCGATGTCGGTATAGCCCTGGATGGTGATGGCGATCGATTGATCATGGTTGACCATCGTGGTGAGATTGTAGACGGCGATGAAATTCTTTACGTGATTGCCAAAGCACGGCATGAGTCCGGCAACATGCACGGTGGTGTGGCGGGAACACTGATGACCAACCTGGGTCTTGAGCATGCATTGGCTGGTATGAATATTCCGTTCGCACGCGCTGGTGTCGGTGATCGATTTGTTATGGAATTACTCAAGGAAAATGACTGGCAAATCGGTGGTGAGAATTCGGGGCATATCATTTGTCTTGATCGAGTGACCACGGGTGATGCAATTGTTGCTGCATTGGAAGTATTGTCGGTTGTTCGCCAGAGTGGCGAGCCCTTATCGAAATTGCGTGCCGACATGCAAATGTATCCGCAAGTGTTGAAGAACGTACCTTTGACCAAGAAAGTGGACTTTAGCGATAACACGGCGATAAACGATGCGGTGAAACAGGCCGAAGCTTCTTTGGGCGATAGTGGTCGTATTCTGTTGCGAGCATCGGGTACCGAGCCACTGATACGTGTCATGGTTGAAGGGCGTGTCGCCAATGATGTCGAGCGAATTTGTGGCCAAGTGGCAAAAACAGTTGGGGATGAGCTTGGCTAGCTCATTGCCCATAAAATTAAATTAAAAAAGGCTCCTTTTGGAGCCTTTTTCGTT
>CAYTJF010000264.1:0-7912 GCA_964437945.1 uncultured Granulosicoccaceae bacterium
GCCCAGCCATATTGGTAGCAATAGTGACTTTGCCTGGTCGCCCAGCGTTCTCGACGATGTTCGCTTCACGTTCGTGCTGCTTGGCGTTGAGTACTTCGTGATCGATGCTTTTCTCTCGCAGCAGGTTAGCCAGATACTCGGACGTTTCGACCGATGTTGTTCCAACCAGCACGGGTTGTTGTCGATTAGCACAATCTTCAATGTCTTCAATAATGGCGTCGTACTTTTCTTTTTGTGTCAGAAAAACCTGATCGGCTTTGTCATCACGCACCATCTCACGATGAGTCGGAATAACCACGACCTCAAGCCCATAGATAGATTGAAATTCGAATGCTTCCGTATCGGCCGTGCCAGTCATGCCACTGAGCTTTTCATACATTCGGAAATAGTTCTGAAACGTGATTGAGGCCAGTGTCTGGTTTTCACGTTGTATAGTGACACCTTCTTTCGCTTCAATGGCCTGATGTAAGCCATCTGACCAACGACGACCTGGCATAGTACGACCAGTAAATTCATCAACAATAATTATTTCATCGTTTTTGACAATATATTCAACGTCTTTGGTAAACAGGTTATGCGCGCGCATACCGGCATTCAGGTGATGCATCAGAATGATATGACGCGGGTCGTATAAGCTCTCACCTTCTTGCAACAAGTCTGCTTCAACCAACAAACTCTCGACTGTATCGTGGCCTTGTTCGGTCAGGTGTACCTGTTTGCTTTTTTCATCTACAGAAAAATCACCGTCACCCTCTTCTTCCATCTGACGTTGCATGCGCGGCACGAGCTTATTGATAGTGATATACATATCGCTATCGCCATCGGCTGGGCCGGAAATAATGAGTGGTGTACGGGCTTCGTCGATCAGGATGGAGTCAACTTCATCAATAATGGCGAAGTTGAGCCCGCGTTGTACCTTTTGATCAAGGCTGTGCGCCATATTGTCGCGCAGGTAATCAAATCCAAATTCGTTATTGGTGCCATAGGTGACATCGCACGCATAGGATGCACGACGCTGCTCTGTGTTGAGCCCATTGATAATGACTCCGACAGTCAAACCAAGAAATTTGTACAGGCTGCCCATCCATTCGGAGTCGCGTTGCGCAAGATAGTCATTGACAGTGATAACGTGAACACCTTTCTCAGTTAGCGCGTTCAAATAGACAGCCGTAGTTGCAACCAGCGTTTTACCTTCACCAGTGCGCATCTCGGCAATTTTGCCGCTGTCCAGAACCATGCCACCGATGAGCTGTACGTCGAAATGGCGCATATTAAGTGCGCGCACACCGGCCTCGCGGCATACAGCAAATGCTTCAGCGGTCAGGGATTCGAGCGTCTCGCCGTTTCTCAGTCGCTCTCGAAACTCTTGGGTTTTCTCACGTAACTGATCATCCGACAGTGCCTGCATTTGCGGTTCGAGTGGCGTGATGTCGTCCACCAGGCGTGAGAGCTTCTTAACCATTCGGTCGTTGCTGCTACCGACAATCTTCTTGACTAAGTTACCTATCATGAATTTTCAAAACCTTAAAAAGCCGCCATAGCGGTTCTTATTCGAGGTCGAATCAACGACCAATCGCGTGTTGTTGACCAGTACCGTTAATCGACCTGTTTTAACGGCCTGTTGTATCGACCTACCTTTATTGCCACATTATGACACCCATGCGACTCTCATGTGTATGGCACGGGCAAGGTTACTGAATGAAAAAACCCGGATCAATCGGCTCCCCATCCAATCGAACCTCAATGTGCACATGCGGACCCGTGGAGCGACCCGTAGAGCCCAAAGTGGCAATAGTTTCGCCTTTTTTGACTCTTTCACCCGACTTTACCAGTATCGCCTGATTATGCGCATACCGAGTACTAAGCCCATCTACGTGCTCGATTTCAACCAAATTGCCGTAGCCCAAATTTTTTCCGGAAAAGGTCACAATTCCATCTGCCAGCGCCAAAATCGGTTCACCAGTCTGACCGCTAAAATCAAGGCCAAGGTGCTCAATTTGCTCACCGGTAATTGGATCTTTTCGAAAGCCAAATCCGGAGCTTCTGCGACCCTTGGCAACCGGCCGACCAGATATTCTTTGATCGTATGCCATTCGGCGGATATCGAATACGGTTCGCATCGTTTCGCTACTCTCAGACATATGGGCAATACGACGCTTTAAAAGCCCTATTTGTTCCATAAACGACTGTTCCTTCCAATCCAGCAATGGTGATTGCAGATCGAATTCACCGTCGTTGAGCTCAGCCTGCTCTGCCAGTTTGACGAAAAGGGCATGCAGACGCAGAAGCTCAGCCCGCAAGTGTCCTAATTGACTGACGGTTTCCGCCTGGTCAGCAAATGACAAATCTGTCGACCGGTCAATCTTGCCAGATTGCACTGAATGGTTCGCGGGTAATGCGTCGTCATCTGAAAAACTGGCAGGAATGACGACGATTCCCTGCTGCTCAACCGACACTGCTTGACCAGCTAAAAAACCACCAAGGGTACTTAAGGTAACAATTGATACTAGTAAGAACATCGAGCCAAGCGCTCGCCTGTCAGAGAGCGTATCCTTTAAACGGGTTTTGATATGGTCGTAAAATAACTTCAGCACGCTGGTCATCTTTATGCCGGCTGAACGAACGGCGTGCTTGGTCGAGGCTGTAAACAGTAATTTATTCATGAAAAAATTTAATGATTTAGTCGATCAGGAGGTTAAACAAGCACTGCGTGATGATCATAAGATCAGACAGCTAGTCGCACAGATTATGCCGCCCGAGAGTCTTTCGCATGTACAATTTTGCCGCATCGAAAACCGCGTATTAAAAATCACGCTGGACAATGCTAGCTGGCTGGCGCGTCTTCGTTTTATCTCACGCCAACTAATTGACGAGTTAAGCCGAGCTGGAATCACAGTTGTCGACATAACCTGGCATGTTGCGCCCGAAAAAAACACAGTGGAACCGCGTCCAATTGCTACACGATCACGCGCGCGCTCAAAGGCATCAGCCAATATTCTACGAGCCACAGCCGAATCAATGGAAGCAGATGATTTGCAACGGGCGCTGTTGAAAGTGGCGAAGCAGATGAATAAAGAAAAAGAGAAATAAGGAGAACATAGGATATTAATTTTATATCCCTTACTCTTTATTTAGTTGCCGTTTTTGCCCACCTACTATGCAATGTAATCACGTTATTGTTGGAGACGGATTAACAGCCGCCGAGTTTGCGACGACACGACCTTGCAAACCAGGCGATAGCATCACCATCGTTGGCCCCAATGTAGACGAATTGGGTCGCGGTGTTGCTTATGCGAAAGCGGCATCAGATGTTCCTTGGCGATACGCCTATCTTTTGAACTCTCCCGCGCGCAGTGTAGATAGTGAGTTTGGCAACTGGCTTGGTGAGCAGTGGGAATACTTGGCAAACATGATGTCAGGGCGATCACCTGATTGGTTGGGCGCAGCACGGCCCTATGTTGAAAACGATCAGTTCGCAAGTCTTAACGCGCCACGCGAAATCTTTGGCGATTTTCTAAAAGCCAGAACAAGTGAGAAAATTGAAACGATGCGCCATGATGGCGTTCATATTCAACTGCTTGCAAGCCGTGTTGAGTGTATAAAACCTACCGCTACCGGTTTAACAGTTTTCACCAATGATAATCAAAAAATTCAGGCACGCACAGTTGATGTAGCTACAGGTGGTCCGCAGAATCAGCGGCTTGACGGTGATGATGGCGAACACGGTTTTGCAGAATTATTTGGCAACGAATTTGAAATTGCAGATAAATTAAAGTCTGGTGGCAAGATAATCTGCATTGGTACCGGCGCCGCCATGCTGGATTTACTGCGTTTCTGTCAGTCGATTCAACCTGAATCGCAAATCGGGTTCACGGCTATTTCGCCCAAAGGTAAAACACTTGATGCGCTGCGACCGTCTGCTGATTTCAAACCCACTAAATATGAATTAACAAAAACTTTCGACTGCGCAGATGAGTTTTTATCGGCAATAATTAACATTCAGAAAAACGCTTTGACAGCTGGCGATACATTGTACGAAACGCGTGTAGGGTTACGCGAGTTATTTATTGATACAGGCTTAATTGAATTTATTCCAGACATCAATGAAGCACGTAAAGTTTCTGTCCCACTGTTCAAACACTTTGAAGGAGGCACTCGCGACAGCATTGATGATCTAAATCGATTAATAAAGGCGGGTCAAGCAAACCTTATTGCAGGCAAGGTACAACACATAGAGCATGTAGGTGCACAGGCAATTGTGTATTACTCGGATAAATCCGGTAACACACAGTCAATACAATCAAACGTGGTAGTCAATTGTGCAGGCCCTGGCACTGCCAAACGTTTTGATACTTTAACCAGCGATATATTAGCGAAGAACTGGATATCTGTTTGCGAGCATAGTGATGGCATAGTGGTTGGAGCAGGCGGACAAAGCGCAGTCAAGGGTTTGCGTTATCTTGGCCCCGCAGTAACCAGTATTGGCAACTCAGTTGAACCGGTTCCACTTTATGATGCTTCTCGGCTAAGACGCGCCGTGCAGAAATTCAATAAATAGGGACTAAACGCTTACCGTATTACTTCATTAATGAAGGTAGAAACAGAGCAATCGACGGCACCATGACCAGTAAGATTAGTCGAATGATATCGGCAATCCAGAATGGCGTTACACCTTTAAAAATGGTTTTTACCGACACATCTTTTAGAACCCCTTTAAGCACAAAGACATTAAGCCCGATCGGCGGTGTAATAAGGCTGATTTCTGTGGCCACCACAACCAGTATGCCAAACCAGATAATGTCCATACCCAGCCCTTCCACCAGTGGCGCAAAAATCGGTACGGTTAGTAAAATCATCGACAAAGACTCGAACACGCAGCCCAGTATTAAATAGATAATCAGGATGATGACAATAACGCCTATCGGCGATACATCGAAACTGTTAACAATATTAATGAGCCCATCTGGCAGACCTGCGCGATTAACAAAGTTGGAAAAAATCATGGCACCAAACACCACCATGAATAGCTTGGCCGTGGTGAGCGCGGTTTCACGAGTTACCTCCAGTAACACGTTCCAGCTCAGTACACGACGCATTGCTGCTATAACAATAGCACCTGCGGCTCCCATGCCAGCAGCTTCTGTTGGAGTGAACGCACCTATATAAATTCCACCGATGACAAATACAAACAAACCCAACGTCGTCCAGACATCTAACAACGCACGCAATCGTTCACCCCAAGTACATCTGTCACCCGCCGGACCTGCAGCTGGGTTACGTCTAACCACGAACATAACCGCACCAAGATAAAACAAAACCCCAACCAGCCCTGGCAATATACCGGCAATAAATAACTTGCCGACAGATGCATTAGTGATAAGACCATAGATAACCAGAATGACGCTCGGTGGTATCAGGATTCCAAGCGTACCGCCGGCGGCAATGGATGCCGTGGCTAGTTGGTCGCTGTATTTATAGCGACGCATTTCCGGCATAGACACTTTAGACATGGTCGCAGCAGTTGCCAGTGAAGATCCGCAGATAGCTGAGAACATTCCGCACGCGCAGATAGTTGACATAGCCAAACCACCACGACGATGACCCAGAAATACAAAAGCAGCCCGGTATAGCTCTTTTGCCATACCACCACGTTCAACCATCAAACCCATTAAAATAAACAATGGCACGACCGACAGACCATAGGATTGACTTGAATCAATGACCAGGCGACTGGCGCTTGACATAGCGGCCCTAAAACTTGCCTCGTAAGTAAAACCAACCACACCAACCAAGCCCAATGCGATACCCAGTGGCATGCGCATAAAAGCCAACACAAGAACGGCTGCAAATCCGAGCAATGAAGCGGTCATGAGGCGTCCTGTTGTTCGGCCTTAGCCTGCTCAGCACCAACCCCTAAGTTTTGCTCAACAACATTTTCAACGCTATACCCCGGCCTGGTGAGCACACTGAGTAACTTAAGCAATGTAATAGCCGCGGCAGTAAATATCATTGCAGTGATAAAACCAACTACCGGGTAACGAGGTATGTTGAGATACTCGGTGACATCCCCATCTTCGAACGCACGCGTGGCATAGTCGAAAACGCGACTACCAAGTTTTAAAGAAATATAAAACGTTATTGATAGAAAGATAATGGAAATAAACCAGCCAAGATATCCCCGTTTGAAGTGCGGTATAAGATCAACAATAATGTGATCGTGACGGGAAAACATCAATGGAAAAGAAAAGAATGTAATAGCTCCCATACAGATCTCAACAAGCTCAACTGTACCGACCAACGGCCTGGGAGGATTGAAGAAATATCGACCGATGACATCCACGCACGTAATGCCCACCAACAAAAGCAGGATCATCGCAGCAATGTTGGCAGAAAAAAGGCTAACGGAGTCCGTTAGCCTTTCCAGCTTTGCTAGAGTACGTTTCATTACCGTTAAGAACTAATTGCTAATGCTTAATTTCTTTACTGAATTCACACCATAAATACAGCATTGAATTCGAACATTGATTTTATTGCAACAACGACTTCATGTACTCATAAGCAGCGTTGGCATCGACACCACGACTTTCAATTTCTGCCATCACTTCATCTTTGATTCCAACTGTTTTCTCTTTAAAATATGCGCGCTCCTCGTCACTTGCTTCTATAACAACCGATCCGCCTGCGGCAGATTGTTCTTTACCGACAGCATCAGCTTCATCCCAGAATTTACCAATTTGGCGTGACGTTTCAACGCCCGTTGAAGCATCGATACAGGCTTTATGCTCGTCAGATAATGAGTCATAGGTATCCTGACCAATAATCATTGAAAATGAAGTGGTGTACATACCGTCAGGATTACTGAATGAGAATTTAGTCAGCTCATCAATCTTGAATGAGTGCAATGTTTCAAGTGGAAAAAATACGCCATCGGCTACACCTGAAGCAATGGCTTCGTACACGGCAGGGGCAGGCATATTAACGCCAGCCACACCCAGTGCTGTGCCAACCGCGTTTGCAACACCACCACCAACACGGATTTTCATCCCTTCAAGCTGCTTGTAAGAAGTGATTTCCTCAGCGGAATTGACCATACCAGGACCATGCACAAATTGAGCAATAATCTTCACACCCTTGGCTTCATTTGCTTCTGCAAAATATTTATCATGGGTTTGCTGGAACGCCACAGACATAGCTTCGGCATTACCCGCCCAACCAGGCATTTCGATCATTTTAGTTGTCAGGAATTTACCTTTTGTATAACCGTGAACAATCCAGCCGATATCGGCAACACCATCTCGAATGGTGTCGTATTGAGCCGGCGGGGGCGCCAGTCCATTCTCGATTTTCACGCTCAGCGAACCATCAGAACAGGCACTGAGTTGTTCGCCTAACCATGGAAACACATGGGTCGCCATAGTGTGCTTTGGGCCAGCCCAATGGGATGCGGTCAGCACTTTGTCCGCAGACTGGGCTGTAGTGGAAAAAGCCATCGCAGTGGTTGCGGTGATTAAAAGAGTTTGTAGCGAGCGTTTCATTTTTCCTCCAAATAGTGATCAGGATATCAGCGTCCCTGCATAATCTTTAGGCAGCGCTGTAATGGCACAACCGTAGTACTCCATTTTAAAGTTAATTCACTAGCTGGCGCTAGCCCTATAGAGAAAGCCGAGCAACTTTAATTATGTGTAACAGCGCGCAGTCTGGTCATTTGTCTTCTGGGAAATCCCCGGTTGCACCAAAGCTTGTAGCCTCCCACTCTTGGCTGAAACGCTCATTCAATGGAGACTTTTCCATGCTCCCATGCCAATTCAGTACTTTGGTTTAACATTGGTATAAATTAGGAACTGTTTAACTAGTAAGTTAATTGCAAGCCAGCCAGTGCTTGTAGCCGAGTGCAGGAAATTACAGCTGTGCA
>CAYTJF010000265.1:0-7902 GCA_964437945.1 uncultured Granulosicoccaceae bacterium
CAAATGTTGTTGAACAAGGTGGAAAACTCAGCTGCGACCCTAATGCACGTGTAGAGCTGATGGATAATGTAGAAGCAAAATCGGCGCTTAACCGAATCATAGACAAGTGTGACTACCTGTTTCCGAGTGAGGCAGATTTGCCGTATCTGTTTCCAGATAAATCTGAAAACGACGCAATCGACGCACTATTAGACCGAGACATCGGTACCGTCGTTTTAACCAGAGGTGAGTCCGGATGTTCCATTTATGAAAAAGAAAATACGTTGTATGTTCCTGGCTATGATGTCGAAGAGGTAGACCCAACCGGTGCAGGAGATTGTTTTTGCGGAACCTTTTTGGCAATGAAAACATTGGGTGAATCGGCTGCGGTTTGTGGTCAGTTTGCCAATGCAGCAGGTGCTATAGCCGTAACCAGGCGCGGCCCCATGGAAGGTAATTCTGATCTGGCTACCATTAAGCAATTTATTGAAAGCAATCCTCAGAAGGCACCGGTTACTCCATGATAGATATTCAGTCATTAATTGAAAGTAACCGGATTGGTAATCACGCCGGGCTTCCCTGCTTTTGCACGGCTAATGAACATGTGCTCAGGGCTGTTTTGGAGTTTTCGTCACTTTATGAGTTTCCGGTTATCATTGAGGCCACTTGCAACCAGGTAAACCAGGAAGGCGGATACACAGGCATGTTGGCCGCTGACTTTGCTGACTGGATTGGCAGCTTGGCAAACGAATATGGCGTTCCGGAGAAACGTGTAATTTTGGGTGGTGATCATCTGGGCCCCAACCCATGGCGACACTTGCCGGCTTCAGAGGCTTTGCAACAAGCAGAGACCTTGGTCCGCGATTATGCAGCAGCTGGTTTTCGTAAAATTCATCTTGATGCTTCAATGGCCTGTGCAGACGAATCAACACCTTCATTCAAAACAGTAGCCGACCGCGCTGCAAAACTATGTGCAATAGCTGAGAAACACTCGCCTCACCCTGAAGAACTTGTTTATATCATTGGAACCGAAGTACCCGTTCCAGGCGGTGAAACAGATGATATGAGTGACTTAGCCGTGACGAGTGTAGAACGCTTTAATGAAACCATTGATACGCATCAAGCTGCGTTTGAAAGTCATGGGCTAAACCATGTATGGCCAAAAATAGTGTCGGTTGTTACGCAACCGGGAGTGGACTTTAGTCACGATGCTGTGCATCGATTTCAACCAGATCAAGCCGCACAACTTTCCAGCGAAATATTAAAACATGATGGATTCTCGTTCGAAGCCCATTCCACCGATTATCAACCCACAGACGCGCTGTCCGAATTGGTTGAGAAACACTTCTTTTTTTTAAAAGTTGGGCCGGAATTAACGTTTCGAATGCGTGAGGCCGTATTTGCACTGGTGTCACTTGAAGAAAAGTTATTGAATTCGGAATCGACACAGTTAATTGATGCACTAGATTCAGCGATGGATGAGAAGCCATCTGACTGGGAGCCTTATTACAAAGGTACCCAAAAACAGATCCGTCAACTTAGGCACTACAGCTACAGTGATCGAATCCGATATTACTGGAATGAACCTAACGTTAGCCGAACACTAAATAAACTATTGTCTAACCTGGATAAATTGGATTTACCAGAGACATTAATTTCACAGTATTTCCCATCGCGCGAATTTGGTCGTCTTGATGCTTCCGCCAGTCACTTGCTCAGAGATCATGTGAAACTCTGTATTCAACGATACTATATTGCCTGTGGTTACGCCTGAGCCAAGCGTTTAATACCAAGCGCTATTTCCAGATCTACCTGTGCTGTTTAATCTTTCCAGTATAATTTAAGCCTTACCCGAAGAGCCAAGCAAGTTCATTTTCTTTACTATCACTCGCTTCATTTCCTCGCGAGCAGGTGACAGGATTTTTCTCAAATCAATTTCTTCGGGTTTGTCTCTGATAAATTCTCGTAGTCCGGCAGTGGATGCAATTCTTAAGTCAGTACCCACATTAACTTTGCACATACCATTCGCGATTGCTTGAGTGATGTCGTCATCGTGTATACCAACGGCATTTTTAAGCACGCCACCAGCATTGTTTACACGGTCTACAACATCTTGAGGAATGCTACTGGCACCATGCATAACCAGCGGTTGCTCTACTCTTGCTCGAATTTCAGCAATTCTCGCATGGTTGATTTCCGGGCGACCACGTCCTTTGTTAGGCCCGTGCGCTGTCCCTACTGCGATGGCAAGCGTATCTGCACCGCAGGCATCAATGAATCTTTCCGCTTCATCAGCGGTGGTTAGTGTAGAGTTTTCTTCAGAGATGATTACTTCAGCTCCCAATTCAACCAGACGACCTATCTCGGCCTCGACGCTAACACCGACCGCATGAGCGGCGTCAACTACGCGCTGTGTTTCTTTGATATTAGTCTGTTCATCTGCATGCGATTTATCAATCATGACAGAGGTGAAGCCATGTCGAATGCACCACATGCAGCTTTCAAAAGAGTCACCGTGATCGAGATGAACGGCGACTGGAACTCTGGTGTTTCTGGCTTCTGCGAGCGCGATGTCAACAATTCGCGTGCCGCTGTATTTCAAAGCACCAGCAGTAATTGCCATCAGCACCGGACTGTTGGTTTCTTCAGCAGCTTCAATGACTGCCTGTGCGATTTCCATATTGTCGATATTGAAAGCGCCAACCCCGTAACGGCCAGTTTGTGCAGCTTTAAGAATGTCGAGTCCGGTTTTAAGAGTCATATGTATTTATTTAATCATTAGTTTTCGTAAGGGGAGTCGTTCCAGTAAAGCGAGCGCACCGTATAACGGCGCATTATTACCCAGTGATGCCCATTCAAAACGCACACTTTCTGCAGGGTATGGTTTTTGAAGGTGCGCACGAGTTTTTTCTATCAGCAGCTTTTTTGGATACCCAGACATTTTTGGTATGCCACCACCTACCAACATGACATCAGGCGTGAACAATGTACAAATGGTCGCTAACATATAGGCTTGATAAAGAATAAATTGATTGAGTTCTTTACGCAAAGCTGCATCCGCATCACGCTGTTTCCACCGAGCAAACAGTTGTTCAACAGGGTAACCGGTTTGCTTTGCTATCGCAATTAACGTGTGGCCCGACGCGTAAGCTTCTATACAGTCTTTATTTCCGCATGGGCATTGTTTTCCCTGAGCCATGATTGGAATGTGTCCGGCTTGTATATCCTGTAGAAAGTTGGGTTCAGTGCTGCCATTAATCAAAAAGGCGGCGCCAATTCCAGTACCAAAATACACACCGAAAACAGATTTTTGCTTGTGGGCGACGCCAGCTCGCCATTCACCAAGCACTTGCAATGTAATGTCCTGCTCCAATATTACTGTGCAATTGAGTGACGCTGACAGAAACTGAGTTAAGCCTTGCCCTTGTAACTGCGGTATATTATTGCAATGCGAAATTACATCGTTCTCTCTATCCAACATTGCCGGTAAACCCAGTACGGCGGCTTGTAACTTTAAATTATGCTGTTTTGAATATAACTCAATGATTGATGCAAGTTGTCTATGAGCTTCCGAAACGCACAGAGAGGAGCTTTCGAGCTGAGTGAATTCAGTTGACAAACAGCCATTGTGTATGTGACCGACACGGATATGCGTTCCACCGATATCCAGAACGACAATGTCATTGTAATCACTCACTGACATGATGTGCCTGTCTCCAGATATGTCAATGCCAGACGAACGCATTCTGCGACATTATTGTTTTCCGTGTCCAACACCAGTTTAGGTTCGGTAATCATATCAGCTGTTGCGCGTGATTCTTGATACATGGTGTAGTTTCGGTTTCCGGCCAAATGTACGCCCTCATCCGATTTAAGCCTTAAACGGGCAAGTTCAGGTGTGCAAATACATTCAATGAAATTCAGCGCAACGTTGGCGGTTGAAGCTGTTTGTTTTACAGCGTCTACCTGGTACTGTCGGGAATAACTTCTACCATCAAGTATAACTGGTGTATTCGGACGTACCGAAAGGTGATAAATGGCGACTTTGTACATAACATCCACGCAAAGATCATCCTGTTCACGTGTATAGTCCACAGCCTCTTTAAAGAGAAAGTCTCGCACCTGGTCTTTGTCGAGCAGAGCTGCAGACAAATAAACTGCCAACTTTTGCGCAACTGCACTCTTGCCAGAAGCTGGTAAACCTGCCATGGCTATAAGCACAGAACGCTCTGTATAGAAGAATTAGTTGTCGAGGACACGACCCATCATCATCGCTACCACTTCATCCTCATTGGTGTCGCCAATGAGTCTCTCCCCTGCTTTACGTCCCCGATCCAGTACAAAAATTCGATCACTGACTTCGAAGATATCATTTAAGTTATGGGAGATAAATATGATAGCAACGCCTTCACTCTTTAATCGTTTTATCAGATCTTTAACTTCGCGCTGTTCCGGCACGCCAAGAGCGGCAGTTGGTTCGTCCATGATCAGTATTTTGGCTTTCCAGTAGACCGCGCGGCTAATCGCGATGGCCTGGCGCTGCCCGCCTGAAAGATAACGCACTGGCATAGTCAGATCGTTTAGTTCTATGCCTAAGTGTTTCAACGCTCCAATAGCTTCTTGTCGCATGAATTTTCTATCCAGTACTGGCAGTCCCAAAACACGCTTCATACGTTCGCGACCTAGAAAAATATTAATCCCGACATCAAGATTGTCTGCCAGAGCCAGATCTTGATAGATGGTTTCAATACCTAACTCGCGTACTTCATGCGGTGTCCGATGACTGATAGTTTCACCCCGGTAAATTATTTCTCCACTATCAGGTTGATGTACTCCGGAAATCATTTTGATCAGTGTGCTTTTCCCAGCACCATTGTCGCCTGCCAGCGCTAAAACTTCGCCTGGATATAGTTCCAATGAAAGATTACTGGACGCGTGTGTGCCACCAAATCGCTTGCTAACATCCTGAACACTCAACAAAGGTGCGTTGTCTGCGGTTGAATTCACTGTTGACGACACGCCCTAAATTGTTGATCGTGCCAGTTTGTCGCGCGATTGATCGATCAATACGGCAATAATGATGACCAGACCAACAGTGATGAATTGCCAGAATGGCGGCATACCAATAAAAACAAGGCCAAATTGAATAATGGCTATTATCAATGAACCGATTACCGTGCCAACGATAGTGCCACTACCACCGGTAAGGCTCGCACCACCAATGAAAACGGCGGCCACTGCGTTAAGTAAAATAGGCTCCCCGGCATCAGCAGCACCAGCAGAAAAACGGCCGGTATAGAAAATGCCTGCCATGCCGGCGGTAAACGCACTTAGCATGAATATACCGAACGTGATTCGGGTAGTATTTACACCGGCTCTGATCGCTGATTGAATATTACCACCCATCGCATAGGTGTAAAGGCCAAAGCGTGTATGCGCCAATATGTAGTGAAAAATCAGCGTAATTATGGCAGCTACAAGTACTGGTACAGGAATTATATCGAACACTTTACCGTTACCAAAGTCGCGAGCAACGCTGTTTCGGATGCTAACCGTAGCACCTCCGGCAATTAAAAATGCAACTCCACGAGTTACGCCGAACATGCCCAATGTACCAATAAAGGATGGCACTTTCATTCGAGAAATTAGCCATCCATTGATGACTCCGGGTACCAGCGCTATGCTAATTCCTGCCATTACGCCTAAGGTAAACGATAATGCAGGGTGAAGATCAGGCAGCGCTCGAATAACAACGGCCATTGTAACGGCGGCCAACCCGGCGATGAAACCAATTGAAAGGTCGATGCCGGCCGAGATAATGATAAACGTTAAGCCAAGCGCCATCATCAAAATTTGAGTTGCTGTTAGCAGCACACTCTGCACGTTGTACAAATTACCAAAAAAGGTTCGATCGTAGACGCTCCAGGACCAGGCTTCAAAGAAACAAATTATGAATAGTAAAAATAACCATGACCAGGCAGTGGTGAGTATTTTTAGCAGTTTTAAGTGTAATGGCAAACTGGATTTGTTTTCGGAACCAGAACGCTTCCCGGAACCCTCTGCCGTTTTGTCTTCGGTGTTCAACGTATTATTCCGTTTCTGGTTTGGGCAATAACTAATGCAGTGTCATTTACCAACCCAATATGCAAACGTTGCACACCGGGTTGGTTATTACTGACAGATAGTTTAGCTTATCGATTAGTCTGAATAAATATATCTCGCTATTTCGGGCTCATCTACGTTGTCGGCTGTAATTACTGTAAAACCGGTGCCAATTTGCGGAGGCACTGATTGACCGGTTAGGTGTGCATAAGCTGTCATAACGCCGTAGTAGCCGATCTCAGCCGGGTGCTGCGCAATTGCCATATCAACCAGTCCGGTTTTAAGCTGTTCTACAATCGATTGCGGCGCATCGAACGCGATGACGGTTATATCACCTAGCTTATCTGCCGAATCCACACCATTAGCTGCACCAAGTGCTGAAAATAGATTGGCACCAAACACGCCACCCAGGTCTGGTTCGCGTGCTAACACGGCTTGTAGCTGTGAAGCTGCAGTAGACGCATCATTTTCATTGTATTGAGTATCGAGAACAGTGATGTCGGGAAAATTTTCTTGCATTTCCAATTTAAAGCCTTCTTCCCGTTGATCGGTTGTTGAGATACCAGGTCGAACGTTTGAAACATAGACTATGCCTTTGCCACCAAGAGCGTCACCCATTGCTGCGGCTGCCATTCGGCCTCCAGCAACATTGTCCGATGCAACATATGACATTGGAAAATCTCCGTCGCCAGAACCATCCTGGTACTTACCGTCATCAATGAATGTGTCTACCGTTACAACAGCAATGTCCTGTTCAGTAGCTCGACGCAATGGCTCTATGAGCTGAGTAGTGTCAGTAGGTGCTATAACGATAGCGCTTGGTTTACGGGCTATAACACCGTCTAAAACCGGTATTTGCAGAGTCGGGTTAAAATCTTCCGCGCCTTGAAAATCAACTTTTATTCCCAGTGCCTCAGCAGCGGCTTGGGCACCTTTATTCATGGTTATATAGAATGCGTCAGTGGTCAGTCCTGGTACTAAAACGATCGAAATGTCATCCTGTGCCTGAACCGATCCAAACAGTGACGCTGATAGTACAGCGGCCAGTAATTTTTTCATGGTTTGTATCCTCCAATGGATATATTTTTTTAGTAAAGAGATCGTCAATAAATGAAGCGCTTAGTGCATTTGTATCTTTATATACTTATCTTTACATATTGATTTTTACATAGGTCCTCCTAATGTACATAAGTGTGGAGTATGTACACCAAGCGATTTGGTGACTGGAAATTTGTGGACGCAAACAATAATGTATCGTGTATTGGTCGAGCTGATACATTTCTCACGCAGTAACTCATACTAATGCTGAAGCAAACGATTTACACGTTCGTTTAAGGCTTCTTTTTAGTTCTGAACTACTTTCGGCTCCGCGCGGATTAAATAAATAACCAGTGAATGCGCCAAAAATACGGATAAAAAAATACTTCGAAGTACTTATTTCGAAATGCAGTGCTAAAAGATTATTTGCAGATTCATGATGATGCAATTCGTGATACTGAAAAGGGAGATAAATCCTGTCGAGATGAAATCTCCGTTGTTGGTAACGGTTGGATTCACCATTGATTCTCACCAATTCTCCTTGTGAAGCCGGTGACATGCAACTCCCTGAATTTTCAGTTAAGTTAACTAACTCAAAATAAGTCTAAAACCGTAATAACAACTTTGTCAACCTATTTCTTGAAAGATCTCAACGTTAATATTGCGTACAGTAAGGTCCAGATATTCGTCAGGGAAAGAATTTATGTAAAGTGTATTTATCTTGAAGTTTATTTTTTCATAAGATCATTTAAGGCCGGGTACATCCGAGTGAAATCCTCATCC
>CAYTJF010000266.1:0-7895 GCA_964437945.1 uncultured Granulosicoccaceae bacterium
CCGCTTGTCTTTTGTGGGTGTCCTAGTGAAAACCTATTGACCACTGATTGACTTTGACAATTCGATAAACAAGATGACGGCTTTGATCAAGCGATGCTAGAAGTGGCTATGGTGTTGAGGTGATCCATGCTTGAATCACCTCATTCGAAAATCAGGCACATTGACCAACGGTATAATCAGCAATACGCGAATAAAGTAAGTCTGCGTCGTATGAGTGCCCCTTACATACGTAGTCTGTGTAGAACTCCGGCATATATTCCTTGAGGTATTCTCCTGCACCGCTTTCTATTTGCTTAAGCGATGCTTCGACCATTTCAAGTGGTGGCAGCCGCACCAACCATTCCCCTTCCTTTTGTGACTGCACGAATCTGACAGGGTCTTCGTCTTTGAATCGCTCCGGTGGAAACTCAACATTCGCGTCGCAAAGCTGTTTTCGGACTTCGCCGATAGTCTTTGGTCGATCTTCCGGATCCATTTTGCTCCACTCTACGATTTGTCTGCCAAACTGCGGATAATTGCCGACTGTGATACGGGGTGTAGATGTATATGATGGCGTTGACATTTCATACTCCTGTGTGGCCTTATTCAAGTTGTCTTTGATACTGGGTGTATGTGATTGTGTTGACATTTCAGGCTCCTGTGTGTGATCTTATTAAAGGCGATAATCTAGTCATGCTATTTATTTTCAAATTTTTATTTGTCACACTGCAAACTCAATCAAGTGGCTGCAGTTAGCGAGTGACTTATGCTACTCCGATGGCGTTATCTATGCGTTATCTGCTACTCATGGATTCCAGTCCACATTAAAATCATAACTATCAGACCGTTATTTCAACGTTATTTCGGACAAAATATCTCCAGGTTCAGCAAATTCGAAATTAGTATTATTCATGGACAAAAATAAGGGGAAAATATGGAAGGGCATAGCAATTCAAGGCATATTCGAGTAGAAAATCCATACGCTTTAGGAAGATTGCTGATTGACTGGTGTCGGCGAGAAAAGCACCAACTCCCAGACACTGTAGGTGCTGTGCAGGAGGAATTTAGAGAATGGAATATCAACGCTACTTTTTCGACATCCGCATTTGACAGTAATTCGACAGTAACAATTATTCAAACCGCGGTAAATGAATGGGTGGTTCCGTTACTGCCACCAGAGTTCATTGATGAAACACTCGATTTCATTCAATCAGAGGGAAAGTACCCCGTCGATCGGCTGCCTTCCTATTTAACAGCATATCCTCGTAACGGACGAGTTTATGACGAGGATTTTTTCTATGCGAGACTGGCAGACTTCACCGTTTCACAATGTGAATAGTGTAACCAGATACTATTCGTGCGGTGGCCGAGTTTGATGAGGAACAGATACGCCTGCATTTTCAAGACCTGTGCGAAAAAGCAGCCACTTCTCCACCGATCGAATGGGAAAACAATGGAGTATCCAATCACCAATCTCATCATCGGTTGGAGTTTTATTCGTCCCATACCAACGTTTTTTATGGAGTTTTAGAAACCGTTGTCCTTCCGCCCTGGCTTCGTCTTTGCGCCCCAGATGCCAGAGCGCCGATGTCTTCCAGCCAAGAACGTTGGAGATTATATCTCCCGCAATTTCCGCTGACTCTACAGCGCCTTGATAATCACCGCAGAGGAACTTAGTACCCACATGAAAACCGCTTTGCAGCTGACTTAATGGCAAGTTGAATTCATTGGCCGTGTCAACCAACATCTTTGCAGTATCAGTTTCGTCGCAGAATGCATAGCCCTGTGCAGTAGAAATAATCGCCCACGGGTCATTCTCATTAATCTCATTTGCTGAATCAAAATACCTTAGCGCTTCTTCGAACCGACCACTAAGACTATATGACCAGCCCATACTCAGATGGGCTCTTGAGTCCAACGGATCAATCTGAACAGCACGCCTGGCTAGCCGTAATGCGGTTTGATCATTCAGCGCTTTCCGGCGAAGCCCGGGAAATACCAGGTGTCTTGTATTTTCAAGTTGCGCTCGACCGCTGAAGGCTGGCGAGAAATTCGGTGCGTCTGCATTGATCGTTCGGAATATCTCAGAAGCTCGCGCATTACTGTCTGGTGTCCATTGAAATATACATGACTGTCCAACTAGCCATCGGTCATGCAGTGCTGCAGGGAGATCCCGATTCTGCCAGATGGCGTTCAGTCGATTAGCTGACAGGTTTACATTCAGCGACACTGCAAGCTTCCTGATAATCGCCGTTTGGGTGCTAAGCCAGGATTCCATACGTAGAACATACTTGTCCGACCAAACGATGGTTGCATTAACATCATCCAATAGCGTGAAAACCAATTGCAAAACAGCATCATGAAAAAAAATTTGTGCACGCAGTTCATACCGCCTGCCCTGCCATACACCACTTCCATCATCATTTTTTTGGCGTAATTTCTCAATCACGCGCCAATCTCGAAACCTCGCCAGACTCGCCATCAGGTCATGGCGAAAACCCTCCACCACATACCTCTGATTCTCGGGCACAAGCTCAGTATTGAAGCTATCGATTATCAGCTCCGGGAAAGCGGTGTGCTGGCTCGCTGTTTCTGACTGCCCTTGATTAACAAGAATCTGATCCCCTTTGGAATCCATTTGTTTGATTTCCACCGCCAGCTCTTCAGTTTCTGTCGTCGGATCCATTCCATATTCTTGATCGAGTAATGTCGAGAGTTCCTTGTACACCCTTAGCGCACCAGAAACATTACTGTGATTTGCGTGCAAACGCATAAGCGTTCGCGCCGCTATCTCATTACTCTGATCTAGCTTATACAAAGCTGTAGCAATTGATCGGCTTTGATCTTCAGTACATTGCTTCAGTGCATTTTCGAGTTGATGTGTGAGGCGATCCTGCATCGTGTGCCTCTGGAGCAATATCCAATTATCATATTCAGAGTCTATTCCCTCCAGATCTGCAAGCAGTGATTCATAAATTCTGCTTTGCTCTAACAGTAAGCCTGGCGGATTCATGGCAGCATGCGGCTCTAATACTTCCTTAACATCTACGAAGATTTTCTCAAGATCGAGCCACAGGTTGATTGTGTTAGACCTCTCCAAGCCCTGAAAACCTTTATTACGCAGAGAATCCCGCAATGTTTTCCATAGCTGACGCAGGTTCCGTCGTGCCTTATCAGCGGAATGCTCACTCCAGAGAAGTCCAACGACACGATCGCGACTTACTTTTCCTTGCGCACTAAGTGCCAGATACGCAAGCAGCGCTATTTGTTTTCGTCCGAGTTCTATCAGTTGACCACGGAAACTTACTGCCACGCCATCAAGAAGCGTCAGCGACAAGCAATCACTAACATTGTTCTGGTTGTCAGACGTTCCACCCACCACTTCGCTATCCACACAAGTATCGGAGCTCATAACAACGAAATTCCAGTTTCCGTTGAAGTATTATGTTTCAATCGAGCGGTATTAGAAATTATTGGGTAGGTTTGGAGCCCAGGCATCAACGCTTTGACAACAGGAATACCGAGCGATCGGCGCGTTAAATTAACTATGTAAGCTTCCAGACCACGACTCTCAAATTGCTTTTTCAAATAATTGAGCGATTGATCTGTACCCATGATGCCAGAGCTCGGAGTGCGCGGTTGACCTACCGTTTTCAGACACGGTCTGCTCCAAATGTCTTTTAATAAGCGTGAGCGATTCAGCTGTTCATTGTCCTGATCGTTAAGAGCATTAGTGCCTCGGTGCTGCTGTTTAAAGGCCAGCACATGATGTCCCAGCTCCATTTGCAGCATCTCCAATATTGCCTTGTGAATAGCATCCTTTAGATTCACCCTGGCCGCAAATCCGCAAGCAAACCGGGCACCATTATCCTGATCAGTGGAAATCGCAACAACCGAGGGAATCCCGACATCGGTAGTGATATCCAAAACCAATGTCGTTTTTTCGTTTTTTTTCCTCCCAACAAGGGAATAAAGGGACTCTATGCCCGCTTCTGTGATTGCTTCATTGGAAACTGGACGCGGTGAGTTACCACCTTCCCACCAAAGTGCGACTGAATCTCGCTCAACCAATTCCAGCAAAGCGAATAAGGTAGCATCATCTGACGTATTTCCAGCGGCACACCCCGTACTCATCCCTTTGTATTGTGTAGTTGTCTGATCACGCAAACAGAGCGATGTCGGTAGCGTAGTGTATTCCTCAGAAATGAGACGCCGTGCTGCAAGAAACCGACTCGGTGTTTTACCGTGCATCACATTCAGATAATGACTCCACGACTGCTTGTCTGCCGACTCAATCACATCGTCAGATTGCATCAGTAAGTCCTGGGTACTCGGGTGCTGAGAGAGATATTCAATGCCTTCGGCAACACTGGATTCGAAAGCACCTGCCAGGCTGGCGGAAACACCTGACACACTGGACGAAGGGTAGTCTACATATCCGTCAAATCGTTCTGGTAATACTCTCCCACCAATAAATATAAGGTTAGGTGCATCGGGCACATTGAGCATAAATAGATCCATCTTCGATGCATTTGATAAGAGATTAAAGCGGTGTGTTCTACAATTATTGTTCTCACCGGCATTCTGGCTGCAGGTGTAGCGTAAGTCTTCAAGAAAACGCTCAGAAACTGATTGATTCTCTTGATCGGTCGTATCGCCAAGCAATAGGTTCGCACAACACTTGAATAGTTGATTGGGAATTGGTCGCATCACAGGATAAGGCGACCGGCAATTGCCAATTTAAACCACTGCTTCTTCAGAGCGGTAGAAGTAGTTCTGTATCTGACTAAGTCCCCGGTACACAAAATCAACATCGTGCTGTGCCAGCATTCATGCCATGTCCTCTTGACAACTGGATAAAATCCTTAAACTTTTTGATTACTTTTCTGAAAATCTTTATGCACTTTCGAGTGTACAGTTTTTTGCTTCCGGGTTAAATCTAAGGTCGTCTGAATTGAGTGATTTGTTGAACTGAGGCGCTGCACACATGGATGATGCTGTACGCACAGACTATATTATCTGCATTATATTGCACATTACCGCGCTATGTTGTAATCCCCCAAAAGCATTAAATGAATTAACTATCATGCCAATGCTGCGCATGTGAATCTGACTGAGTACTCTGTAGTACATAATGTCCAGCTTCGACCTCATCGTAAATAGAGGGCTCAGGCTTATAAGTCAGCGGGTGTATTGGTGAAGGAATCGGTTTGAAATTGAGTTCTTTATCTAGCTTACGTAAGCTCGGATCTGCAATCGGTACCGCCGACATCAATGCACGTGTGTAAGCATGCTGGGGATTTTCAAATATTTGTCGCCGTGAACCAAGTTCAACAATGCGTCCAAGATACATCACACCCACTTGATGACTCACACGTTCAACTACTGCCATATCATGACTAATAAAAAGCATTGAAATGCCTAGATCACTTTGCAATTCCATTAGCAGATTGAGCACTTGTGCTTGCACACTAACATCCAATGCACTAACTGCCTCGTCTGCAACAATCAACTTCGGTTTCAATGCCAATGCTCTTGCAATGGCGATGCGTTGGCGCTGACCACCCGAGAGTTCGTGCGGGTAGCGTTGCATAAAGGAATTGGGTAACTCAACGCGCTCAAACAGTGCGGCAACGCGGTCATGCAGCTCTGTACCCGTCGCCATATTAAAGTTTCTCAATGGCTCTGCAACCTGTTCAAACAATTGCATCTGTGGGTTAAGTGAGGCAAACGGGTCTTGAAAGATCATCTGCATATCGCGCCTTGCCTTGCGTAACTCATCGCCGTCAAACGCCATGACGTCACGCCCTTCGAGCCGAATTTGGCCTTGTTGTTCCAGCGGATCAAGCAGTCGCAGTATAGAGCGACCACAAGTGGATTTTCCACAGCCAGACTCACCAACCAGACTTAAGGTTTCACCAACACGAATGCGGAACGATACATCTTCTACAGCGTGCACGCGTGCATTAACTCTTCTAAGGAATCCACCCTTTACTGCAAAGCGCGTTGTTAAATTTTCAACGTCAAGCAAAACAGCATTATCTGCAATTTCAATAGGTGCAGGAATTTGATCTTTCTCAAGCATTAGTTGAAGCGGTTCAGGTGCTGGCTTACCTTTCATTTCACCCAATTTCGGCACTGCTGCAAGAAGGGCCTTGGTGTAGTCATGTTTTGGGTTGTTGAAGATTTCGTCAACGGTTCCTTCTTCCACTTTTTCTCCACGAAACATAACGACAACTCGATCTGCCATTTGTGCAACAACAGCCATATCGTGTGTGATAAACAGTACTGCCGTATTGTGTTCGTGCTTGAGCTGGTTCATCAGCGCAAGTATTTCTGCCTGAATCGTCACGTCAAGTGCTGTCGTTGGTTCATCTGCAATAAGAAGACGTGGTTGGCACGCAAGCGCCATCGCAATAACCACTCGTTGGCGCATACCTCCCGATAACTCATGAGGGTATTGCCCTAGACGTCGCTCCGGCTCGGGAATACGCACTTGTCTAAGTAAGTCAATAGCTTTCGATTTGGCGGCTGCTCGCCCTAAACCAAGGTGCAGTCGCATACCCTCGGTTAGCTGCTTACCGATGCTAAACACAGGGTTTAGCGAGGTCATCGGTTCTTGAAAGATCATACCAATATCGTTGCCACGAAGACTTCGTACAAGCTCTTGCTCTGCAGTGGCTAGATTGGTTGGATCCTGATTTTTGCCTCGATCAAATAACACACTACCGCCTGCGATAGTACCCCCACCATATTCGATAAGGCGCATTAGACTCAATGCTGACACTGATTTACCCGACCCACTTTCACCAACCACAGCAACTGTTTCGCGCGGCTGGATGTCGAAGCTGACATCCTTAACTCCGACCAACACTCCCCTACGCGTCTGAAATTCAACGCGCAGGTTGTTTATCTTAACTAAAGGATCAGTGAATACTTGAGTTTTCAAATGCTTATATTTGAGCAGTCATGGTCCAGACACTATAATTTCAATATAGCGACATTGGCAAGAACAAATCGCTAAGCCATCAATATGACACACATGATCAGCAGACCCCGGCTTGACGAAGGTGCTCAATAATGTCAGTGTCCAGCAGATTGCGCAACAAAATCAACTGCACGCTTATGTTTTTATCGACAAATATATCTAGGAGAGTTGAACAATGAAAATAAGCTCATTGCTATTAATCGCTACAGCTATCGCCGCCGCTGCTGGCCAAGCGATTGCCGAAGGAGAACGAGGTCGAGATGGCCAAGTAAACATACTGTATTGGCAAGCGCCTTCAATACTGAACCCCTACTTGTCTGGCGGTACCAAAGACACCCAATCTGCCTCACTTATTCTTGAGCCTCTGGCGCGCTACGATGAAAACGGCGAACTTACGCCATGGTTAGCCGAATCTATTCCAAACGTTGAAAACGGTGGATTTGCCGAAGATTTAACCTCGATTACCTGGAAGTTGAAGGAAGGGCTGGTTTGGTCCGACGGCTCTCCAGTTACCGCAGCAGACGCTGTATTCACTGCCGACTATTGTATGAACCCGGATGGCGGCTGCGCACAGCTTAAGAACTTTGGCGGAGTCAGCTCAGTTGAAGCCGTTGATGATCGCACTATTAAAGTCATCTTCGAAGCCCCGACCCCCTTTCCATATGGTCCATTGGTTGGCGTTCAAAGTCCGCTAATTCAAAAGGCCCAGTTTCAAGACTGCGTGGGCCCCAAAGCGCCAGAATGCACTGAGCAAAACTTTGCACCTATAGGCACGGGACCATTTGTCGTAGAGGATTTTCGGCCTAACGATGTTATTACTTTAGTCGCGAACGATAATTATCGCGAGGAAGGCAAACCCGCGTTTGCAAAGGTTAATTTCAAAGGTGGTGGTGATGCAGCTGCCGCTGGACGTGCTGTATTGGAAACT
>CAYTJF010000267.1:0-7880 GCA_964437945.1 uncultured Granulosicoccaceae bacterium
TGGATAATGAACAACTGGATAATAGACAACTGGATAATGCACACCTGGATAATAGACACCAAACATAACAAAGGCGTATGTTGATCATAAATATAAAGCTAATTTAATGAGTGATCATATATGTCTATGCGAATTCCAGGTTTAAAGGCGCTTTGGGATAGAACATTGGGTAATCCCCAGGTTTGCATAGCTGTTCTCGACGGTCCAGTAGATTTATCTCATCCTAGTTTTACAGGTGCATGCCTTTCGCAAATTGAACTCGTAGTCCCAACAGCTACCAATCGGGGATCAGCCTTAGCCCACGGCACACATGTAGCCAGCACGATATTTGGTCAGCATAGTGGAACAATCAAGGGAATTTCTCCAGATTGCAAAGGTATAAGCATTCCGATATTCAAAGATGGAGCAAACGGTGTTGTCGCACCCTGCTCTCAATTAGATCTAGCGAGAGCGATTAATCAAGCAGTACTGTCGGGTGCCCATGTCATTAATATAAGCGGTGGTGAAATCTCACCTTCGGCAACGGCACATCCGTTTCTAACTGAGTCTATCAAGAACTGTGCTGACAATGACGTTCTTGTTGTGGCCGCTGCCGGAAACGACGGTTGCGATTGTCTTCATATTCCTGGCGCCTTACCTTCTGTATTAGCTGTAGGAGCGATGAACAATGAAGGCCAACCTATGAGTTTCAGTAATTGGGGTGAGATATACCGAACTCAGGGGATTCTTGCCCCAGGCGAAAATATTCCGGGAGCGAAACCTGGAGGTGGAACGATCTCAAAGAGAGGTACCAGTTACGCCACTGCAATAGTATCAGGAATTTCAGCCCTATTATTGAGCGTTCAACTCAAGCATAGGCGCAGGACAAGTGCTGAAATAATACGAAAGGTGTTACTGCACAGCGCAGTTGGCTGCTCAGAACAACCTACCCTAGATTGCCGTCGACTTCTTGTTGGGCGTATGAATATAAAGAGAGCGATGGCGCAAATCGACAACGGAGAAAATCTCATGTCTGATACAACCGAAAACCCCATAGTTAGCGAATCGCAAATGGTCGACAGTTCCAAGTTAATGGATGATTCCGCCGGAGTGCAGGCAGCTGCATCCGAGAGTAGTGAATTTGAGTCACCTCAATCTACCGAAGCCACAACACCAATAGGTCCTGGTATTGATCAAACTTCTAAAAGTTCATCGAATCCAGAGTCATTTCATACTGAGAACGTTAGCGCTTCTTCATGCGATACGTGCAGCTCGAATGGCACCCCACCTCAGTTAGTATTTGCACTGGGACAACTAGGCTTTGACTTTGGAACCGAAGCCCGTCACGATTCAATTACGCAGCATATGAATGAGCCGGCCAACCCGAACGATCCCATACAACTCCTTGCTTATCTCAAAGATAACCCGTGGGACGCTGCGTCCATTATTTGGACGCTCAACTTGGACGCTACACCAATCTATGCCATTCAGACTCCGAACGCATTTGCCAATGAGTTTTATAATCGCCTTCTAGAGTTTCTCACTGAACAAAACCAAGGTGAGGTTGAGCGTATATCAATGCCAGGTAGATTGGTTGGTAGCGCACAAATATCTTCTGGCCAAACCCTTCCTCTGCTTTGGCCAAATTTGCGCGGAATGTACAACTGGAACACCAAGAAGTTGGTGGAGGCTGCCTATGGCAAACCTCCCTCTGGGAATGCATCTCAAGACATGAAGGACAACTACGACAGTGGAGCCGAGTCGGTTGCAAATTTTCTTCAGCGAGTCTATGAAGAACTTCGTAATCTCGGTACTACACCACAAGAACGGGCTATTAACTATGCCGCGACCAATGCCTTTCTAGTTGCATCAGTCTATAAAGAGGCTATCGAAGCGAACATGGAGCTTGACACCATTGAAGTTGTGCGCAGTCCAGTATGTCGTCCTGAATCAGATTGCTGGGACGTAAAGCTCACTTTTTTTTGCCCAAGCAAAGTCTTTGAACAGGCAAGGAAAGTTTTTATGTTTACAGTTGATGTGAGCGATGTAGTTCCAGTCATGGTTGGCACTGTGCGATCTTGGTTTGTACGGTAAAAACCTAAATAGCCCGTGGTAGTCAGATGACTATCACGAAATCCATAACTTAAGATTTATTAGGAGAAATTATCATGATGAGACTTCCACAGCAATCTCTAGGTGTTAGAAGAGTCACAAATACAATGCGTGTAGAAACTGGCGCAGTTCCTCAAGCAGTCGTCACGAGACTAAGGCCAGACAACGTATTAATTGGCAGTGGCATTGGTAGCATTGACGGAGTTGGTGGCATTGGTAGCATTGGCGGAGTTGGTGGCATTGGTGGAGTTGGTGACCTTAATGCAATCACCCAATGCAAATGTCCATGTTGTATTGAAATTGCAGGTAGCTTAATTTGTTGCGATTAATACATCAAATCGCTAACTCAGAATAGAGTAGCATTTCTAAAGTATCTAACCAGTCAAATATTCCCTATTCACAGCTGGGGATATTTGACTGGCATGTGTATACCCCACGGCGCCATAAGTAAACCTCCCCAACACCAATGCGAATCTAACAACACTGTTGAATGCAGTTTATACACGTTAAAAATACTCTATCTGCACTATATATTTTTAACGAGTAAGTGCACTACTATTTCAGGGCTTTCATAGAAAACCAGTGGCAATCAACAGGTAGTCAGGTAAAAGCCAGATACGCTGGAATTTCACGATGACTCAATTGAGAAAAGGAAGTCTATGCGGGTATGCACAAACTGCACTTACGCTTGCTCGACATGAGCTATCCACAGAAACAATAGGATTCTCAGATGATACACGGAGTGTAGTCCTCGACTTCAGCAACATCATCTCCTATTTGCAAAGGAGCAACAGATACATTGGCTGAAACAACTCGAAAAATCCGACTTGGTCGGATATGGTCAGCAAACTCAAAATTTTTTCATAGCAAGACCTGTCCTGCAGCTAAACGGATCTCTAAAGAAAATTTGAAATCCGGAACAGCTCCAGCCGATAAAGTGCCCCACAGCTGCATATCCAATACCGATATAGACAGTGAAAAAAACAGTGGCTCTGATGCATCGGCGAATGCGGGAGTGAATTCAGCAAGCAAAGGAACGGTGTCGCAGACAAACACTCAATCAACCAATCAGGTTCGTTGTCGAAGCTTTTCGCAAGCACACATTTCAAACAAACAGGCCAGTGCGCCAGATCATGACGATCATCATTCAACACAGGAAAAACAGGATATGCAGTTGCATCTAAATCCGTACTGTCAGTGCAATCCTTGTGAATGCACACCGCCCTGTACTTGTGGTCTTCGCAAACGTGAGTCAACGACCCGAACTGCCTGGGATGCTGATAATCATTTATTAACCCATACTGTGAGCGACATTTATCGTCCAGAAGCAAGAAACCATGCTGCTGTTAATGAACATAATCAGCACACTTCTTCTAATTCACAGCCACCAGTCAATCATGTCAACACTCGTGTTGCCACACCTGATGAAGCACTCAACAAATTAAGTTCTGCAGTTGAAAAACAACAACATTTTCTTCAAAAATACCAGCAAACAGATGAATTTGCAGGGCATCACGATGCAAATGCCGTTTCTGTTCGTACGTTGAGTCACAAAGGTTATGAGATCGAGATTCAGACAAGTTTCGAGATTACTATCGATGGCAAAAAACTTGACGTCCATATTCAGGTGTCACCGGACGGAAAAGTACACTGTCATTCAATACCTACCTACGAAAGTGGCTCAGCCGTGGATTTGATTCGAGCGATTGTAGATAACTTTCGAGATGATTTTCCGCCAAAGAGCTAACGGACAACCACTATGGCAGCCACTCGACGCAACATTTTAACAAACGCTACTGATCGGAGTCGGTTTATCGATGCGTGTATTGCGCTTAAATCCGAACCATCAGGATTTAACACCAGTCAACTCGGAATACAAGGCAGTTTTCGCGCTAATCAACGCGATCTGTCGACTTGGGACTTGTTTGTCATCTGGCATTTACGCTCTATGCGACAAATATCAAGCGATGGTCGACGTAACGCAGCGCATTCCGGGCCAGTTTTTTTACCATGGCATCGTTGGTACATGCTGGTGCTGGAATTCGAAATGAGGCGTGTTCTTGGCGTTGCTCAGGACGATTTCGGTATCCCGTACTGGGATTGGGCAGCTGACGGAAGCGCTTTATCGCCCAGTCAGCAAATCTCATCGGCAGAGTTGTGGTCTCACGTTGGTGGAAACGGTAACGGTTTTGAACGCGAAGTTACTGATGGACCGTTTGTTTACTCAAATTTCCCAATTAACTTAGAGCAAGCACCTAACGGAGCAACGCGTGCAACTGATAGAGGACTGGTGCGCAACTTTGGGGCAGAAACTCAATCATTACCTACCGTTGCGCAAACTGATACCGCTCTTGCTCCCAATTTCTATGATGAAGGAAACTTTGACAACACTTCAGATGGATTCCGCAACCGAATAGAAGGCTGGCATACAAGCGTGAACCCACCTGGCACTCATAACCGAGTCCATGTCTGGATTGGTGGAGATATGCTTCCGGGAACCTCTCCTAATGACCCATTATTTTTTCTTAATCACTGTAATGTTGATCGACTATGGTCGATTTGGCAATCATCGCAATCACCCGCAGAATATGTGCCCCAGGGAACATCAGTAACTCAGAATGACCCTCTGTTCCGACAGCGCTCTGGTGACCCTTTGTATTCCATTCTTACTGGAGAGCCACCAGTATCAGCAATGGTTGACGTAGATCGGTTTTATATCTATGCGTGATATAAACATTAAGTATATAACGGTATATTTAACTTTTTGTAGTCATGTATCAATGTGCCTGATGCCCAGCTACTTCAAGACATTAAGGGTATTCATGGTTTGATCTCGTCTTAACTGTAGTCAAAGTAAACAGACAAATCTGGCAGAGTCATTAGCTACCAGACTCTTTCAGCAGTGCTTCCAGTCTGCCTTGCTGAATTAGCTGTTGTAGATCTTCCGTACTGCCTATTGATACTCCATTGACGAACAGCTGTGGCAAAGAGCGCGCCTGCGGTAAACGGGTCAATAGGTCTTGTCGATTCTGCTCACTGCTTCCAATGTTGCGTTCATCATATTCGATACCCTGTTCGTCTAACAAAGACTTCGCACGTTCACAATGCGTACATTGAGGACTGGAAAAAACGACCACCTGCGGTTCTGGCACCATATAACTCAACCGTGTTCTATATTGAGGATAGGATCTATCCCACTGAATGCCGGTTCCAGTACAACTCCCAGTGCATCACCAAATTTACTGACCTGGATGTACATGGTTATAACAAACACTGCTTCGACAATTTGGGCTTCAGTGTAGTGTTCGTGAAGTCTTCGCCAAAGGTCTCTGGGTAATCTATTTGCATCGACCCAAATTTGATCCGTCAGCTCCATTAGCGCCTTTTCGCCGTCCGTGAAAAGCGGACTGGATTGGTATTTGTTTCCCTCAATGGCAGCAACTTTTTCCCGGCTTATCCCCAGCATGTCCACGCTCAGTCTCTCATGTTGAATCACACAGTATTGACAATCGTTTTTATGTGTAGCTTTAAGAATCAACAACTCCTTGGTAATCCAATCAAGCTCTGGACCATCTTTCAATATCGCCATAATTACCGCTGTCCACGTCTTCCCGTACTCAGGAACGTGTCCAAACACCTTGAATATATTCAGCAACATTTGAAACCGTGCTTCCGCATCATCATAGAATGCAACTGTCTCTTCGCTTGCCCCGTCACGCTGCACATATGAAACGCCCATCATCACGCCATCTTCAACCTTGGCCGCTGTTGCTCCTTGCTCTTCAGTCATCTCTGCTTCTCCTTTATCAATATAAAACCTGAACTAGTCGATATAACTAATTTATTGCCCTAGCTTATGTTAAAGCGTATGCTTTATTATATTTAAAAGCATCTGCTTTATAATGTCAAATTCACATACATTATTTAATGGGCTAGAATATTTGGATGGATAACAGAATCGATAAAACCCCATTATCTGCGTCACGAAGTCCAGGCCGACCGCGCAAAGTTGAAACTGATGTCATTTTGGATGAGGCGCTTGCGTTGTTCTGGAAGAACGGGTTTAACACGACCACGACACGTGACCTGGAATCACATCTCGGTTTGAATCAATCAAGTATTTACAACCAGTTTGGTTCAAAGCAGAACTTACTACACCGCGCGCTCGATCGTTACGAAAAGCAAACCACTGAAAAATTACTGAGGCCCTTACAACAAGGCACTAACGGTTTAGATGATATCCGGGAGTTCTTCAACAATTTGGCCAATTGGGTAACACGCGACGGCCGCAAAGGATGCATGTTAATAAACATGATGGCCGAGGACGCCGCAACAACCGAAGAGATTACCCAACGCACACGGGTATATCGTCAAACGGTAAAGAAAAGCCTCAGACGATGTCTGGAACTTGCAGGTGAACAGGGGCAGTTGACTGATTCTGAGATCACGTACAAAGCTGAACTTCTGATGGCACTGACTCTCGGGTTCAACATCTCCGTGCGCGGTGGTGCCACTAAGCGTGAACAGAATTCATTACTGAGTGCGGTAAACGTACAGCTGGATAGCTGGAGTTCGAACTAGTTAAATGTATAACCTCTTAAATGTATAACCTCTTAAATGTATGACCTCCTGCCACACTATCTATACATACGAATTTTATTAGTTATAACGAATCTCAACGAAGGCACATTCTGCTACTCAGCGCACAGTTTTTCTTTTCATCGTATCAAGGAATGCACGTTGGCGCCGTAACTATATTTAGTGTTTTCTGTATCTATTAACCACCCAGACCCGAAATTCGCTAAACCGCATTCACCAAACGAATTAGAAATGAACGATCATACCAACCCATTAGTTAAAAGACGGTTGTTACTGATAAACATTGTCATTATTTTTACCAGTATTGTTGGTATTTTATCGATCCTGGAAGTTGCACGCGGTGTAGGTTTCCACGAATCAAATATTCAACATTTAGGCTTAACTTCTGAGTTTAAAGAGTTGGTAGGAAAACTGGAACACGGATCAACTTCAGAGCTTGGTGAGTTAAAGCAACTACTATTTAAAATTCGAAAAGAACCAGTATCGTGTCTGAATTCAATAAATCCAGCACTCGAATTCGGGTTAAACTTGCTGAACACGCAAGATATTATTAGCGTTTGCAAAGAAGACCTGGTGGTGCTTGATCAGGCATCAACGCTGATTACAACGTATGAAATCGGAAATCTTGCATTGCCAGAATTCATCAATACACTTAAAGAATATGGAGATGTATTGCATGGTCACTCGTTCGAGTTCAGACCTCTGGTCTCAAAAACTGTCGATGTGCTGTTAATCATTGCCGGGATTATTTTGGCGTTAAAAGGCCTTGCAGTGTCTCTGATTTCAATAACATCCTCACGTTCTATAATGGCGCAGTTTAATAACGTAATGAAAATGGAACAGTCTTTACGTAAATCCAACGAGGACTTGAATCACTCGGTTGGAGAGCTCGAAAACCAAAAGCAGGAGATTGAAATAGCACAGAGGGAAGCTGAGTATAACGCAATGCACGATGCATTAACGAAGCTGCCTAACCGGCGTTATCTAGAAAACCATCTCACCGAGACGAGACTTGCAAACAGAACCATTGCGATTCTACACATAGATATTGATGGTTTTAAACAGATTAACGATACACGAGGTCATCATGCGGGTGATCATGTACTCAATATTGTAGCTAACCGATTGTTAAAAACAGTTGACGAAAATACATTTGTAGCCAGAGTGGGAGGAGATGAATTCGTTGTTGC
>CAYTJF010000268.1:0-7878 GCA_964437945.1 uncultured Granulosicoccaceae bacterium
GCACGCTAATACAAGGAGGCGCGCACCTAATTCGAGGCGCATAGCCTTACGTTTTGAGATGGCTTCCAATAGTTTTAATACGCCGTACCCAGGCTCTTCAGGACCGCGCTTCAAACATCGCTACATCTGTTTGCGAATTGTTTTCGAGTCGACATCTAATTTCAATGTCGTGTGCAGCTTCTAAGCCGGCAACATCGTTAAGAATAAATAGTGTCGCCTACTATGTCAAAGCACCTACCAGCTTGCCTGACCGAATCAAGCCGTCAGTAAAACCGTATAAGAGCCTAGCCTTTGTCACGATGCTGGTGCTAAACGTACCGTAGACGCCCACTGTAGCCAGATCCGTCACCGAAGTACTAGTACTCTTGGACAAGCTCACCCACAAGCCCAAGAATTATGACAATTTCCTTAATTCGCATTTCACCGTCATTTCTGCAATAGCTGCCACTCAAGTTTGGACTTCACTTCAGGCACATAGGCTTGCATACGAGTAATCAATTCTTCGGGATCGGTTGAGTCAATGAGCAATGCTCGGTGATGCGGCAGCATAAATGCCTCGCTACAGGCGTTATCCAGAAATCGCAAAAGATCATCGTAAAAACCAGCCACATTCAATAACCCACACGGCTTGCCATGCAAACCAAGCTGTGACCAGGTTAGCATTTCAAACATTTCTTCAAGCGTGCCAAGACCGCCAGGCAGGGATATAAAACCGTCAGAGAGCCTGGCCATAGTCGCCTTGCGTTCATGCATATCAGCAACCACATGAAGTTCTGTGAGTCCCTGGTGAGCCACTTCCATCTCGACCAATGCCTCCGGAATCACGCCAACGACGCGACCTCCCAAATCCATTAAACGATTGGCTACGGCTCCCATAATGCCGACGTATGCACCACCGTACACCAGACCAAGATTTTGCTCTGCCATGGATTGAGCCAGATTTTCAGCCAAGGCAACGTAATCAGGTTTGGCGCCAGGGCTGGAGCCGCAATAAACACAAAGGGATTTTATTTCAGTCACGCGAATTTACTCGGTGTTGGGACAATACGATAGGCGTATTCGTAGTTTACCGGTTTATGATGTCTGGCAACTATGCCTCTGCTGTACTTCTAATTGAGCCTTCAATCTTCGCCAATGATTTTTCTAATTCGCCAATGTTGAGCGACGATTTTACAACCATCGCATTGGCACGCCCTAACGCACTCTCGTTGGTGAAAAAGTGCGCGTGGTGGGTACCTCCTGCGTATTGTGCAAGCGAAGCATACATCGGGTACACAAATCGTTCATCAACTAACTCAAGCACTTTTACATTCGAATGGCAAAACATTAAGTTGGTCAACCCTGCCCCTGTCTGACTGACGATGAGATCGGCGTCTCTGAAAACAGCGATCTTTTCCCACAGGTTTAGCGGTGTGAGTTCAACAATGTCGAATCCGCGATTTTCCAGAAAATCACACACTTCGTGTTCGTTTGTGAACATACGATTCGGCGCGTCACGTCTCGAGATGTAAACACGTTTGCCAGCAACAGGCTTGACCTCTTTGGCTTTTTCAAGAAGTGTTTTATTGTATCGATCAATGATCCACCCAGGACAAATGGCCGAGCCTTTGCCCCTCGGCGCACTGGAAGCCAGCAAGCTTTCGAACTGCACACATTCCAGCGGCGCAAGTTCGACAATCCGGGAGCGATCAATTCCTAACGCGGCCAGGCTATCCCAATGAAAATCGTACTTTAAAGGTGGAACCAGAACTTGATCAATTTTATCGAGGACATGAAACCGCTCGATCAGAAATAAACGTGGCAAGCAATCAACAAACCAGTGAAAGTAGTTTCCCTCTGCGCTGGGAATGGTGCCATACAGATTTGCCGTTACGCCGCTAACGATTTTAGAAACCGATAACCGCCGTCGTGAGGGTATGTGCTCTATAGCCAATCGCTTTGCCGATGAAAGCAGTTCAACACGCTCACCTGTTTGCGCAAAGATTGAGCGGTGAGTTGCCTCATTTGTGTAAGTAGTACCGCCATTCAACTGACGCACCGTATACTCGCGCTCAGTGTGTACATTCCGATCGTCAAGTACACGATCTTCAATTACGGCGGCCGTTCCTTGTTTAAAATAGCTCGCATCGATTGCGCGAGATTCCTGAATGCACCAAGTATCCGGTGCCGGGTCCGATGGAAAATCCTGTTCGAAACCATTGTTTTTTTTGGGTAACAGCGGTAGTCCCATCAACCATTCTTTGACTAAGGTTTTCGCGTTACTGCGCCGTTTGGATGAAAACACATGCCGCAGAAGCAAGCGTATTTCTTTAAGTGTTCTCATGCTCCTACCATTCCAACCCCCTTAAGCGTCTGGTAGTTTTTTGCCATTCCTTTTGTCTGATACACCACACTAGACGTTCTAAGAGACGTTCTAAGGCTGCGTTTTTAAAATGGCAACATCCGCAGGCGAACTTTTTTCGAGCCGATGCCTTATTGCAATATCTTGCGCAGCTTCAAGGCAAACAACATCGTTGAGATTAATATAGTCGCCTTCCATATCAAAGGCACCTACCGATTTGCCAGAGCGAATCAAGTCGTCTGCAAAAGTGATGAAGTCAAGGTTTGTTCGGCCATTTTCGAATGCGACTTCAAGCTCTTGCATGACAGACTCATGAACCATAAAGGTCGCCATACCAAGCAAGTCGTTCGGGAGTGCAACTGGATTTTCAACAAGTCGTATGATCCGTTGTCCGTCACGTTCAACAGAGAAATTTTTCTTGATCAAGGACGGGTCAGTAACAGGTTTTACCGGAAAGACGACACTGTACTTATCGAGATCGAATTTAGTAATCTCACCCAAATTCGAGTTCAAATAGAATTCGTCGGCAAGCATAACGCAGGCATTACGACCAGCCAGAAAAGGTTTTGCCAGCAAAACCGACCAGGCCCAGCCTTTGTCAAGATGCTGATTCTCAACGTACTGTAGATGCACGCCATAGTCAGATCCGTCGCCGAAATACTCTTGTATCGAGTCACCCATATAGCCAAGGACGATGACAATCTCTTTAATGCCCATTTGGTCGCGCATTAAGTCAATATGTCGTCCAATATTTGGCTTGCCATCAATTTCGAACATGCCCTTGTGAACCTCATAGGTATAAGGGCGCGCACGGATTCCACTACCGGCTGCTGGAATAACTCCCAAGACTGATGTTGACACAGAATCTCCTAGAGAATGGGGGCAGAGTAGAAATCGTCAATCAGCCCAACTAAGTCGTCAAACGTATTGATCGCCCTGCGCTCTTTCATTAGTCGCTTACTGAGCTTCAAATTAGCAATTTCGAGCTTGGAACGGATTTTCAGGTCTTGGATATCGCGAATATCGGCTACTCCAGCGATACCAACCGTACGTCGAGCCATAGAGCACGCTGCGAAGCCAACGGCGTCCTGCAATATGTTCGTCATGAAATCAGAACGAAATCGCATTTGATCTTCATCAGATAACAGCCCGTCGGTGAGCATGGTTGACTCACCAGCCTGTTCCCACAGTGCTAAAAAGTGTGACTCGAACGTGTTCCAAATGACCGGGATTTGTTCAAGAAGCCATTGCCGATATTCCGCGCCACCTGATCTGTGATAATGAGCCGTACAGCAAAGCAGGAAGTTCGCAATAATTTTGCCTACGTCAAAACTAATAGGGCCAAAGAATGCAAATTCCGGATCGATAATATAGGTTTCTTGTTGATTGACCATAATCGATCCGCTGTGCAGATCACCATGCAATAGCGCTTCGGTCTTGGATACAAACAGCTCTTTGAAGATGAGCACATCGCGTTTGTATTCGTAGTCGGTGTGAATGTTCTCTTTCGCCCACTGATCGGTTGCCGGATTCGAGTAATTCGACTCATGCTCCATGTAGGGGAAAGTAAAAATAAAATCTTCGGTCAGCTTACAGAGATCGGTGTTCAGTGTGTATTGATTCATCAACTCTCGACGCTCAATACTGCTCATCGACCAGGCACTTGTTTTGAATAGTGTCTCGGCCATGAAGTGACCAATATGCTCTGCAACATCGGGATAGCGTATGCCTTCGATCATGCCTACCCGCAAGATGATGTGATCATCTAAACATTGCATGACAACGGTGCTCATTTCCTCATCAGCGTGGTAGATGCTAGGGACGAGATCAGGTACTAGCGAACCATAGGTGGAAAGTGCACGTATTTCAAAACGCATTCTGTCACGGGCTAATGGCCAACCCTCACCAGCCATACGCAAAAAAGGCACCGCTTGTTTGACGATGACAGACTTGGATGAATCTGTTGAATGCGTTACACGATAGACGAAGTTGAGGTTACCGTCACCAATTTCTTCTATGTCTAATTCTGGTATATCTGACTCTGCGCCAGCGCCGAGGTGATCGACAACAGCCGGGATTTGAGCAAGGTAGGCCGGAACCGATGATCGATCCAGAATTTCATAAACCTCAGCAGATTCTTCAGAGTTAGCCGTCATCAAGCGGTCTCTGGCTCTTTTACACTGCGCCGGGGCTTAACCACGCCTGCACTACCGAGCTCGGAAAGTATGTCGTTGTGTACCAATCCATTAGACACCAATAAGTCTGTTTGATCGAGCGTCCATGGTTCCCCATTGAAATCGGACACACGGCCACCGGCTTCCTGTGCAGCAAGCACCCCTGCTGCAACGTCCCAGGACGAAATATTTAGCGTAGTAAATCCGTCAACACGTCCAGCAGCTACCATGTAACACTCAACGGCTGCCGAACCAATTTTTCTAAAATCCTTGATCTGTTGATGAAGCGCGTATTCCATTTTGGAGAAGCGAATATTATTTTTCTCTCCACCTGGACAACCAACAAGATAAGTTTGCGGCAGCTTACTCGTAGTTGACACACTCACTCGTCGACCATTCAGTGTACAGCCCTGATCTTTTCGCGCTACAACCATTTCCTCGAGGAAAGGCGCTAAGATCACCCCTGTAATAGGCACATTGTTGTACGCCAGACAGACTGAAACCGCAAAAAACGGATTATGGTTTAAAAAGTTACTACTTCCGTCGAGAGGGTCAATAATCCACGTATACGGACTACCATTATCAACAAGACCTGTTTCTTCAGTGAGTATGTTGTGTGACGGGCACTGTTCACTTAGAACCTCCAGGATCAGTTTGTCCGCCTCGTGATCGTTAGACGACGTGACCTCCTTGGAGAGGGTTCTGTTCCCGACTGACAGAATTTCTGCACCATAGACAGAAGCATGGTGTTTTCGAAAGTTTCTAGCCAGAGCTTGACCAGCGACTGTGGCCGCCGTAACAGCGGTATCAGTGAAATATTGCACTAGTGATTCCGATATACACCGAACGAAACTCAAATTATAACGCTTACGAATAATCACTGAAACAGCTTTTTCGTAACATTTCGCTAAGTATCCGTAGATTACCGTATTACCCATGCAATACCGCTTAGACCGAAGGTCAGTAAATCCAGTTACTATCAGTTTAAAGACTTGACAATAGCCTGCACTACATTGCAGGGAACAACATAGTGTGCGTTAGCTATCACTTATTTTAGTGAAGATGCCAAAAGCAGATAGGCAAAAGTGACAATCAAAACGATTTGACTTGACACGCCTAAATGAAAGAAAGGAAGGAAAAATAATGCTCCGTAAACACTGAAGGCCGGAAATCTCCGGCCTTCGTACCAAACGTTAGTTTGTAATCCCCGAATCGCAGTCGCGGTTGGGGGGCCGCTTGCGAAAGAGTTACCCTATTAAATTAAATCAAATAAACAAATACAAACAAGCCCAACCAGACGACATCAACAAAATGCCAGTACCAGGCAGCGGCTTCAAAGGCAAAGTGATTGTCCGCAGTGAAATGTCCTTTCATACCACGCAGCATGACGACCAATAACATGATGGCACCCATGGTTACGTGGAAACCGTGGAAGCCTGTAAGCATAAAGAACGTTGAACCGTATATGCCACTACTCATCTTCAGGTTCAAGTGTGCGTATGCTTCGTAGTACTCAAATGCCTGACAAGCAACAAAGATAAAACCCAGTGCCACGGTTGCAGCAAGCCAGCGCACCATTTTCTTGCGATGCCCTTCTTTTATGGCGTGGTGGGCGATCGTGCACGTAACACCACTGGACAGTAGCAACAAGGTATTGATTAACGGCAAACCAAACCAACCCATCGGTTGGTATGCGCCACCGATTTGTCCTGGCCCATCACTGGGCCACAGATAATCATGACCAGACCACAAAACGGCATTGGTAACATCCGCTCCACCACCACCTTCACCGCCAAGCCAGGGGCCTGAGAATGACCGTGCGTAAAACAATGCACCAAAAAAGGCGGCGAAGAACATGACTTCGGAGAAGATGAACCACATCATGCACATGCGGAAGGAAGTATCCACCTGTGAGTTATAAGTACCCGTCTCACTTTCTTTGATAACGGTGCCAAACCAGCCGAACATCATGACAATTAAAATGACGGAACCAACGATAAACGTTTCACGCCCTAGAGCCCGGCCATTCAACCAGTTGCCAAAGCCCATAAAAAATAAAAATAATCCGACAGACCCGACAATTGGCCAACGGGCCTCATGCGGAATGTAGTAGTCAGTAGCGCCACTCATTGGGTAGTCCTGTAGCTAAATAAATTAAATTGAGTCAACAGCCAATCAGGTTGCCTGATCTGGCGATTTGAAAAAAGTATATGATAAGGTCACTCGATCAACATTGATCGGTAAATCCGGGTCAATAATAAACGTTAGCGGCATGTCCTTCGAACTCTTGGGCTCGAAAATCTGCCTGGTAAAACAGAAGCACTCGGTTTTATTAAAGTAGATAGATGCTGCCTGTGGCGTCACACTGGGAGTCGCCTGACCTACAACCGTGTTGCTTGAGAGGTTCTCAGCATAGTAAGTTGCGCTATTCAACTCGCCTGGCCTGACTTGCATTTCCTGAACCTGTGGTCTGAAAATCCACGACCCACCTGCATTAACACTGGCAACGAATTCTACCGTTACCAACCGATCGGTCGCTTGCGCAGAATTTGCCTCGGCAATGCTGACACGGCCCGTTTTGCCGTTGAGTCCGGTAACCTCACAGATGATGTCGTAAATTGGCACCATGAGATAACCAAAACCAAACATGCCAATGGCCAACAACAAACTCTTGCCGGCAACCTTGCCGTGCCGCCTTAGCGGATGTGAACTTGCATCGCTCATATTAATTCACCCACTCGTTCCATTTACCAACTCCAGTCTGTCCGGGCCGCCCACTATCCGATCTGTCCAGGCCCAAACACCATCCAGCCAATGCTACCTAAATACAAACACACAGCGATGATGCCTAGAATAATAGGCATCCGATGACGCTGCCATAGCGATTGCTGATCTTGTTTGGACATAGCATGCTCAGACATAACGTTAACGCGTTATTGTTGTATCAGAAATTGCCGGTGCTACCTCGAACGTGTGGTACGGCGCCGGTGAATCAACAGTCCATTCGAGACCACGAGCACCTTCCCAAACCTCACCCGTTGCCTCTTTACCACCCTTGATACATTTAAGGATAATGTAAACAAATAGCAGTTGTGAAAAACCAAAACCGAACGCACCAATGGTTGCGATAAAGTTCCAGTCCGCAAAGACGTTAGCGTAGTCAGGAATACGACGAGGCATACCAGCCAAGCCAACAAAATGCATTGGGAAAAACAACACGTTAACGAAGATGGTAGAAATCCAGAAGTGCCACTTGCCTAGCGTTTCGTCGTACATATTACCGGTCCATTTTGGAATCCAGTAATAGGTTGCCGCCATCAAAGAATATATGGCACCCGGCACCAACACGTAGTGAAAATGAGC
>CAYTJF010000269.1:0-7869 GCA_964437945.1 uncultured Granulosicoccaceae bacterium
TAGAATTAGATGACTTTGGCTCAGGGCATGCATCCATACTTGGTCTTATTGCCCTTACACCAAAACGATTCAAGATTGACAGACAACTGATCGTAAATATTCATCAATGCGAAAAACAACAAGCATTGATTAAATCCATTGTCGGTATTGGTAAATCTCTAAATCTTGGTATGATCGCAGAAGGAGTGGAAAATATTGAGCAAGCGAATATTCTTAAAGAGCTAGGCTGTGAATCCTTACAAGGTTATTATTTCTCCAAACCCCTATCTAACGATGATTTTATTGATTTTGTAACAAGCTATAATCACCAAATTGCGGCGTAAATATTGTTCGATTAGAAAAGAACACGTGAAAAGCAGCTCCCAACATTGAGCCCCGGCGTGTCTTTGCAGTCCAGTTAGCATACTGCGACCATCACAAGTACCAAGCAATCCATGATTCTTGCACTCGACACAGCCTATTCCAATACAAATTCAGTAACCGCTGGCGTACTGTTCAAGAACTGGCAATCTGAATCAGCCGATACGACCTTCATAAGCCGTCTCGCTCCGCTTAAAGAATACCAATCAGGACAATTTTACAAGCGTGAGTTGCCTTGCATTCTTAATCTGTTGAATGAGCATTCGATACGCGCCGAAATTCTAATTATAGATGGTAACGTTTTTTTGGATGGGCATGGACGCCCTGGCCTTGGCAAGCATTTGTATGACGCACTGAATGGCTGCTCACAGATTGTCGGTGTTACAAAAAATCGCTTTGATTCATTGACTGACAATAACGCTGTGCACAGAGGTTATCGCCACTATTGATTCAATAGATAACGCATATTATGCTGCATCATCGCAGCCCCTTTCTGCCCGATCATTAACGTTGGGGCATTAGTATTGGCCGACGTTATCGTCGGCATGACCGACGCATCGATCACCCGCAACCCATCTACGCCCCTTACTCGGAGCTCAGGGTCTAGCACCGACGTTTCATCACTGCCCATCCGGCAAGTGCCCACCGGATGAAACACTGTCCCACCACCTTGGCGAACAGCATTCAATATCTGCTTATCAGATTGAACATCGCTTCCAGGTACCATTTCTACTTCCCATAAATCACGAAAAGCGTTTTGCGAATTTATTTGTCGCAATATTTTAATTGCATCAACCATCACAGCCTGGTCTTTCTCGGTCGACAGGTAGTTGGGAATAATCGTTGGTTGCTCAAACGGATTATTTGATTGAATCATTACCGAACCACGGCTCTGTGGGTGACATTGCCAAACTGACGATGTAAAACCGGAATACTTATGTAAAGGCGTTCCTGGTTTATCTACCGATAAGGGCATTACATTAAATTGTATATCTGGACGCCCATTGCTTGCATACTGGGTGCATGCAGCACCACCTACTTGCCCTGCACCTACCGTAAGCGGCCCCTTCCCTGTCATCAGCCAATCCAGACCCATTTTAGTGAGCTTGAACGGGTTACGGACATCGTCATTTAGCGAAAGTTTTTGTTTAAGCTTTACAACCATTCGCATTTGATAGTGGTCTTGTAAGTTTTCACCAACCTCTGGCGAGTGTACAAGCACATCAATTCCGCAACGTTTTAGTAATCGTTCAGGTCCAACCCCTGATAGCTGTAAAATTTGCGGCGATTGCAATGCACCGGCGCACAACACAACTTCCGTGCTTGCACCCGCACTACACTGTTTCCCGTCGGATATCCATTGCACACCAACCGCTCGCCCTCCTTCAATTTCAATTTTCGTTACATGTGCGTGAGTTTCCAATGTTAGATTGGTTCGATGCAAAACCGGTTTTAAAAATGCGGTAGCCGCACTGGCTCGAAAACGTTTGGCTATTGATAGTTGATAGGCTCCAACGCCATAGGTACTCTCGCCATTAAAATCTGGGTTATACGGTAAACCGTATTCTTGTGCAGCATCAACCCAGGCAGCACAAGCCTGATTATTGTTACGCAGATTCGATACTGCGAGTTCGCCATCTCTACCACGATAATGTTCATCACCACCACGGTAGTTTTCAATTTCTTTAAAGTATGGCAACACTTCATCGAATGACCACTGCTTTGCGCCCTGATCAGCCCAATCGTTGTAGTCCTGCTGCTGACCACGAATAAATACAAGACCGTTTATGGAGCTTGAACCACCGACAACATGCCCACGTGGCCAAACAATGCCCCGTTGCCCATCGCCCTCTGATGGTTCGGTATTAAAGCTTCTGGAAAAACGTGGATCGTAGATTGATCTGAAATACCCAACTGGCAATTTTAACCATAGACTGCGATCCCAACCACCTGATTCGAGAACCAACACTTTTGCATCCCGGTCTGCCGAAAGTCGGTTTGCCACCACCGATCCAGCCGAACCTGACCCAATAACTATATAGTCGTATGTTGTTCTCATGCTCTAGCTACTTAAAGTGAGCGTTTCGGGCGTTTGAACATTAGAGGATGTGATTGAGGAATCAGGAAGCTCTACATCAAACATGATTTTCCTCTGGTTGCCCTATTCCTTGTATTCTTCCAGCCACTTAAGCCCTGAATCAGTCGTAACGCGCGGTTTATATTCAGCGCCGAATTCGCCATTAAAACCTGCATCAACAAATTCGTTGAGCAACCAATGGTAATTTACTTCTCCTGAGTCAGGCTCGGCACGATCTGGGACGCTTGCAAACTGAACATGGCCTATATGATCGAACACGTGCTTGAACCTGCGTAGTAAATCGCCGCCCATGATCTGCATGTGATAACAGTCAAACATGATTTTCAAGTTAGACGCACCAACCCGATCAATTGTCGCCATTGCTTGGTCTAAGGTCGAGAGGTAATAGCCAGGGGCATCATATTGATTGAGCGGTTCTATCAATATCGTTTTACCGTGCAATGCAGCAGCCTGGCAGGCATAGCGCAAATTTGCATCAAAACTATTCTGTGCTTCCGTATCTTTATGATCTGCAAAACCCGCCATTACATGGATGTTTTTACAATTGATCTCAGCAGCGTAAGCAACTGCTTCATCAATGAACACTCGCGCTTGTGCCTCGCGACCGGCAAGTGCTGCAACGCCATTTTCACCTTTGGCAACGTCGCCGCGTTGGGTATTGAGTCCGAGCATCTTTACACCGCTTTCGTTCAAAGCCGCAGTCACGTCTGCAGATGGTGTTGTATATGGCCAGTGACATTCTACAGCGTGAAAACCGGCCGCCTTTGCAGCATGTATTGCATCGGGCAGTGCGAGCTGTGTCCATAGAAAACCAAGGTTGGCTGAAAACTGAATCAATCGTCCCACTCCACATCAAATTTCGTTACAAGTGCTTGAACATTCTGTTGCGATAGCATCCGAGCCTCAACTCCACGTAACATCATCGCCAGTCGTGCTGTATCTTCAAGTTCTTCAATGGCATTGCAAGCAGCTTCAACATCTTTGCCAGCAACCACCGGCCCGTGATTTGCCAGCATCACGGCACTGCGTTTGCCTGCCAGGCCGCGCACAGCTTCACCCATTGCTGGATCACCTGGTAGAAAGAACGGTAACAATTTAACTCGGCCCAATTTCATGATCCCATAGGGAGTTAGCGGTGGCAGGAAATTATCTTCGTTAACATCTGGCGTAAGGGATAAAGCAACCGCATGGCAGGAATGCAGATGAACCACAGCGCCTGCGGTGCTACGCGTATCATAAAATGCGGAATGTAACGGCATTTCTTTGGTTGGTTTGGCACCATCTATTTGGACACCTTTTGAATCAAACAATGACAGCCGCGCAGGATCCAAACGTCCAAAGCAGCTACCGGTAGGAGAAACCAGAAGCCCACCATTTTTAGTGCGCGCTGATATATTGCCAGTACTACCACCGGTGAGACCACGATCAAACATCGATTTTGCCAGCAGGCAGATTTGTTCGCGAAGATCGTTATCGTTTGTCATGGGCTACCTAATACTGCTGCGGCTTTTTCAAAGTAGTCCACGCTACCAAAGTTACCTGATTTTAGAGCGATAACAAGATTGTCACGGGCACGAAGCGCCGGGACTCCAGGATCGATCTCCGGACCAATTTGAAGTGTATCTAGTTTAAGGCTTTCAACCACCGAACCGGAAGTTTCCCCGCCTGCGACAAGAAGACGCGTTATACCCATTTGTACCAAAAGCTGTGCAGTTTCCCCAAAAAATGTTTCAAGTGTATGCGCTGATACGTCAAGCCCAAAGTTTGCTTGAATGTCTTGCACCTCTTGTGGGTCAGCGGAGCTATAGGCCAATGGCAAACCATCGGCTTCAGACAGCCAACTGGCAATGTCGTCTGGAGTCTGTTGACCTTCAACTACTTTAGCCAAGTCGATCTTGACACCGGGATGCGTGTTAAGGTGATGTTTCACTTGCGCTCGCGTTACGCTGGAACAGGACCCGGATAGTATAGCCGCCTTGCCTTGTTGCGCACGCCATGGCACCTGGTCAGCCTGACACCCAAAATTAGCAGGAAGACCCAAAGCAATACCAGACCCTCCGGTAATCAACGGCAGCGCTTTTGCCGCAACGCCTATCTGCATTAGATCTTCATCACGCATAGCATCGACGACCATCATGCGATGGCCCGATTGATGTTCAGCTTCCATGCATTTTTCGATGGCAGCTGCACCTTTAAAGACAATGTCTGCAGGTACAAGCCCCACCTGGTTCTGGCTTTGAGCTGACATGAGACGACGAAGGTTAGCATCTTTCATCGGTGTCAGTGGATGATTCTCCATTCCACTTTCGTTAAGCAACTTATCATTTACAAAGAGGTGACCTTGATAAATTGATCGCCCGGTACCTGGAAAGGCCGGACAGACGATAACTTTATGCGCATCCAGTACATCGGCCAGAGCATCTGCGACGGGTCCGATATTGCCCTTTTCAGTACTGTCAAATGTCGAGCAGTATTTGAAGAAAAACTGTTTGCAGCCTTGAGCTTTAAGCCATTCCAGTGCATCAAGCGAAAGCCTTACAGCCTCAGCAGGGTCATTCGATCGCGATTTTAGCGCTACCACCCCCGCTTGCACATCGATAGCAGCAGGCCCGGATGGCACACCAGTATATTGCACTGTTTTCATACCCGCTTTTGCCAGGGTATTTGCCAGATCACTCGATCCGGTAAAGTCATCACCAATACAGCCCAACAACATTTGTTTTACTCCGCGTCTACACCTGGTAAATTAATATTTGCGTTGCGCGCATATATCTTGGCAACGGCGGCATCATCTTCTTGGCCAAATCCGGCACCAGAAGCGGCTAAAAACTGTTGCAATGCAATAGCCGTTATCGGCGCGCTGAACTTTGCTGACTTGGCAATATCAAGTACGATACCGAGATCTTTTGGCCAAATGTCAACCGAACTGTGAGGCGTGTAGTCACCATCAATAATATGAGATGCGCGATTCTCAAGCATCCAACTGGTGCCGGCGCATTTGCTGATGACATCAAGAAATTGTTGTGGCTCCACGCCTTGAGTCATTCCAAAAGTCATCGCCTCGGCCATCATCGCAATGTGTGTACCGGCAAGCATCTGATTAACAGACTTCATGGCTGAACCAGCACCGGCTGAGTCACCAAGTTCAAAAACCGTCTCGGCGGTGGCATCCAATACCGGTTTTGCAGCCTTGAACGCGATCGTTGTGCCAGATGCCATCACCGACAATCGCCCTTGCGCAGATTTGGCTGCTCCACCTGAAATAGGTGCGTCCAGATAATGAACGTTAGCGTCAGCGCAGCGCGCTTCCATGTCGCGCGCAAAATCGGGAGGAACCGTCGCGCTGGCAAGCACAACAGAACCCGCTTTCATTTTGGATACAATGCCCTCGTCGCCAAACAAAACAGCCTCGGTTTGCGCGGCGTTAAGTACAACGACTATAACTGCATCCAACGATCCGGCAATGTCAGATAGCTCGCCAGTGGCACCACCCTCGCTTGCAAAACGATCTTGCTGTGCTGACACTACATCATAGCCATACGTCTCATAACCGGCCCGAAGAACTGATTGCGCTATACCATAGCCCATTGATCCAAGACCAATTACGCCAACTTTCAAGCTCATATTTTTTACTCATGTATTATTCATTAATTGAAGCGCCACTCTGTTAATCGTTGCGCATCAGGTTCTGGCACCAGGCCACTGCCCGTGTGCAATGCAACTTGACCCTTACTGATCGTCATAACATCTCCACAAAGATGGGTTCGTAACCGATTCTCATTGACATCCATTTCGCAAACAGAGTTACTATCAATGGTTGAAGCGACAGACAGTGCAGCCATTTGCCCAACTGCGCTTCCCATAAAGTGTGGCCACAGCAGAACATCTGCAGGTAACAATGCAGCCAATTCAAGTGCTCCGGTGACACCACCCCACTTGGCGACATCAGGTTGCAGCACTTTCATACCTGCATTAGCCATGCGCAAAAAATGTTCAATACCATAGATATTCTCACCGCCAGCTAAGGGTATGGATGTGGCATTCGCAAGTGCCTCCCAGTCTGCCAAATCTACATTGGCTGGAATTGGCTCTTCTGCAAATACCGGATTAAATGCTTCGAGCCACTTAAGGGATTCTTTTGCACTCTCCAAATTCCACATCTGGTTGCTATCTACCATCATGTAGGTATTTTCAGAAAACAGCGATGCTGCTCGCTCCACCAGTATCCGGTCGTCCTCACTTAAAAAACCAATTTTTATTTTGAAATGCGTTTGCCCAAGACTAGCGTGATGTGGGATAAGCCGGTGTAGATCGTTTGTATTTATCGAACTTGCATAAGTCTTTGCAGAAGGATTAGTGAGGTGCATAAATTCAGCGAAAGATTTTTCGGCTTTACGTAGAGCCAAATCCCACAGTGCAATGTCAAGCCCGGCAAGACAATGCTCAAAGACTTCACACTGCCCAACATGTAAAAAATACACCGACAAGCTCTTACGCAGGCTTTCCGTGATTTCGCGTGGCTCTACAAACGATTGGCCCGTTAGCTTGGGTGCTATGACATCTTCAATTACATGAGCCTTGTGGCTATGGGCACGCGGTGGAAAGTTTGCCCATACCTCTCCCCAGCCATAACAACCATCGGTATCAACAAGGCGTAACAGTAAGGCTGGACGCCTAGGCATAGACCCCAACGCCATTCTGGGTGATACACCATCTTCAACCTGAATTGGAAAAAGTCCGACGCTGGCAATGTTGATCGTATTCTTAAAGCTCATGAAACAAAGTAAAATTACTCACCGCGCGACGTATGCTCACCAAGCCACATATATTCACCACGCATATTCACCACGCATATTCACCACGCATATTCACCACGCGTATTCACCACGCGACATACGCTGCATGCTCGGAAGTGTAAAAATTGACAACTGTTGGACCTACTGCGTATGCACCAACACCCGAATGCTTGATGCCACCAAATGGCATATTGTTATCAGATACTGTACCGTGATTGACATGCAACATACCGTTATTACTCTCTGCTAAAAACTGCTGAACCTTATCATTTGCATTGGAAAACAGGGCTGAAGTCAAGCCAAACTCTGTGTCGTTGAGCATATGCATTGCCTGATCAAAGTTATCATATTCAAGTACCGATAACACAGGACCAAATATTTCCACTTGTCCGGCCGTACTGCGGTGCGGCCCATCACCCAAAACAGTTGGTCGATAAAAATACCCACCGTGCTCACCAGCGCCATCGGCTGCACTACCGCCAGCAAGCGCAATAGCTCCCTCGGCAATGGCTTTTTCTGTGTTCGTGCAAACGCCTTCCCAATGCGCACGATTACACAAAACTGCATCAAGAAACGCATTGAGCCGCTCCCCAGGCTCTAGCCCCGGCACCCTCG
>CAYTJF010000270.1:0-7721 GCA_964437945.1 uncultured Granulosicoccaceae bacterium
AAAGATAAACACGTTAATACTGTAGATTTGGTTTGGGCGCATCGATGGGAGTTTGACAAACAACCAGAAGTGTTTTTTAACGCTTTGGAAAAACTCTATGCCATGCCGGGTTTTAAGACATCAGGGGTATGCGTTCGACTGCATGTGATGGGCCAATCTTTCCGCGAAGTTCCGGATTGTTTTCGCAAGGCACAGGAATGTGGTATTCATAACGTGAAAACCTGGGGCTATCAAAACCGCGAAGATTACTATCGTATATTGGCTAGCTCGGATTTTGTGATATCTACAGCACTGCATGATTTCCAGGGATTGGGCATGATTGAAGCCATTCATCGAGGTTGTATTCCGGTGGCACCCAATAGAGTCGCCTATCCAGAGTACATACCCAAAGCGCTGTTGTATGAGGTGGGAGAGCCGGAACAGGAATCTATGTCATTGGCGGCTAAGTTATTCCAGCTATTGTTCCTCAGTCAAGTTGAAGACGTTGGCATTCCGCGAACAGCTCCAGATGTGTCAGGCTATCTGGACGAGCAACTCATTACACAATACGAATCCGAGATTAACGCGCTTTAGTAGACGCGCTTTAGTAGATGAGATGTTTGGCTTTATTTTTTTGCGTACCGAATTTCTGGCACCAACCAGAATAGCGCTGCTCCAAACAAGGTAAACACCGTGCAGAGTAAAAATCCTGTGTTGTAACCTTCGGTCAGATCAAACAGTAAGCCCGATCCGAATGCGCCCAACGCCGCACCGAGACCCTGGCCTAAATTCGACGCACCGTAGATAGATGCCAGTCCTTTACCAGCAAAAGTTTTAGTCATCAGAGCAGTGATGATAGGACCACGGGCACCGGCAGATAAGCCGAATGTGAGAACAAAAACACCAAGCAACATCCAGCTATCAACTATTTGCAGTAACGCAAGAGCCGTAATGCCAATAAAACTTAAGCAGTAACTGAAGCTGGCCACAATATGTCCTGGCCAGCGATCGGCAGCCAGGCCGGTCAATGCCATTCCGGCAAAGCTCAGCATACCGACTATACCAAACGCGAACGCGGATTCGACTTCACTAAAACCTTTCTCAATAAGGTACGCGACTGTCTGCAGGCTGATACCGAATATGCCAATTGCTGTTGTTGTGAAGATACAGAAAAATCCCCAGAACGCCCGAGTCTTTAATGCGTCCAGCAAACTGAGTCCGCCTGTGGCTTTGCCATAGATGGCTCGACGCGGATTGTTAGCAGCACCCTGCTCTATTCGCCGCCAAGGGAGTAGAACGACAACAATGAAAACAGCAAGAAACAGGAAGCCGGTGTAGCGGTAGGCTTCCATCCAGTTAAATTTCACGATCGCCAGTTGAGCCAGCGGAACCATCATCAATGCGCCCAATCCCTGCCCTGCGTAGCCCAGTGAAAGCGCAGTGGCCAATCGTTTGTCGAACCACCGGGAGACCAGGCTCTGCATAGGCACGATACCTACCATTGCAGCCCCCAACCCCGCACAAATGCCGACCGTCAGGTAGAACTGCCACAGCTCACTAAGATTACCAGCCAGTCCATACGCGACAGTGAGCATTGCAGCACCAAGGCAGTAGTTAAACCGGGCTCCGTAGCGATCAAACACGATGCCTGACAGTAATGACCCGATGCCAAGACTGACCATGTAAATTGAATAAACTGAAGTGACCGTTGCTCGTTCCCAACTAAAATGATCACTTAAAGGCAATAGAAATACGCCAAAGGTTTCGCCCATACCACGGCTGAGTGCAGTCAAGCACAGACATAGAAAGAGCACACTCAACGAGAAGAGCGTTGATGCTTGTGCTTTTGTGGAGATTGGCGAAGTGGGCTTATTGAGCATTCCGTTTTCGGGTCGAGACCTGATTTGTCACAGTTTAGGTCTTAAGACACCCTTTTCAGCCAATACAATGCGACATACTATTCTCAGCAGCGCAAATTTGGAAGGATATGATGATGGCTAGTCCTAATATTAGTTGACGGAGGCCTGCCATCACGAGATGAGAAGCAGCAAAGCCTGGCAAAATTGCGTGGCGTTTGCAGTTGCGCCGCATTCCCTGCAAAATAAGATTCTGGGCCAGTATAAGGAATATCATGAAACGCAAATCAAACAAGAGATCAAACCTGCTGCAATTAGTATGGCTAAGCGCTGTGCTGACTTTTTGCTCCAACGTGTACGCAGCAGAATGTGCGTCAGGTAAAACGATAAAAGATGGGATACTCACTATAGCAACCGGCAACCCTGCTTACTTTCCCTGGGTTATGGACAATGCGCCCGATTCAGGTAAAGGTTTTGAGGCGGCAGTCGCCTATGCCGTAGCGGACCGGATGGGCTTCGCCAAAGACAAGGTTGAGTGGACATCGGCATCTTTCGATGAGGCTATCCAGCCAGGTGCGAAAGATTTCGATTTCAACCTGCAGCAGTTTTCTATCACTGAAGAGCGCGAAAAGGTTGTCGATTTTTCACTGCCTTATTATTCTGCGCCGATGGCTGTGCTGGTGCGTAAGTCTTCTGTAGACAATGGGGCGGACGCGACTATCGCTTCGTTAAAAACACTGAAATGGGGCTTGGATTCCAACACCACTGCGCTAACCATGTTGCAGGATAATATAGAACCTGAAAATGATCCTCTGCTCTACGACGACAATGTCAATGTGATTGAGGCTATGAAAGCCAACCAGATTGATGCAGGTCTGTTTGATTTACCAACCGCTATGTACCTGGGTGCTGTGGTGCTGGAAGACGGCGTGGTTCTGGGTCAGTTTCCAGCAGATCGAACAGAAGCACCCGATCAATTCGGATTGTTGATGGAGGAAGGCAATGAATTGAAATCGTGTATTGATGAAGCTGTACAGTCTTTAACTGATGACGGCACACTTGCATCTATTGAAGCCGAGTGGTTGCAAGAATCAACTGGCGTGCCGTTGATTGAATAGTCGTTGATTCAACAGTTGTTGATTTAATAGTTTTTGATTCAATAGTTTTTGACCCAATAGAAAGATGAATAATCGCAGCGCGGTTCGGGTTGCTTACGAGAAAAAGCAGAAACGCAAAGGGCTGATCGTAGCCACGATCAGTACTTTGGTTGTGCTTGCCGCGCTGATCATTCTGGTGCCATTGGCGCCCGGATGGGAGAAGGTTCAAAGCAGTTTTTTCGATGGACACATTCTGGTGTCTACATTCCCTTCTCTATTAGAGGCGTTTCTGCTCGATATCGCGATTTTTCTGTGGTCGCTGCCAGCTATCGCGTTGCTCGGTCTGCTGGTGGCTCTTGCCCGCGACCAGAAATCACCGTCGATGTTTCCACTACGTGCAATAAGCATTGTGTATACCGATATTTTTCGAGGTGTACCGGTAATACTCACCATATTCCTCATCGGGTTTGGTGTTCCTGGTTTAGGCTTGCAGCGACCCTGGAACAGCCCGTACTTATGGGGTTCGGTTGCTTTGGTGCTAACCTATTCAGCTTACGTTGCTGAAATTATCAGAAGTGGCATTGAATCTGTCCATGAAAGCCAGCGTGCTGCCGGAAAGTCTTTGGGTTTAAGTTCATCTGACACCATGCGATTTGTGGTTTTGCCACAAGCACTTCGTCGGGTGGTTCCAGCGAATATGAACATGCTGGTGGCCTTGCAAAAAGATGTTGCCCTGCTCTCTTTTATCGGTCCGGTTGAAATTCTTCGACAAGCCGGTGTGCACAAGTCATTGTTGGCCAATTTCACTCCGTACGTGGGGGCTGCCATTATATTCCTGGCGGTAACGGTTCCGGCAACCCGCTATGCCGACTATCTGCTGGCTAAGCAACATCGGGAGCGTTCTTGATGGCGGTTGAGAAATTGAGCCTCGACAATGTGTATCAATCCTTTGGTGATGTCCCGGTACTCAAAGGCATCAATCTCTCGGTATCTGAAGGCGAGATGGTGTGCTTGATTGGGTCATCGGGGTCGGGGAAGTCGACACTGCTCCGATGCATTAACCTGCTCGAGCCCATCGACAATGGACAAATACTGTTTAACGGCGTCGATATATCTGAACCCGGGTTCGATGCACAGCCGGTAAGGCAGAAAATTGGCCTGGTGTTTCAAAGCTTCAATCTCTTTCCTCATATGACCGCGCTGCAAAATGTGATGTTAGCGCCGCGAAGAATCTTGAAGCTACCGCAAGATGAACTACGTGCACAAGCTGAGGAACTTTTTACAAGGTTCGGACTGGCAGATCGAATGACGCATTATCCCGATCAACTCTCAGGCGGACAACAACAACGGGTTGCCATTGTAAGAGCGCTTGCGATGCACCCCCAGATCATGCTGTTCGATGAGGTCACATCAGCACTGGATCCTGAATTAATTGAAGAAGTATTGGATGTGCTGCGAAAATTGCGACGCCACGGCATGACTATGATTCTTGCAACCCATGAGATCGCATTCGCACGGGAAGTTGCCGATACGGTTTGCATGCTGGATGATGGGAAAATAATTGAGAAAGCATCACCAGAAAAACTATTTAGCAATCCGTCCGAAAGCCGTACCCGGCAATTTCTGTCATCGGTTATTAAAGTACCAGGCTAACGCTTTAATAAACAAAGCCTCCCATATTTACCAAACAGCGGAAACCTCTGTGATTATTGATAATGTATTTAAAACGCTCGACCCAATGCTCAAGGCTCTCATGGCGCGCTCCAATGTAAATTCGCAAGACTACTACGCAAAGCTTGAATCAGCAGAAGGAATTGATCATATCTGGCAGGATTTATGATCTATTTATGCTAAAAACAGCGGCTTGCTGACCCATATTTCAGTAATGTTTGTGGTGCTGGTTTTTTAGCGTCCGACGTCGACAACATATTTTTACGCTCTCTTCTAACAGCTGAATTTATTGCATACATTTTTGCTGCTATGATTTTGCTGCGCTGTTTGGATATGACTGGACCGCCATTAAACGATTTGCCGCAAGATGCAACACAAACTTAGAGCAGTACAGGCAAGAGAGGCACTATTGAGAAAGACAATTTATGTTAGGGTGCTTAGATTGGTCTACATTTTGACAGCCTTATTGAAACCTATTGTTGGAATAATGCTGCTGGCTAAGTTATCTAAATACTGCACCGATTGAACACCCATCTCATGAGCTACGTAGTGAACTGTTGTTTTGATTTTCTTTTAAAGTTAATAGTTGTGTGTAGCGACCAAAGAATAATTAATAACGCAATTCCCCAGGCAGCTCTGAATTGCGATGACGGTCCTCACCCACTCGAATGTTATTCGTCAAATTTTTCTTTTCATAATTTCGATAATCCGACTCTTAACAAACGCAGTTGATGCGTCTGTAATATGCAAGTCATCCCTAAAATATGACCATTGATTATCGCTTAGCACACACTTTTTTGTACAAAAAATACTTTGTGGCTCTAAATACATAATCTTTTCATTGTTGTCGTACTTTGCAAAAAACTGACGAGAATCTTCTAATCGATGATGGTTGATAACTTTGAGCGATTTTAAGTTTGACAAAAAGGATTCTCGGGAGATTGCTACTGATGGCTGAACTTTATGTGTACCCTCAACTGTCAAATGTGCGCCAATTATGATTACTTTGTCGGCAATGCTTAAGAAATGTTCCACAGTGGCTGTCAATAGTGTAGACCATCTTTCATAGTCATTGGTTTTCTTGGAGAAATTTAAAACCGAGGAGTTGTATGCATTAAAATCCCATCCCTGTGAAATTACAACATAGTCGTACGTCTTTTTACTTTTATATAATTTACCTCTAATTTCATTGCAGGAGATGCCTGAAAAATTGTCAATAAACTCAGTGCCTTTTAGCAAAACGCAACTGCCCCTAGTAACAGTGTCAATTTGATCTTTATCCAATTCCAAAGCTAATTTCATTGGTAAGATATATTGTTGTAACGCTGAATCACCTACAAACAGGGCACTGCCGTGCGCAGCTGACGAAACTGAATAACCTCGTTTAAAGTTTTTGTCGAATGTTGCTATATGCGCTTGGTCTACTTCAAGAGCGAACGGATTGAGATATGCAAATCGAGCATCCAGATTGGAACTTTTCGCTATAACTAAACCGATAACAGCAATAAATGGGATTGTGGTACATAGCCCGGTTAGCGTAATGAATGAGCTAATGCGCAGCGGAGACTGGGCTATTCTCCTTATTGGTATTTCAATGTATTTATATGTAAGCCATGAAGCACTTATTGATATTATAGTGACAATCGAAAACAATTCTATACTCGAAGCATGCACGTTGAAGAAGTAGAAAAATGAAATAATTGGTTGATGAAACAAGTACAAAGGGTAAGAAATTAGACCAACGAAAACAAACATCTTGTTTGACAAAGTTTTTGTTACTAACCCATGATTCGGAAATGCTATGATTAATGCGGCACCGAGACACGGCCATAATGCGTTAATTCCAGGAAATTTGGATTGTTCATTAAGCAACATCATCGGTAAAACTATTAACAATAAACCAATGTAGGTCAAGATTTGTTTAGTTAAATTACTTAATGTTGTTCCAGTGTTGCGCTGCAAAAGTAGTGCAGTGATTACACCTACGAGTAGCTCAAATGCACGATAGTGGAGTAGAAAGTAACCTTTGGTCAATCCTTCGGATACAGCTAAAATGGATAAAACTAACGATGCTAGAAAAAAGGTGCAAGCTAGGGGAATTATAAGACTGGTTGAAAATCGGAAAACCAGTAAGAGTATGATTGGCCAAACGATATAAAACTGCTCTTCGACTCCGAGTGACCATAAGTGAATTAGCGGTTGATAGGCAATATCGTTTGCAAAGTAATTTATACCTTGTGCAAACAATATATTGGCTGCACCGAATGAGGAAAAGAATAGTTCTTTTCCAAGATTGTCGAAAGCTTTATTGCTGTAAAACATAAAGCCAAAAATTAGTATCGTTAGAAGAGTAATGCTTAGAGCCGGTAGCAATCGTGCCGCTCGTCTTTTATAGAAATTATAAAAAGTAAAAGTATTTGCTCTCATTTCTTTATATATTAGCGTTGTAATTAAGTAACCACTAATAACAAAGAATACGTCAACACCGATATAACCCCCTGAGAGGACACTTATTCCAGTGTGAAAAGAAACTACGGACATAACCGCAATTGCTCTTAAGCCATCGATGTCGCTTCTATAACTCAATATAAAATCTCTGTATTCTGGGAATGTTGACAATAGTCGACCGCGTTAGCAGAATTTATCATGGTTATCCAGGCCGAGACATAGACTACATACCGGTAGTATTGCCTATAATTACCAGTCAAACTAACAATGTTTGTAATATCAATATTCTTTTTCATTTTTCTCAACAGCGGTCTCAAGCGCGCTGTTGCTTTGTGACGTCTTGCTTGTAAAGTTTATCCATACACCTCATGTAGAGCTTCGCTCTCCACTTGGTACCCGGATACATGTCGTATCTGACAGCAATATGCGCATTTTCACCGTACGGGCACACTACGCGCTGAAGGCATGAAAATTACCTGGTGCAACCAGATAATATTCCATTCCCAGAAGCTGGACGTACGTACTCTCGTATATGAAGATCATAACCATATGGAATGACTGTATGACAGTGGATAAATTTATGAACAAAGCCATGGCTGAGACCAGTAACCTGCAGGCGAAAAGAATGGCCTCCCGGTTAAGCTACAGCGACATAATTCGTAGCTTTCTC
>CAYTJF010000271.1:0-7682 GCA_964437945.1 uncultured Granulosicoccaceae bacterium
TTACAACAACCCCCAAACTTTTCAAATACCGGTTCACGCACTTTACAGCCATTCTAAAACTGCAGCTATTATCAATAACTCCAGCAAAAAACGATCACACACTCCGCAGATTTTATAATTCGTCTGCCAGTCATCAATACTGGCTTTATTTACAGTTTTATATTGCCCGCCATACGCCAACTTGTTATGATGAATCTTCAAAGGAGGAACAACATTATGGACGATATTATCAAGCCTAACATCAGTAATAACCAAGGTCGTTACCCTCTTGGCATGAGTTCCTTCAGTCAAAAAGAACGTGAACAATTCGGCCAGAATTTACGATTGGCCATGGCTTGTATCCAATCACCAACTAATGCCAACACTTCACCCAACGAATCAGTCAGCACAGAAACATCCATTCGTCAGCAATTGAAAGCCCTCTCGCAAGAAATATCATCACAACACGCCGATCTTTTAGCGTTATTGATCAAGTTCGATGACGTTCAAGGCTGGAAGTCCAGCGGCGCAAGTCATTGTGCTGCGTGGATGAATTTCGAAATAGGCATTAGCCTGAAATTGAGTTGGGAATACTTACGCGTGGGTCGTAAAATACAGACGTTGCCAATACTCAATGCCCTTTTCAGGGCGGGTAAGCTCTCGTGGTCGAAGGTGCGTCTCATCTCTCGGGTTGCCGATCAGGACAGTGAACCACTCTTGTGTCATGCCGCATTGGATGCATCAGTATCACAGGTAAAGCGGCTGTGTGATGAGTACCGATGGAATGAGGACAACAACAGTGATATTAACAATGAAAACGATCGCGCACTGAATCAATGGGACGCACGCTCACTCACCTGGGACAATGTCAGCAATGGCAACACTCGGATTCAATTAGTCTTACCACCTGAAATCGCTCAAGCGTTTCTGAACAGTGTTGAACACAGCCTGAATCAACTGGATACCACAGACACTAAAATGACTCAACGCCGAGCCGATGCTGCCGTATTAATGGCAGAGACCAGTTTGCAACATGCAGGCAAAGCGATCGCTACCGCTGATCGCTATCAAGTTATGGTGTCGGTAGATGCGTCCGAATTGCCGGCAGCTCATAATAAACACAAATCTGAAAACACACCTACCACCGACAGCATCATCCCAACAAAACGTCCAACGGTTCAAGGAGCAGGCCCCATCGCTCGAGAAACAGCAAGGCGCATAACCTGTGATTGCACGCTATCGGTCAATAAAACAGCTAATGGAGAACCAATAGATATTGGCCGCAAATCCAGAATATGGCCTAATGCCATGGAGCGCGCCATAAAGGAACGAGATCAACAATGTGTATGGCCCGGTTGCACTCAGTCGCGACATTTGCATATTCATCACATCAAACATTGGGCTGATGGCGGTGAAACAAGTGTTTCAAATGGGACGTGCTTGTGTTCACACCTTTATACCCGTAAGGGTGATCACACTTTGGTTCATGAAGGTGGTTACGCCGTTCAACGTATTGATGATAACGCACAAAGGCTATATGAACAGTTTGTTCAGCAGCAACACGCCAACGACAGTAGCCTTCTTGAATTTGCCACTTCTGAAATAGAAAAGGCATTGCGTAATAGTAGAGAATCATTCAACCTCGTACGCAAGCTATCACCAACACAATACCGATTCCGAATCGTCGACGCACACGGCGAAGACATTTTAGGTCGATCGCATAGAAACATTACTGATGTAAACTTCGCAGATACAGAGCAGTGGCCAACCTGTAAATCTCATCACCCAAATCAATCTTGCGAATCTACACGCGACTCTACACATATATCTTGTGGCGAGCCCAAACCGAATAATTATTACAACGATAACAATGACAGGAATGCGAATTTATTTACCAGTGAATTATTTCCGAGCTATGCTTTGACTGAGCAAGTGGATAACATCCAATGTTCTTGACGCTGGATTTATATTTCCCAAAGCCCATGATCATTTGATCCAAGAATATAAATTGCAAATTTGCCTTTGCCTGGAATTTCCATTGGTGGCATTGCTATTTCTGCTCCCGCGGCTTCTATGTTCGCTACGGCTTGCTCAATATCATCTACCAGCCAATATGGACGAACCACGGGCTCTTCAGTATCGCGCATCGGCCCTCTCACTCCGACGATTGAACCATCAGCTAAGGAACACGTCCTGGCTCCGCCAAGCAGTTCATCTGGTTCGCTAAAATTGACCGAGTGAGCTAACTTATATGCTTTACACACCGCATTCACGTCATGAGAAACGATTTCTAAATAGTGAACTTTCATTGTTACTCCTTTATCACCACTGATCTTTTTTACAACTGACTTTTTTACCACTGATCAAGGGGGATAATAGCGCCTCGATGAGAAATAACCCGGCACGCACATGCGTGACCTGCCTGCAATGCATCCTGCTCGTCTTGCCCGGTGAGAATCGAGCTCAAGTAGCCCGCATTAAAGCTGTCACCTGCTGCAGTGGTATCTACCACTTTCAGTTCGCTCACAGGCGCATCGGTTTCCCGCGCTGGCGATTTGAGAGCTGGTTCGTGAACTGAATCGTTCAACGATAGAGGGCCCGATGCACCACGCTTTAGTGCACCTCGTACGACGCCATAACCTTGCAGTCGCTCGAGCAAAGCTGCCTCGTCTACATCATTAAACAACTTTTTTTCATCGTCAATTGATGGCAAAGCAATATCAGTTATACGCCAGGTAGCCGCTATTGTTTCTCTGGCTACATCTTCAGATTCCCACAGAGCAGGCCGGTAGTTGGAGTCAAATACAACGCTCACCTGCTCTTCGTTTCGAAGTCTGGCAAGTTCTTCAAGCAATGCAACTCGAACAGCGTTCGGTAGAATAGCTAACGATATTGCTGATAAAAATATAACGTCGAAACCGCTTAACACCTCAAAATTGCACCGTAGTTCGTGAGACTCTTCCTGAAACAGCGTGCGCGCCGCGGATTCACTACGCCAGTAGCTAAAGGTACGTTCACCTGACTGATCAGTGGTTATTGCATAGAGACCAACCAAACGATCATTTGATCGCTTTATTCTTGATGTGTTGACTGATTCATCGTTAAGTCGACGAATCAGACGATCAGACAAAGTATCCTGCCCAACGACGGAGATATAGGAGACCTCCGATGGTTCATCCAGCATTCGATTCAGGTAAATCGCCGTATTCATTGTGTCGCCGGCAAACCCTAAAGACGGCGCTTGATCTTCATCGCTACCAAGCATGAGTTCGGCCATCGCTTCACCAACACAGGCTATTCGAATAGTTGAATTTTTTTTATTCACAGATTAGTTCCACATTCTATTTTGATTACACAAAACTTTAATCACACAAGACTTTAATCACACAAATAAACCGAGTTATTCATCCGAGCACTTACTTCAGGCACTTCGAGATGAATAATAAGCTTGGACAATTGGGTCGCTTTCAACGCGTTCCTGAAGTGCAGCTAATGCTGGCGTAAGATTATCTACAAAGTCTGCAGGTATATGATCAAGATTTCCCGATCGCATCATTTTTAACATTGTCGCCATTTTTAAATCGGCAATTGTCAGACTTTGATTAGCAAAATAGTCACCACCACGAGCCAGTAGTCCATCAAGCCCCTTGAGAAACACGGTTAAGCGTCCGTTCATTAGAGTTTCTCGTGCTTGCTTTAACTCATCACCTTCTAATCCAAACGTTTGTACAACATAGTGATTAAGGTCTTCGAGCGCTTCAAGCACTTCATCGCAATACAACGCTTGCAAAGCATCGTCAGGATATAAATTACACATTTTTCCGACATAACGACTGATCGCGTTCGACTGTGTAACAACCTCGCCATTCATTTCAAAAAAAGGCACCGCACGAAACCGGGCACCTGCCCGCTTCTCACCAAATTCCGGAAATGACCAGCGAACATCTTCAAATTCCATTCCGGCGGCATGCAGAGCGATTCGAATGGGTTCTGCTCTTCCGCCATCGATATCGAAATAGGTCACTTTGTAATTGCTCATGGCATAACTCTATTTTTTCGCGTCTGGTAGTTGAAAGGTAAATTGTTAAGACGCTAAGGATAAACCATATTGTCATGATCGCACTATCTTATTAGACAACAAAATGGGTTAAAACCTTGGATAGATAACCTCTGCTTTCCACTAGGATCTCTACAGGAAGTCTGCTAAATTAATGTCATGAACCACGCATCAACCGATAAAAACCTCGATTTACCCAGTGAAAGCCGAGCACAACTTGCCAACTCACTAAAAACACAAGGCTATGTTACCGACCCTTCACTTATTTCCAGCCTGTATTTACTTGAAAAACTTGGTAAACCTTTATTAGTCGAGGGCGAAGCCGGTGTCGGCAAAACTGAAATAGCCAAATGTTTGGCCACAGCGCAAGGGCGTAAACTTATTCGCCTGCAATGCTACGAAGGGCTGGATGCGCAACACGCCCTGTACGACTGGGACTACCAACGCCAATTGCTTGCTATTCAAATGAGTGGGCAACAGCATGCACGAGCCGAGCATGCTGAAGTAACACAATCGTCAAATATTCCAGATATAAAACAAGCGCTTTACAGCGAAGAGTATTTGTTACAGCGACCTTTGTTCACAGCCATAGCCTCTGAAGAACCTGTGGTTTTATTAATCGATGAAATTGATCGTGCTGATCAGGAATTTGAAGCCTTGTTACTTGAAGTGCTCTCCGATTTTCAAATCAGCATACCTGAACTTGGCACCTTTCAGGCACGCTCCAGACCGTCTGTAATTTTAACCTCCAATGGCATCAGAGACTTAAGCGATGCACTGCGAAGACGCTGTTTGTACCACTACATCGACTACCCGGACAGTGACAAAGAGCAAAAAATCATTCGTTCCCGATTACCTGGTATAGACGAGAACCTGGCAAAACAAGTGGTGTCTTACGTGCAGAAACTACGCACCGTTGGCATGCGTAAAACGCCAGGTGTTGCTGAATCGATAGATTGGGCCAGCGCACTTATGGCTATCGGTGTAAACGATATAAGGGCAGAACCCGAACTCACAGACAGTACACTCTCTTGTCTTGTGAAAACACGCAACGATCTGGAGCTGCTTAAACACGAGCAAGCGGCGCTGTACGCTGATGACTCAGATGATTCTGATGAAGACGCACCGCAATAGCACGCCTAGCGTAACCAACAGGGTGTTGGAATTTGCCTCTATTCTGCGAACTTATAACTATGCGGCTAACCCAAGCAGCATAAACGATGCGCTACGCGTTGCCGCCGAACAAGCACTTCACGATCATCGCTTGCTTCAACATGGGTTTCGCGCCTGTTTCTGCAAAACACCAGAACAATGGAAAAATTTTGACAAGTTATTTGTCGCGTATTGGAAAAACCAGATATCCACATCTGAGGATGCTACATCGGATAGTTCAAATGGGGCTGTCACCAACGCACCGCAAACGCAGCGTCTGGTAGGTTTTGCAGGCACATCCAGTGAGGAAGAGCAAACGGCCAACGTATACGGTTCTGGTGACTACTCTGGTTTATCTTTGGCAGATTTTCGATTCGTATTCAATCCGGTTGAAAAACAACTAATAGACCGGTACGTCGATGAGCTTGCCCAGCGATGCCGAAGACGATATGTGCGAAAAACGCGTATAGCCAACCATGGTGTCAGGGTGGCATTACCGCAATCGATCAAACAATCATTGCGTTATCAGGGCTCGGTGTTCCAGTTAAAGTATCACGCAAAGAAGAAGAAACTACCCAGTTTTGTACTATTGCTGGACATCAGTCAGTCAATGGACATTTATGCCAGACTATTCCTGCGATTCACCAGAAAATTACTGTCTGTATTCGAAAGCTCCCACGCGTTCGCGTTTAATATAGAACTCATCGATTTAGGCAGAGGATTCCATACACTTGAGGAGTCAGACTTCGAACACACCATTAACACAGCATCACAAGGCTGGATTGGCGGTACACGAATAGCGAAATCCTTTGAAACATTTAACGAATGCCATTTAAACAACCTGGTGAAATCACACACGACCATACTGGTATTCAGCGACGGTTGTGATACAGCCTCACCTGATGATTTAGCCGAACAGGTTCGTGTATTTGCCAATCGCGCGCGTCGGGTTATCTGGGTTAATCCACTATTGGGTAGAATTTCAGACGATCATCCGGACCCAAGAATGCGTCCTGTTAAGCCGTATTTAACGCATTATATGAGTTCTCATAACCTACCAAGTTTGCTTCAGCTACAACGCGTATTGTTGAGCTAAACCGTCTCGCTAAACCTGGGCCTCGTACTGGTTACTTTTTCTGCAACGCAGCTTTCAATGATAATGCCAGTGCAGACTGTGTTTCGGGTTCAGTTTGTTTTTGGCTCGAAGCAGTCCGACGGCCTGATTGCTTGCCTTTTTTTTCAGCTTTAGACTGAGGCTGTTTACGCTTGCCAGGCTTTTCAGTTCCGCTAGTTTTACCACGGCCGGTTAAACCATGCTCATCAGCACTATCGTTCAACCGCATAGACAATGCAATTCGATTTCTGGCAACATCGCAACTCATCACTTTCACCTTGACTATGTCGCCGGCTTTTACCACTGATCGAGGATCTTTTACAAACGTATCAGACAAGGCTGATATATGCACCAACCCATCCTGATGCACACCAATATCGACAAATGCGCCAAATGCAGTGACATTGGTGACTTGTCCTTCCAGAATCTGATCTGGTTTTAAGTCGTCTATCTTCTCGATACCATCGGCAAACCGCACCGTTTTAAACTCTGGTCTTGGATCACGACCAGGCTTGTCCAGTTCTGCAAGAATATCTATTACCGTTGGCTCACCAATTTTTTCATCGATAAACATGGCTGGATTTAACGAGGACAGAAAAACACTATCGCCAATTAACTCAACTAAAGGCCGATTAGCGTGTTTCACTATTCGCTTAACTACCGGATAACTCTCAGGGTGAACACCCGACGCATCAAGTGGGTTACTGCCCTTTCGGATGCGAAGAAAACCTGCCGATTGTTCAAACGCTTTCGGCCCCAGCCTTGGCACTTTCTTTAACTGTGCACGACTATCAAAAGCACCATGCTCATTACGGTAGGTCACAATATTTTCAGCCAAAGTGGGTGACAAACCAGCCACACGCGACAGCAGAGTAGCCGATGCGGTATCAAGATCAACACCTACCGCATTAACACAATCTTCAACTGTGGCGGTAAGACTTCTGGCTAACTCGGATTGCGATACATCATGTTGATATTGACCAACCCCTATAGCCTTTGGGTCTATCTTTACAAGCTCTGCAAGCGGGTCTTGTAGTCGCCTCGCTATTGATACTGCGCCTCGAATGGTGACATCCAGATCAGGAAACTCATCTTCAGCCAATTTCGAGGCCGAGTAAACCGAAGCGCCAGCCTCTGAAACCAACACTTTGGTAAGCCCGGGCAGCTTAGTATGACTAATGATCTCGTCAGCAAGCTTTTCAGTTTCACGACTGGCAGTGCCATTACCGACTGCAATAAGTTCGATATGGTTTTGCTTACACAAAGTGGAGAGTGTTTCCAGCGCGTCACGCCAGCGCTTTTGCGGTGCGTGCGGGTATACCGTAGCATGCTCAATCACTTTTCCGTTGGCATCAATCACAGCCACCTTCACACCAGATC
>CAYTJF010000272.1:0-7644 GCA_964437945.1 uncultured Granulosicoccaceae bacterium
CAAAATCTACCGCACCGGCTCGTTCACATGCTGCTTCATAGGCGCTATAGATGCGTACATATTGCGCAGTAGTGGCATCCTGTTGATCGTCGACATGTTGCGGTCGCCGCCCTTCATCTTTATGTCCGTTAATAAACCATTGCGCTTGTTTGGGAGGGTAATGGGCTTCGTCGAGCTCCAGGGCTCGCAAGGTTCGCTTCACCAGGCGTAACTGGTCATCGGAGTCTAGAATCTGAAAGGCTTGCGGTAGTCCAGCTTCTTTCCAGTTTGCCCGCAAAAAGCGATGTGCAATGCCATGAAACGTACCAAGCCACATGGCCGAGACGCTCATACCAAGCAAATGCTCGACGCGATGACGCATCTCACGCGCCGCTTTGTTGGTGAATGTTACGGCCATCATGCCAAACGGTGACACACCCTCAACACGATTCAACCATGCGATGCGATTGGTTAATACACGGGTTTTACCGCTGCCTGCCCCTGCAAGCACCAACAGGTGTCCCATGGGTGCGGTAACCGCTTCACGCTGGGCTTCATTTAGAGAATCGATGAGATCGGATACGTCCATCCGCTCATGGTAACAACGCAGCACCTATTGCGCAGCAAATTGGCCGGTTTATTTGGGTCTTATAGCGGCTAAAATAGGAGATAAATTGATCAAATAACTGCGCCGCCGCGCACAGTAATAGCTCTCTATTCTACTGGTTGCCACAGACCAGGAAAAGCAGCTAAATCAGATTCTTCCAATCGACCTTTGGCGTACAGTGCGTTAAGCGCGTCTTCATCCAGCGTTTGCTCTTCGCCGTTTTCGTCGGTGTATTTCCAGTCGCCATAAATTCCCATTAGAAACAGGGTTTCAAGAATGTCACCAATTCGAACGGCATGCTCTATGGCGTAGCCACGCAGATCAGCCATGCTAAGCGGCTTTTGCAATCGCGCATACTCACCATCGAGCAAACTGGAAATACCTTCGTCCCACAATGGCTCTAATTGCTGTTCTTGCATGTATCTCTACCAAATTGAATATCACTATTTGGAATGCAAGGTCATTGCCAGAGTGAGACTCACGGACACAACGGCAGCCCTTTTTGACGCGAATTAACCCAATACTGTCAAAAATTCGATCCACCTCGAATACCATTGACCCAATGCATGCTTACTATTGGCTGCCCCTTTAAGGAAAATACACTCATAACGTTCTGTCCGAAGAATACATTGTGAGGCGTTGTTCAGTTAGTCATACAAAGCTGTATGTTCACCTGCCAGTGCTGAATGTGGCGTTACTTTTTGTGCAATTTTTTGCTACGGCAGTTACAGGAAAACATAGGTGTAGAGTAGGTTTTACAAACTAATTGAAGCTGGTCTATTTGTTCGTGTTGCGTTTCTTTTGGTTATGTATATCTCTACGTGCAACCCTCAACTAATATGAGTTTGCTATCGGTGCTATTGTGGTGATTGGCAAATAATGGTTGAGCCTCTGAATCATTCAGAAATTCTTTAGCTTGAATTTGTGGTGGGAACTCTAAGATAACCATTCTGTCTGGCCGCCAAACACCTTCAATAATTTCAGGTTCTACTCCTTGTACAATGTATTTGCCACTATGCTTACGAATGAACTCGGGGATTTCTCAATGTATTGGGAAAAAGTATCAAAATCATTAATCTTCAGATCAAGAACAAGGTAGCTCTCCATAGATTCCTTATCTCCTTGCCAATCACCAACATCGGACATACTATTTCTTAGTTACACCTCCATCAACGACAACTGCACTCGACGTAGGGTCTGAAGTATTTGCGGTCGCGCGCTGAGCGAAACCTGGTCGAGCAGCCATCGCCACTAGAGCATCTATTGTCATTTTATCGATTCGACCGTTGCATACATCATTAACCCTGGTCCGCTGCACTTGCATTATTTCTGCAGCTTCTCCTTGAGTTAATTCCTCTGTATCGATGTGATCAATTATCGCGTTCATGAGTTTTGATTTTAGGCGAAGCTGAGCTACCTCGGCAGGGTCATCTGCCATATTCTCAAGGATTGAACCAGTAACTTTAGTTCTCATGTGAAATATGCCTTTGCTGATTTATACCGATCAGCTTTCGAATTCAATCGGCTTCATGTGTATATATTTATATACACTTCGTCTGTGATTGTCGAGCGAGGGTTGTCGTCAGATATTCAAACCAAATTTAATGTGAATCTGGCTACATCGAATTACGCAATTCCTCGTACGAAACCATCACTGACGAGCAGTAGGCTTCTCGCCTGGTAAGCGTGTCGTAGTAGCGACGCAGATGCTCGAACGGTGTTCGCTCCAGATCGATATCGTAGTAGCGGTATAGCACATGCCCTAATTGCACATCCGCTAAGGTCAGCTGATTAGTCACCAGAAATTCAGATTCGGCCAACCGGTCATTAGCGATAGTTAAGTAAGTTTCAAGTATTTTGTTCGCCGATGCAATTTCGTCCGGGTTTCGCATCGACTCTTTCATTCGCACCAACGGCCAGAATATTGGGCCAGTAAAATTCATCGCAATATTTATCTTTGACCAATCTGCCCACATATCAACTTGCGCACGCAAGATTTCATCCTTTGGCCAAAAGGTTTCAGAGCCATATTGATTACATAAGTGGCGCGCGATGGCACCAGATTCAAACATCGGCGGGTGATCATCTATTTGAATCGTTGGTATACGACCATTCGGATTCATTTTCAGATAAGCGTCTGTATCGGTTACACCATACTTAAAACCAGCATCAGTTCTTTCGTAATCCAGCCCAAGCTCAGTCAAACACCACAATACAACCTGCACGTTAGACGATGATTTTCTTCCCCACAGCTTAATCACTAAGACTCTCCTTCGATTAACCAGCCAACAACATCGAACATGCTATCAAACGACCCTTCGCATAAGGCCCAACAAAACGTTTGTACCACCGCCCATTTACGCGCACGTTCTCTATTGAGCTGTAGCGCCTCACAAAGCCTGTCGAGTCTTTCCATAACTGCCTCACGAGAATGGCCAAGCTCTGCGCATCGAACCACACTTGCAATAGAAAACTCACGTTCACCGATTAACGGTTTTGGGTCGATAACCAGCCACGGTGTGCGCTGTGCTGATAAAATATTACCTGCGTGCAAGTCCTGATGAACCAGTACCTGATCAGTTTGAGTATCCACCAGCTCATCTATATAAGCATTAACCGTTTGCACTACCGTCCTATTCATTGGTTTACCAACCGCTTTCCAGTTCGTATCCAACCGTGACTGCCAACCACGCGCTTCCTGATTTAACGTTTTAAATGGGGCGGATGCTGATACCCATAGCGTGGGTAAAACATCAATTACCACACCCAGCTTATCAACAAGCTCACAGTTGGCAAGGCTGTGCCCAGGAAAACACGGTTCGAGCAGTAACGCATGTTCTGTTGGATTATGTGCCAATAACCGAACTGCTCCAACACCGTTCCATCGCTGTAATGCATCTGCTTCGTACACACATTCTTCATGTGGCCATTGCAGTTTAAGTACGAATGGCACACCGTTTTGCTCAGCGAGTGTCACGTACGAAACAGTGCCATCCAAAAACGGGTTCTCATTGGGCACCAGTTGCCAATCGGCACATACCCGTTCAATAGATGTCGGGAGCTGTGCAACCCAAGCACGTCCGCTGGCGGTTTGATTCAAATTGGCTAAATGCGCAAGCTCGATCAATAGTTTCGCCACTGTTGGGTTGCGTAGCATTACTGACAATATTAGCAAAAGAACAAATGGTTATATTCTGTTCGCCTAACCATTGCCGAACCTGTCAGAATAAGGACTATGTCTGAACCAAATTCAACCGTTAGGGAAAGAAAACGTGGTGCCATTCTGGGCGCAGCCGTGGCCGATGCTGCGTCACTGGGGTTTCATTGGCTTTATGACCAATCCAGAATACGTGACCTGGAACCAAACCACCCCGAATTCAGACAACCAAATAAAGCCGACTATGCCGATACGGCTGGGTATTTTGCGCATGCCAATAAAAATTCGGGTGATTTCTCTCAATATGGCGAACAGCACAACACGATGTTACGTACGCTCAATGCAAACCACGGGACTTACGACAAAGCCAATTACGAATCAGCGTTTATTGAATGCTTCGGTTATGGTGGTAGTTACTCAGGCTATATCGATCATCCAACACGCGACACGCTTAACAACATCACGATCGCCGAAAACGACGCACTGGCGCGTGCATCCAGCATCCCGTTCGATGGTGCAGATGAATTGAAGCGTAAGCTGATTACCAAAATTCTGGGTAATGCAAAGCAATTTTCCGGTGATGTTTTAAAACAGAAAGTTGAAGAATCGGTACGCACAACAGACGATAATGACCAACTTGTCGAGCATGCTTTCAGAATGTTGGATGAATGGAATAGTGTAAACGGTTATCATGGATCTGACGATACTCAACTACCGGCGTTATCAAAATTACCTGCTCTTGTTGCAACTTATGCACAACAGGAAAATCTACTCAGTGTTGTAGAGTCGGCAGTTCGTGTAACCAACAATAATGACCATGCTGTGGCATTCGGCCAGGCAAGTGCCAATATTATTGAAGCAGCAATAACAACAGGCGACCCTGAACTCAGCATCGATGCTGGAAAACAAGCAGCATCAGACACTACACGCCAGCTAATCGAACAAGCGCTTGCTTCACTGGATAAAAGCACTCCCGACGTTACCAGCGATTGGGGTATGGCTTGCCAGTTGAAGATCGGATTTCCAAGCGCAATCCATAATATTGCCAAAGCAAGTTCTTTCAGCGAGGCGATAAGAGAAAACATCTATGCCGGAGGCGACTCCTGCGGACGTTCAATATTAATAGGCGCAGTGACAGGTGCCTGTTATGGCATCGACACCGAGAAGGGAATCCCTTTGCAATGGATAAAAAAGCTTAATCAGTCGGATAAGCTACTCAACGATATAGAACAGTTGCTAATCGCATTAGATTAACATTCACGTTAATAATTTATTTCACTCTACCAGCTAACATAACCCATAGATTTTTCAATGGCTAACTTCTACGCGCGCAATCAAACGTTCGTTCGACCTTTAATGATCAGCTCAATGGATAACAAGTTGGTGTGTCCTCTAAACACAACAGTTATCAATGCTGTGAGAACAATACTATCTGCGTTATTGATTCTTTTTTTGGCTGCATGCGGCAGCTCTAGTAATAATAGTGGTTCGAGTGATCCAACAGATGTAAACAATAGCATCTTACCAAACCTTGTCACCGCGAGCACGCTGCCGACAACAAACCAAGATGGTCAAGTGACATGGCCATTCGATGCATTAACTTCAGACCTGGAAGTTGTGGTGCAACCATTTGTTGAATTGCCGCTGGCAAGCAATGGTGGTCCTGCACGATGGAATGCCATGAGCAACTTTGGCGATCGTTTGTTTATCGTTGATGAAACGGATGGTCGAGTGTATGAAATTGACAACAACCAGGCCAAGCTTTGGTTTGATATCAGTACTGCCATTCAATCGCACACAGGTCGAGCACTTGACACCAGCAATCTATTCCACAGTGGTGTACGCGGCATTGCTTTTCATCCAGACTTTCAAACCAACGGAAAGTTCTATGCCTCTATCATGGAGCAACGTCCTACCGATACAAGCGGACATAACTTTCTGTCTGACAATTCAGGGATTGACGCCGATAGTGTGCTGGTCGAATGGACGGCCGACACCACCAGCTACGAGATAGATGTATCGAGCTATCGAGAGTTGTTCCGAGTAGGTGTACCCCAGTTTGATCACCCAATAAAACAAATTGCGTTTAATCCTTACTTAAGCAGTAGTGACAGCGACTATGGGAATCTTTACATTGCCCACGGTGATGGTAGTGTTGAATCGACATTGGCAGGCACTGGACAAGCTAACGATGCGCTAGGAAAAATTCTGCGTATCAATCCACTGCAAAACGGCGCGGCACGATATAGCATTCCAGCCGACAATCCATTTATTGCTGATGCGTCGCTACCGAACGAGGTATACAGCTACGGTCATCGAAATCCACACCACCTGGCTTTTTCAGTTGCCGGACACCTGTTGGCTGCAGAAGCGGGGCGAGATAATATCGAAGAAATCAACCTTATAGAAAATGGCAGCAATTATGGATGGGCGCTGCGCGAAGGTGCCTACATGCATCTGGATGCGGGCACTCTGCTTAACGGCATCGACGCATTACCAGCAGACGATGCTTCCAATGGATTTGTGTATCCTGCAGTACAATTCGGACATCACGGTGGCGTTGGTGCAACCTTTACAGGTGAAGCACTTGGTGGTGGTTATGTTGTTGAAAACGGCTCAGAACTTGATGGACAATATTTCTTTATAGACTTTCCCAAAACAGGATTGCTGTTTCATACCGGCTTATCCGATATTTTAAGCGCAAAAACAACCGGTACGCCTGATGAACTAACCAATGCACAACCGTATATTGCTACAGTCAAGTTTGATCATGACAATAACCCTGACACACCAGCACTGAACAGTAGTCTTAAAGAAATTGTTCAATCAGCACCGGGCTACGTCAACACAAACGACCGAGTTGACGTGCGCCTATTTCAAGGCCTCAATGGCGAACTCTATTTAATCAGCAAGCGCAATAACATGATGTACACCATCACAAACTCGCAATAATAGAATAATAGGGTCGGACCATCACAAGTGTTTGTATTTATTTAATTTTATTCGTTTTTTTTCTTCTCAGATGGAGTTAAAGCTCGTTTTTAAGGGCAAATATGGCTTTTAACAACGTGGCCTATTCACGTGCGAACCAAACAAAGATCAAACCTAAGAAAGCTTCCTGCCTTCCGGTCCCGAATACGCCCGTTCAACTTTGGCAACACGCAGTTCGTAATGTTCATACCAACGATCAATTCCAGCTCGCTGCGCTGCTAAATGCTCGGATTGAGCCTTCCATGCACTGATACTGGCCTCATCGACCCAATAAGAGACCGTTATACCTACACCTGTCGAATCTCTCGTGCTTTCCACACCAAGACACCCAGGCTGAGTAAGCGCAAGCTCGAACATTTTTTCACCCATTGTTTCGTAACCCGCATCGTTATCACTCAACTGATTAGTGAAAATCACTGAGTAATAAGGTGGTTCAGGCGTATTGGCAAATCGACTTTTCATTAGCTACCCTATTAATTTTTAATCACTCAAATATAATTAGTCATCCGATCTACAGATTATCCGAAGCATCGTGAGTGGCCTACAGATTTTGCAAATCTTGAGTCAGTTTGCCAGACCACAACACGAAAGCGGCTGCACACGACCAAACTATGAATGTTGCTTCAATAGCTTTAACAGGAACACTGCTTAATATTTCGTGCCCTCCCGACATACTCAGCAGCGAATCCACGCCAACAAAAGCACCAATAGCAACGGATAAATGACCCATAATTAAGGCCACTATTGGAACTGCTGCAGCCAAAGCGCCGATTTTACCGATAGTCTTAATTTTCTGCTTTCTATGCATAAATGCCATAGACCAGATAAGTATCGCAAACAACAGGGTAAAAGCGTAAAGCAGATAATACTGGCCTATATTTTTATTCGACGGCTCCAGAATGGTGACGCC